>CAZLGO010000038.1:0-16312 GCA_964559295.1 uncultured Methanobacteriaceae archaeon
CCACAAATGCGTCTCCTCTTGCAGAATGCGCTGCTTGGCTGATACCAGCGTACTCACCTTGGTGTCCAACGTTCATTGCGTAGTTTGGATAGTTAGCTCCTCTAAGCTCAAGAGGTAGACCCTCATCTGACCTTATGGAGAATGTGTTAGCTGCTCCACATTGGTCTTGCAGGTCGTATCCATAGAATCCGAGTCTTGCGTGTTGTTCTTTGTGCAAGTACATGGATAGATACCAACCACTTAATGCTGTTTGTGAGTTTCCTTTTGCAAATCCTGTTGAACATCCTGATGCTGCAGCTACAACTGCTGCTCTTTGTGATCCACCAAAGTGGGTCTCTAAGAGTGCTGGGAAGTCCTCGTATTGTTCTAATCCATAGAAAGTTACCTCAGATGCAACATCCAAAACTGTGTCCATGGTGTTTGGTGCTTCTGCTAATCCCCATTTGTCTTCTACATATTCCCTTCCAAAGGTTGTGAAATCGTCAAGTATGTTGTCTGTGTATGCTGCTGTAGCATACTGAGTAAATCCTACACCACCTGACATGTAGGAACCAAGCCATATCTGGTCGTATAGCATTGTACCTGCTGCTACTACCTCTAAGGCTTGTCTTACAGGATCATCTGGGTATTTTCTTGGAGTTTGGACTATATCAGCTAAGAATCCAAATGCCAGTCCACCTGGTTCGTTTTCTCCTCTTGCTCTTCTTACTGGTAGGTATGTAGCCATGTGTATAACTTCTGCGTGTTTTGCAGCATATGCAAAGTCACCTGTTGCAGCTTCACCTGCTGCTGTTTTGTAAGCTGAAATCATTGACATACCAATTTGCATAGCAGACCATCTTGAAGTTGTACCACCGTCACAGGTTCTTGAAACGATAGTCGGAATTCTGACAACCTGCCACATTCCGTCTCCAACTTCAGCCTTGAGTGCTTCTGCTTGATCATCTGGGAATTCTCTGTTTATATCTATCAGATAGGGTCTGTCGATTTCAGCTGCTATCTCGTCGTTTCCTGTAAAGACTTTAACGTAACTGTCGTCAACGAGTCCTGGGTGAGTTTCTACCATGTGTTCTTGGACAACCGCAGCACCAGGCATCGCATGGTTTATGGTATCCAGGTAGTGGTTTATGGTCTCAGGTGAAACCTCTTTACCTAATCTTTTCTCAATAACCGTGTGTGCATGGTTTAATCCTACAATAACAGTCCTTCTTATGTCGTCCCAGAATTGTTGCATTGCTGCGTTGTTTACAAAGTGTAGGTCATCTCCTTCACAGAATGTATCTGTTGTTGAAACTTGGTAAGGCATCAGCACTCTTTGTCCTAATGGCGTTCCAACATCTGGGTCGTACATTGGGATTCCACGTTTTGCTACCGCCTTTCTAGAAGCATCTACGAATTCCTTTTTTCTTTCAGATTGTTTCCAACCGCCATACACATAGAATCTGGTCTTTTTATCTTCTGGAGCTTCTGTGAATTTCTCTTTTAAAGCCCTCATGAATAATTTTTCAGCCATAATTTCACCTCCTTTTTTTATTCTGGACAGAATCCGCCTTGAGATCTTAGTACATGGATTCTATGTAGTACTTCTACTGCAGCTTTATCATCTCTGTATGCATCACCGTCTTTTCTGTAGATGGTTGTTTTGTTCTTTAGGGTTTCTTCATCCAGTGGTTCACCAAGGACAACTGGTGCGTCAAGCTCGTCACCAATCTGATTCTTGACAGCTTCTACTTTTCCTGTTTCCTTGTTTAAGATTTGTCTTCTTAACATGTCAAACATCATACCGTCTTCATCAAGTCTTAGAGCATGTCCATGTACTGTTTTTCCTCTTGTACCTGTTCTCGCAGCGTCGAAGAATTCTGTCTCAATAAGTGTTTTTGCATATTTTTCAACGTCTCTTTCCCTTGATTCGATTATCTGTCTTCCTGATAAAGTACCTGTGTCCGCCCCTCTGAATCTCCAGTGATAGGCTCTGGATCTTATGAATGGATGGGCTGGTGCAAAGTACATTGAATCAGTAAACTGTACGTACCTTATTCTATCTCCAGCTTTTGCACCGTCTATCGGTTCCACAAGTTCCCTTACAGGACCTTCTGGTTCCTCCATTTCTTCAAGTGGTGGGTGGACGCTTGGGTATTCTTCACCAGGAGCTCTGTGACCTAAGATGTTTACGACGTCTTCATCAGACACATCTCTTAATTTCTCAAGCGTATAATCTGGGTTCATTAATTTTCTTCTATTCTCGGCAACCTTACTTGTTCCGGGATAAAATTGTGCCATATCATGCACCTCCTAACGCTAATCTAACTTTTCTTATAATTTCATCCAATTTATCTTGGGGGCAGGTTTCTCCTCTTATAACACCTGTTATTATATCCACAATTTCACCTTTGGTTTTTGGTTCTTCGGGCATTACAACTTTGGTTTTGACACCGATCTTTGCAAAATCCTCAAAGTCAACTGGATATTCACATATTACAACACAGGGTTTCTCTACGTTCCTTAGTATCAATCTTGCCTTGTAGATGATGTGGTGCATTACACCACCAAGATGTACCACGATGAGTTTGTGTCTTTTAATCTGCTCTTTCTCCTTAGGAGTGAGTCCAAAAAGACTACCTGCTCCTGCTGTCGGAGCATCGTGTGGAACACCTGCTCCTGCGTTCAAAACGAGAGTGCTTGTCTTGATGTTTGCTTCACGCAAAGCATATGTGATCTCACAGACAGGCTTTGTTATGTGTCTTCTTCCAGGAGACATTGCGATTGCTAAAACTTCACTTCCACATTCTGCAAATGTCCCTCGCTGTGCAATACCTCCTCCTTCACCCATTCCCATTGTTTCTCTGCAATCTACAACCTGTGTTACCTTGCCAATCATTCTTTTTTCCTCTTTATTATCTTGGCTCTGTCTTTGAGTCTTGCACTAGGATCTGTTAATCCTATCATCTCTTCTGGCATTTCTTCTAATTCTTCTCTGAATTTTAGGTGATCTGTAACTGTTTTTTCCTTCTTTATGAATCTTCCAAGATGTACGTCGAATCCAAAAGGCATATGATCTTTGCAGATTTCCTTTATGTTATCAATTGTATCAGTCGCTTCTTCTTTTTCGATTTCAATGAGGATTCGTCCTGTTTTAACCAGTAAATCCACTTCCTCGTCCTTGATTTTTATGGTTCTACGATCAGGATGTCCAACTTCTTCAGGAGGAAGCTTTGGTCCGTGTATAACCATTCTCTTTACAGCTTCCATATCTTCAAGCTCGTTTAACAATTTCTCGGTTGTATCAGCACTTAGCAACCTGTGAGGAAATATCTCGATGTCCATTAGTTATTATGCCCCCGAATTACAAGATAGTTAGATTTGATTTTTTATTTCTACTGCTGCCTCCACTACGTATTTTAATGGCTCTCTGAACTCATCAATCTCGCTGAACACATCTTTGATTAGACCAGAGGTTGCTTCTGGAGAGAACATCTGTGTACCAGAGTCTAATGCCATTGCTGCTACTACGCATGGTATAGCGAATCCTTTAGAGTGTCTGGTAACGATGTGGTTTCCGTTGAAAATACCTGGTCCTCCACCGCCGTAGATAGAGTGGCTGAAGAACGAAAATCCTACTGCCGTACCTTCAACCCTACCAAAGTCTACGCTTGGTAGTCCTGTTTCAAATTCAATTAGGTCGTTGTAGTATACAAGTGTGGATGATACACCTTGCCCAGCTCTTGCAGCTCCTTGGTTTACCATTGTAGCTGCTATAAGTCCTGCTGCTGCATAGGCGTTCCATTTTGCCAGATCGTCTGTTCCATAGACATTAAATCCGTTTAATGTTTTTTCTACTTTGATTACACCATCTTCCAGAGCTCTCTCAACAATACTTCCTACCACGGTTCCTGTTGTACCGGTTTTACCATTTTCTTTTACCAGTGTGTACACAAGGTTGTCTGCATTCAGACATTGATACGCAAGTCCAAGAAGGTGCAATCTTTCAAAGGCTCCTACTGCATCTCCCATCTCAAACATGGCAGTTTGTTCTAATATACCTGACAGAGCGGTTGCTTGCATGGTGTTTTTAAGTGTTGCTGCAACCATGTGGTTTACCAAGATGTTTCTTAGCCCATATCCTGGACCTTCTAATCTTTGAGGCATGTCAAGCATTGAAGCTATGTTTCCACCTATGTATTCAACTGATTGTGGATATCTACCACAAATAGCTGCTTTTACCATATTTGCATCGGTCATATCAACATCGAATTGTTCGACGATTGCTTGGACAATTGCTGCAGCGGCAACTGAAGTTCCTGCTGTATATTCTACGGCTGCATTAAATCTTGCGCTTGGTGCTTGCACTAACATTCTCTTTCCGCCGTGTAAAACTTCGACGTTTGTGTCATCGCCTTCTTCAACCTGCACTATCTCTTTTACTTTTGCTGCTAAAGCATCTGCATTTCCGCACAAGTCAAGGTCCATTTCTCTTCCCAAGATTTTACAGTTCATACCTCCGACTGCTCCGGTCTTTAAAGCCATTTCTGCGCCTTCGAGGTTCACTGCTGATGTTCTTTTAAGACCCAACACAATTTTATGGATTGCTGGGTTTCTCAATGGGCTTATAGCTTCTAATGGGACTTGGGATTCCACAAGATTTCCTCTGTCGTCGTACAAGTCGATCTTATCTTCAAACTTCGCCATTTTTTCCCTCCTATTGGTTTTTTTGTATACCAATCCATATGGGGAAGTTTCTCTATATATTAGCTTCCCCATTAGGAAATCCTTCGATATTTTGGTATACGATGATTGATGTATCTCTTCATATTTTATTAGATTTACTTCTTGACTCAAGTAGAAAACTTTATAAAGTAAAACCATTCGACACTTTTGTATTACCTCCTATTCGATCCGAAAGTATTATCTTCTCTTATGTAAAAAATTTAATTAATATGCAAATAATAGCAGACGTTGGTGGAATACCTGGAAAAGATTGTAGGGGCTTTTGTAAGTACTGTTATTTTAAGAAGGTGAAAAATCCACCTCCTCTTGGATGCAGACGCTGTTCTCCTAACAAAATCGGTTGTGAATACTGTACAAAAGGTGTTACAGAAACGAAAAGTGAGTTTAAACTCCCATTCTTTGTTGTAGGAGAGGTTCAAAACTCGTTGATTATGGGTGGACACCACAATACAGATCTTAAAATAAATATCAGCGGAGGAGGGGATGTAAGTTGTTATCCCTATCTTTTAGACGTTGTCTCTGCATTTTACCAGTTTGGACTTCCTGTACATCTTGGATACACAAGTGGTAAAGGTATAGATGATGCAAAAACAGCAGAAAGCCTCATTTCCATGGGAGTCGATGAAGTAACCTTTACGGTGTTTTCAACCTCGCCAGAAATGCGAAAAAAATGGATGGGAGATAGAAGTCCTGAAGAATCTCTTAAAGCGTTAAAGATATTTTGTGAAAGCTGTGAGGTTCATGCAGCTTCTGTTATTGTACCTGGAATAAACGATGAAGAAGAGCTGTTTAAAACGTGTAGCACACTGGAAGAATGGGGGGCAAAGGCCTTCATATTAATGAGATTTGCAAATTTTGAAAGCCAGGGTCTCATATTGGGTAATGAACCGATATTGGAGGGTATAACTCCACATACTCTTGAAGAATTTGAAGAGTTAGTGAGATACGTTGATAATGAATTCAAATTCAGAGTTACAGGAACACCCATCTGTGATCCTAAAAATGATGCTCCCTTTGCTCTTTCAAAATCAAAAAATAAAAAATACCTGGAAAATTTACCTAAAATTACATCCAAAGCCACCATATTAACAAGTAAAGTTGCTGCTCCATTTATAGAAAAGATAATAAAGAATCTTGATGCTGATGATTTAGTAAATGTTTCTGCTGTGGATAAGGACATAGGATGCCTTATTACACAAAAAGACCTTGAAACAGCTAACCTCTCAGAACTCAAAGAAACCGTGATAATTCCAGGTCGTGCATTTGTACATGATAAGAAAGCTGAGGAGATCTTAAGCAGAGATGGAACAGAAAGGCTTGTTGCAAGGGGTCCAGACAAGTTATCTGTGGACGGGGAGATGAGTGGGACTTTAGCCAAAGAAGAAATCTTAAAGAGGGAGTTAGAGGCGTTTGAAGATTTAATTGGTGCTATAAACTTTTTTGGAGTTAGAAAATAGTTTTTAACTCCTTATTTTTATCTTCTTTAATTTAATCAAGGTGATTTCATTTTTTGAGCCGAGTCTCATTGGTGGACCCCATGTTCCGGTACCCTGAGAAACGTAAAGATATGTACCATTATGCTCATAGAGTCCATTAACATATGGAAAAAGCAATCTAACTATGAAGCTAAAAGGAAATACCTGTCCATTGTGAGTATGTCCTGAAAGCTGTAAATCAACACCTAAATCCTTTGAAAACTCCAAACCATTGGGAAGATGATGCATTAGTATTGAAGGTTTTGTTTTTTGGATTGTAAATTCAGGAAGCACTTTACTCAAATATTCTCCATCGAAGGAATACTCCACACCAATTAACTGTATACCATCAAATTCGATCATCTCATCTCTCAATACGTTTATTTTTGTAGCATTTAGAACCCTGTAAACATTGTTTAATCCTTCATAAGCTTCATGATTGCCCATTACAAAGAAAACTGGTGCTTTGAGTTCATTTATAGGGCTAAAAGTCTCTTTATGCAGTTGGGCGCTACCGTCAACCATATCGCCTGTTATCAACACTATATCTGGGTTTAAATTATTTGTTTTTTTGACTATCCTCTCAAGAAAGCCCGAATTTCTTATAGAACCTATATGGATGTCGGTAAGCTGAACAATTCTAACTTCTTTCTTTAGATTTTTCAGAGGTATCTCAATTTTCTTAATTTCTATAAAAAATCCGTTGATGATGGAATAAGCGCTTAATATCACAGTAGAAATTATAATTGTCATCCCTGCAGTTAAAGGGGAAATATTAAAAAATATCTTGACTATTTCATAAACGATAAGGAAACAGAACAGGAAAAATATGACGCCTATCCATGTAGAAGAAATTGTATAGAGAATGCGTGTAAATAGGTTGGATATGTTCCTTTCAATTAACGCCGCAACAGGATAGGATAATGCAAGGCAAAATACCAAAAAATGGAAACTATTGGTCATGAAAACGCCGAATAATGTAGTAATTCTATAAAATACATAATAATTAAGAGCCAAATATCCAACAAAGAATATAAAAGCAAATAAAACAAATCGAACGATTCTTTTCATTTTACCTCCGAATAAAATGAAATTTTGATTTTTGTTCTCAAAGTGCCATAACTCTGAACATCATTATCAAATTAGATAATAGCTGTTTCTGGTAACATTTTTACCAATGTATGGTGGTACATAAGTGATTCTGTGATCTCCGAAATATCCTTCAGAATGTAATCGCTTACCACAACTTCAGAAATCTCGTCCCTGTAATCATTGTAGTTGAGTTTCACGCGAACACCGTCCAACTGGCTTACAACAGGTGCAGGGGAGTGAACCTCCTCTATTGCAGGCACCTGATTTTCTATCTCTGTTTTTACAAGAATAGATGGCACAAGAGGTGGATCTTCTGATATCTCCCTTCTCCTTTCATCTAAAATCCTTTCTGTAACTTCAACCAATTTTTTAAGCGCTCTTATATGCTCTCCTTTTTTTAATCTCCTCGGAATTCTTCCCAAGCCTCCAACATATGCATCTGCTCCAGGAAGATCCTCAACATCAATATCAGGTGCCCCTGTAACTATAACTGGTATCTCAATATCCTCAAAAAGGTGAGTCTTTTTTAATATACATTCCCTAAAGCTTCCAAGAGCAAAAACAGCTGCATCATGTTCCTCAATGAGTCTCTTTTCATCTTCTGATATTCGAGAGATTCCTTTGCCTGCTCCCCTTGCAAGACCTATCATGTTGTCCTTTGTTCCGTATCTTCTCAAGTACTCTGCAATATCACATGCAGAGTGGGGAAGGTGCTGCCTCGCAAGGGTTGGAGAGACTACTGCAATTTCTGTTCCTGCCATTGGCGCAACCTTTACAGTTCCTAAAAGCTCTGCTGCCTTTTCTTTTATCTTATCCACATCCTCAATTGGAACAGCTAAGGTTACAACAAGATCCATCTGGATAAATGTCTCCTGTAACACAAATCCTCCAAGATCCTCTATAAGTTCTCTCATTTCCTCATGTTTGTGAACTCCTCCGGTATATGTCAGGGTTTCATACATAATTTCCTCTCCAAGATTCTGTATCGTAGTTTTGCTCTCTCCAAAGGGTCTTCTGGTACGTTTTTATGAGAAGGTACTTTGATAACCTTTTTATTTTTTATTACATCTTTTATCTCGTCTTCCATGTAATCTGGATAAACCACAAAGTCATAATCCTGATCAACAACCTTAAAGCCCATATCCTTTACAATGTCTCTTAAAAAGTTTGAATATACTTTCACTTTTATTTTTTGGTTTTCGTTAAAGTTTCTTAAATTTTCTATTTCTTCTTTTTCTGTATTATAATTTAAAGATTCGAGTGGTTCGGTCCCGAATATTTCTGATAGCATCCTAATACTTTCTTTTATCTGTGAGAATGTATTCAATTTAATCTTTATAGATTTAATGTTTGTTTTTGTCTCAGAAAGTACAACTGCTATGTCTGCATCAACAGAATTAGGGTCCTCTCTTACAATAAAGTCAGAAATACCTGCAAGTTTTAGAACCTCTTTGCACATAGGAGTTGTAACAATTCTCATTAAAACCTCCATTTTTAAGTTTTTATTCACATTTTTCTATTTTCTTGCATATACATTTATCCTTTTAAAAGCCTCAAAATAAGTTCCATCTGGTTTTTTTGTTCTTTCAAGCATTTTTTCAACTACTAAATCTCTAAATGATTTTTTAACAGTTTCTGGAAGTACTGCAAGGAAAGGAACAATACTTGGCTGTTCGATCCATCCGACCATTGATTTTTCATCGGTAAAGTAATGATCTACATCTTCCATCCAAACCCTGTACTCTCCAAATTTGGTTTGTGAAAGTAATTTCTTATATTCTCGAGTTTTTGGCATGTACCATGGCCATCTGAAATCTTTAAAATAGGTTACAAACTTTGAAAGTTCCATAACTTCTCTTATAACACCAATAAAGTTAGGACAGTTTCCATAACCTGCGAACTGTACTCTCATAAATCCATTTGGTTTTAGGGCATTGTATATATTTCTAAGAAGCTTTTCATGGTCCAATATCCAGTGAAGCGCAGCATTTGAGAATACAACATCAAACTCTCCATCAAAATCCATCTCACCTACATCAAGAAGCATCAATTCCATATTTTCTGTTTTATGGGATTTCGCCACCTCAATCATGGAGGGAGAACTGTCAACTCCCACAACCTTCCCATCAGGAACCATTTCTGCAAGTTCTACTGTTGTAAGACCATTCCCACATCCAAGATCAAGAACGGTTTCATTTCCTCCCAAACTTAATTCCCTGATTAACCTGTTGCCCCATTCTCTTTGAAGTCTGGACGATTTTTCATATTTTTTTCCATTAAATTGATATTTATTTTTCATGATTTTCCTCTGGTTGCTAATTCATCTGTTGAATTCCGCTGATGAAGTTCATCGATGAGCGAACCTGAAAATCTTTTAATTTTATCTGCATTATTTAACGATTAATTGAAAATCATTTATTTTACTATGGGTGAGGCATCCTGATCAAAGGGATTCGTTCTCATAGCAAGAGAAAAGAAATATGGATAATTATCTTTCAAATATCTCATATAATCCACCCATTCGTGAACCAGTAAAACATATGCTCTTTTTATATCGCCTTCAAGATGTTCGTAGTCACTATCTGGCAATTCTATTAGATCTTTTCTATGGGATAGCTCCTGTGTGAGATGGTAGACTGCTCGAAGAAGCTCACTAAAGGATCCATGTTCAAGTAAATTAGGATAGAGTATCATCAGAAGATTCCTTTTTTCTTCTAAAAAACTGTGTAAATGTTCTAAATTGATCTTTTGTATTCTAACTTCATGATCGTAACTCTTAAGGCGTTTGCTGACACTCAAAAATTCTTGATCAGACCATTCGTCGGTTATAATAAGATCCTTTCTAATTTCATCTAATTTAGGATCGAAGTTAGATAGGTAAGCCAACAATTTTGTTCCAACCTCACTGAAAAAAGCTCCTATGATCATATTCAGCTTTTCTAGTCTCTCTTGTTTTTCTCTTTTATTTAACAAACGTTCAATTATCAGAACTACTAATAAAGCTTCGATGGGAAGAAAAGCAATGTCTCCTGTCATGTAAATGAAGATATGGTGAGGATCTCTAAAGATCATATAATGGATAAGATAGATAACTACAGATAACGTTATTAAAAATAAACCCAACTGAACTTCCCAACTTAAACGTTTCATCCTCATCACGCTCTATTGGAATTTAACAGTTAAAGTAATTAAGTTTTTTATTTGTGAAATGCTAAACATTTGAACAGATCTCTCAATGCTGATGAACTGAAAGTCCTCTAGTCAGATGTTTTCTGTTTGCTAAACATCACATCCGCACCCTTTGCGTCTTAAGATTTGGATTTGTTCCTTGGGCGAGTGAATGTATTCATCCTGTTTATCCTTTCCAATTGCCAGATCAGGATTAAGAAAACTATTATGTCGGTATCCTCTTCTTTTCATTTCTTTAGCAAGATTTTCATGCCTTAAATATAACGCTTTAAGCTTACCTTTCCATCTTAGGGTTTCAGGGTGATTGGAGTACCCCTTCTTTTCTTGTGTTAGTATCGTCCACAAAGCATGAAGCTCCCTGTGTTCACCAAGCAGATGATTACGACATAACTTTTCTGGTGGAATATCCCATATTCTCATAAATCAAAGCCCCACTATACATATCTACAGTTGCTACTTCCTCTGAATTATTACTAATAGTCGCTTCTGATGTCAGGATAATTATATTTAATGCCAATGATTGTGTTATTTCCTAAAAAATTGTCAATACATAAAAAACTAATCCTGATGGCATAAAACAGAAAGAAATACAGATTAAAATTCCTGTCTTTCTTGAAGGTTGTCTTGTACAGCTGAACGATCCAACCTGCTATGATTATAACCAAGCCTACTGCGAATATATCCATAGATATCACCTAAAACCTGGTGTTGCTTGTCCAAATTATTTTTACGAACCAAGTAATTCTGGTTATTACGACTAAAAAAATTCCATTTACCTTTTACAAAGACATTTAATAAAACAATCATTTAAATCTCTTCGATTTTTAGTTCTCCTCAATTTTATATTTTTCTATCCTCAGACATTTAACAGTTCTCTTTTAACAACAGTGGATTGAAAAGAGCTATCTGACAAAAAGTTTATATTATATTACACAGATAAAATCATATAAGACCACCAAGTGGTCGAAGGATGTGATGAATTGTTTAGAACAGGTTATGAACCAAAGAGAGCTCCTATAGAAGTAGGAGAAGAACATGAAGTTAAAATCGAAGACATTGGTAAAGAAGGCGATGGTCTCACGCATATAAAAGGTTTTGTGGTATTTGTGCCTGGAACCAAAGTAGGCGATGAGGTTAAGATCAAAATAACGTCTGTAAGAAGAAGTTTTGGTTTTGCTGAGAAAGTCTAAGATTCTGGTTTGTTTTTTAGTTTTTATTTATTTTTATTTTTTGGTGTCTGTAATGAAAGTTTCTTTAAGCTTAGGAAAGTCCGCTTCTGAGGATGTTGCCATCATGGTGGATGTATTAAGAGCAAGTACCACCATAATTGCTGCTTTGAATAATTTCGATCAAATAATACCAGCGAAAAACATAGAAAATGCAATATTGCTTGCCAAAAAGCATGATGCCACCCTTGCAGGTGAGCGGGATGGAGCGCATATAGAAGGCTTTGATGCTGGAAATTCACCAGTTGAAATAAAAAAATTTCATGGCAAGGTCCTTGTTCTAACCACAAGCAATGGTACAAGGATTCTCGAAAAAATAAGATCAAAGACGCTCATTGGATCATTTGTAAATGCAAAAGCTGTGGCTGAGGCGGCATGTGAAATTGCAGATGATCATATAGAAATTGTAATGGCAGGAGTACGCGGTAAATTTGTAATTGAGGATTTTTTAGGAGCAGGTGAAATAATATCTTACCTAAAAGACTGCAAACCTGATGAATGGGCTTTTGCAGCATATATGGCATCTCATGATGATAAAATGGTCAATAATGCTGTCTGGAACTCAAATACTGCATTCAGACTCAAGAAACTTGGATTTTCTGAGGATATTAGATTCTCTCTGAGAAGAAATATATATGATCACGTTCCGATATATGAGAATAGAGAAATCAAAAGGCTAATATAGTGAGATCGTTATGGTACCTAAAGAACTTGAAATAGTTGGAACAGCCCATGTGTCAAAAAAAAGTATCAAAAAGGTAAGAGAGACTATTCTGGAGAAAAAACCAGAGGTTGTTGCTGTAGAATTGTGCAGGAATCGTTACAAAAGTCTAATGAACCAAGATGATGAGAAAGGCATCAAGATAAAAGAATTGCTTAACAGTGATAGACTTACGTTGTTTTTAGTCAGTGGATTTTTGTCCTATGTTCAGGGAAAAATAGGGGATGAAATAGGAGTAAAACCTGGAACAGAGATGCTTGAGGCTATAAATACGGCGAAAGAGGTAAATGCAAGGGTTGTTTTAATAGATCGCGATATAAGAGTAACTTTAAAACGTGCTTTGGATAGAATGAGCTTCATAGAGAAAATGAAGTTTGTATATGAACTGATATTATCATTCTTCAGCAAAGATGAGGCAATAGAGAATGTAGACAACATGACCAAGGGTGATGTACTAAAAGATGCTATGGAATACTTCCAGAATATGTCCCCAAGAGCCTACGATGTCTTAGTTACAGAAAGAGACGCCTACATGGCAAAAATGCTTCTCAACCTTAATGAGGAAAATGTCGTTGCTGTGGTTGGTGCTGGACATGAAGAAGGAATCATAGAATACCTAAAAAACCCATGGAAAATTCCACCGCTTCATGACCTTCTGGATACAAAAAAATCAAGATTCTCCGTTGGAAAACTCATTTTATTTGCAATACCTCTTGTTTTTATTGGAGTATTTGCTTTGGCGCTGTTACATGGAATCAACATAAAAACAAGTCTCATTGAATTTATATTATTGACAGGAGGATTATCTTCCATAGGAGCTATCTTAGCAGGTGCAAGGATCTACTCAGCAATAACGGCATTTCTTGTTGCCCCCATAACTTCTATACACCCTCTTCTTGCTGCTGGATGGTTTGCGGGTCTTGTGGAAGCTAAAATGAGAAAATTAAGCACCGCAGATTTGATCGAGTTTAGAAAATGTGAAAGTTTTAGGGAACTTATGCATAACAATCTCTTCAGGGTTTTGTTGGTTGTGGTAGGTTCCAATATAGGATGCAGCATAGGAACCATAATATCAATACCAAATGTGATACTCCCTCTGCTTAATAAGATAATAGGGTATTGAAGCGAATAAAGTAGTTAAAAATAAGAGAGGGTCATTGAGATGTTTGGGAAGATATGGAATTTCTTAAAGTTCGTTGTAATCATCTTTGGACTGTTACTTCTTGGATATGCGTTTTTCCCAGATTTTTTTCCATTATCAAGAACCATACCCGCATCAATTGGAATTATAATCCTCCTTCTATTCCTTTATCCAAAATTACGAGGAGTTAGAAGTGGCGATATAGTTTTAGTATCAGTTTATGAAGGAACTTTTATTCGATATGCAACTGCAACAGCTTTAAGTGGAGGTAGAAAAGGAAAATCAATTAAAGTCAAATTTGCCGATGGATCTGAGGGTGTTGGGATCATAAAAAATACTGGTGGACTGCTTTTTCCAGCGAAAATTGATTTGTTTGAAATAGAAAGAATAACAGCATGAGATTGAACTTTTAAGAAAAGTTCACAAAAGGTGATTTTAATGTACATCATATTCAGATGTGATTGTGGACGTGCGATGTATGCAAAAGAAACCACTTCCCAAAAGAAGTGTCCTTGTGGAAAAACTCTAAGTTTAAAAACCAGAAGGATCATCAAAAAAACAGATGACGTCAGAATAGCCTCCCAGATGGTAAGAAAACTACAAGAAGAAAAATATGGAGATGCGTATTTCATACCAGCAGATAAAATTTGATCTGTATGACACAAAAGATCTATAATATCACAAAAAAAGGTGAAAGGGGAAATATAGAATTCAAACAAAATCTCAAAAGAAGTTATCATCTTAACAAAGAGAGAAAACAGCGCCTCATATCCCAACTAAAATATAGAATGGAGATGGGTGAAGGAGAAGCTACTTATTTTGTTGGTGTTGATGATGATGGTGAGCTTGTAGGGCTTCCTCAAAATGAATTTGAAGAATCTATATCGGTTTTAAAAAACATCGCAAATGAGGTGGGTGCTGAAGTCCTAAAAATCGAAAAACATAAGGCAGGCAAAGGATACATAGCTCGAGTTCAAATTGGCAAGGTGCAGAATATGAAAAAGGAACATGTGCTTGTGGGTGTCGCAGGACATGTGGATCATGGGAAAAGCACTCTTCTTGGAACCTTAACTACAGGTACCCTTGATGATGGCTCTGGTAAGACAAGGATATTCTTGGATGTGCAAAAACATGAAATTGAGAGGGGATTATCAGCCGATCTTTCTTTTGCTGTCTATGGATTTTTGAGGGGAAAACCAATGCGAATTAAAAATCCCCTAAACAAAAAGGAAAAGGCGAAACTCGTTGAAGAATGCGATAAAGTGATTTCATTTGTGGATACTGTGGGTCATGAACCATGGCTTAGAACAACCATTAGAGGAATAGTAGGGCAGAAGCTAAACTATGGTCTTGTTACGATTGCAGCCAATCAAGGTCCTACTCACATCACGAAGGAGCATCTTGGGATCATACTTGCAATGGATCTTCCTGTTGTGGTGGTTATCACAAAAACAGACATTGTAAGTGACAAGAGAATAGAGGATGTCCAAAAAAAAATATTTGAACTTTTAAAACTTGTTGGAAGGATTCCTTTTATGATAAGATCAAAAAAAGATGCAAAATTTGTGGCAAAAAACATGAATCGGCATATAGTTCCTGTAATGAAGGTCTCTTCTGTAACTGGTGAAGGTTTAGAGTTATTAGATGAGCTATTTTTGAATCTGAAAAGCCCTTCTGAAGATGAAGATCAAAAAATGCCATTTATGATGTATATCGATAAAATATATTCAGTTGTTGGTGTTGGAACAGTTGTAAGTGGAACAATAAGACAAGGAAAAGTAGAAAAGGGAGATAAACTACTTTTAGGACCCACAGACAATGGAAAATTTATGGAAGTTAGAGTAAAGTCCATTGAGATGCATCATTACAAAATAGGATGTGCTGAGGCTGGGAATGTCGTTGGAATTTCCATAAAGGGCGTGAATATCGATGATATAAAAAGAGGGATGATACTTTGTGATCTAAACTACGATGCACAATCTGTCAGGGAATTTGTGGCTGATGTGGCAATACTTGTACATCCAACGACCATAAAGAAGGGTTATGAATCTGTAACGCATATAGAAACCATTTCAGAAACTACAATTTTTGAACCTCTTGATAAAGAATATATGTCAGCAGGAGATACTGGTACCATCAAAATGAGATTCAAATACAGCCCTTATTGTATCAGAGAAGGACAAAAACTCGTATTTAGAGAAGGAAGGAGTAAAGGCATAGGCTCTGTAACCAAGATTCTCAAATAAGGTAGGACATAATAAACACCAAAGTCATGGTAATAAATTTTAATTCCTGATAAATAGAATTTCGATGGAATAGGTGAAAATACATGGTCACTTCTATCTTGAGTTGAAATCTTCAGATTTATAAACCATTAAATTTAATAACCTTCAGAGTTTATGATTAAGGTGGTGTATAAATCGTGGTCTTGATTATGTGATAACTATCTATAGATTAAACAAGGACGATATAAGTACAATTCTCCATTATACAGGACAAATATGCTTACTTTTAGGAATTGCAATGTTGATTCCTATTTTGATCTCTCTGATCTATGATGAGAGGGAAATGATATTACCCTTCGTTTATTCTGGTCTTTTTAGCATTTTAATCGGTCTTTTACTTTCCAAAATCTTCAAAAAAAAGTCTAGATTTTCATTAAGAAATGCGATGGTTTTTTCTACAATTATCTGGCTTGTTTCAAGTGCTTTGGGCGCACTTCCATTTTATCTTTCACGCGAAC
>CAZLGO010000039.1:0-15998 GCA_964559295.1 uncultured Methanobacteriaceae archaeon
AGCTCTTTTAAGGATGGATGGCGACATTTAAAATACATGTTAGAGAGGAAATTTTTAAAGGGCGTTGATGAGGATCATTAGATCATGTTCTGATCATAAAAATGGATTTTGAATCTTCTTATAGACATTTTAGTGCTTCTGGAGATGTATTTATAAAAAGTTGGATAATAAATAACCATAATATACCAAAAAAACTAATTTTACAATTTAGAAGTTGATCGAACATATTTCAGCCACATTTTAAAATCAAAACCTTTTTTTGAACAGTTTTTTCATCCTAATCAAAAAAATTTTTGGGATCTTTTATGCACGCTTACTTCTCATATATAAAGTTATCTCCTAAATCCAAATCGTAAAGAATATATATAATAGGCAACACGATTGAAATAAGGAGCATTATAACACCAATAAAGCCCGGGTGATTTCCATAAAAACCGAAAGTTTTTTATATGCTCCTTACTACATGAACTTGTAAAAATAAATGGAGGTAAAAAAACATGAAGACGGTACAAAAAATAAGCGCGATCGCAATAGCACTCTTGATGATAGCTTCAGTGATTCCAACGGCAGTAGCAGATCCTTGGAATTATCTAACAGGTGCAGGAGGATCACCTTCAGCAGGGTGGATGCCTAACATCGTTGTAGGACAAGACGCAGCAGCAATGGATGTTGTAGGTGCAATCGACATAGCAGGTTCTGCAGCTGGAGTAACAGGATTCTGGAATTATGGTGTGCTTGACACAGAGGCAACATCCCCAGATGCATTATCAAACCCTCTGATCTTAGTTGGCAGTAACCGCCCTGTAGCACCAACAATGAATCCGGCAAACAGACTTGTAAAGCAACTTGTTGATGAAGGTAAATTCAAAGACTTCGCTCAAAGAGGAGCAGCTTCTATAGATGATCCAAGAGACGGTGTAGTAGAGGTCGTAGCAGATGCATTTGCAACCGGTCAACAAGCCATAGTGGTAGCAGGTGTTGCAAGACAAGGTACGAGAATGGCATGTCGACAGGCAGCAGAAGGTATACCAAACCTCTATACAACAGCTGCAACTGCCCTTGGTGGACCTGGTATAGAAAGAGATATTCGAAACTTCCTTGGATTCGGACCAGGTTCTCCAACAGAGCAAGGTATAGTTTGTAACGGAGTTGCGCAGGCTATAATAGAAGCTAAAAAACTCGCAAGTCCAACCGAAATCAAACTTAGAATACGTACGCCTGTTGCTGCGCAAGCAGACACTGCTGATGGAAGAAAGGCGCTTGCAGATTACATAAAAGCAAATGTACCAGGAGCACAAGACGTAACAGTTGAATTCGCAGTAGGTGCTCCCAATGTCCGAGTAGAGGTAAATAGCGTGGTTGAATACAACGCTGCACCTACTTTCATAAATCCAGCAAATCTTGACGCATCAACAAAAGAAGTGTACTTGGTAACCAACAGATTTACAAGCGTTGATCAGTTTGGATGGATTCCACCACAAACTATGGCAAGACAGGTAGGATACAACGCTGTTTTCGCTGATACAACTGCAGGACGGGAAGATATGGACAGGGCAGCTTACATGCTTGGTGCACTAACTTCATTGAAGAACAAAAACATATATAACACAAACGCTGGAGCTAACTTACGCTACCCTGACCTCTATTCATTGGTCTTCGACGTTAGAACACCAACGGTAACACCAGGAACCATCATCATAATTGGTGGTTAAAGAACCCAAAGATAAACCAATAGAACCCTCAGGGGTTCAAACTTTTTTCTTTTTTAATTTTTTGAATTACATCTGATTTTTGATTTTTCAAGTTACCTGATCAAAAGCAACAAGATCAAAAACTTTATATGCTGTTTTTTTGAAAGTTTCAGAAATAGGAATTGGAGAGTGATTTTATGGACAGAAGAATAATTATTGCAGTTGTTGCCATCCTGCTTGTAGCAGGAGCTGCCGGTGTTTATTATTACTATGGATATGAAAAACCAAAGATACAAAACAAAACCAACGCAACATCAAATGCAACACCAAATGCAACCCAAAACTTGACAAAAGAAGAATTAGAACAGGCAAAACAGGTGCCTATTGAAGGTGGTAACGAAAAAACCATCCAAAACACTGTAAAAGGCGGTACTGCAAAGGACGTGATAATTCTTGTTAAGGGTGATGAAAGCTCAAGGGCTGTAATTGCTGCCATGAAAGTAGCTGGTGCTATAGGAGCTGCTACTCGTGGAGAAGTAAAAGCAAAATCTGCCCTAACATCAGAGATTTCGCTTTCTGAGGGTACAGTAACACATCCCATCATATTCATAAAGGGTCCAAAAAGCGGTGCAACACAAACTAAGATTACAATCGTTGCTCCCGGACAGATCGTAGTGGAAGGTAAAACCTACGAGGAGCTTGAAAATGCCGCAATAAGGGCTGCACTGGCTATTTTGGGGCAATGATTTCCCCTAATTTTTTTTGATTTTTCAAGCTCTTTCTACAAGTTTTTGATCAGAAGTAAAAAGCAAGGTATATGAACACAAGTGACATAGGAATATACATTCCCCCGTAAGTGGTTAACGGTTTATTTATAAAACATGCAAGTGCATAAATGAATAAGAAGATATGAGGAACTAAGAAAGACATACAAAAATGGGAGAACATAAAATAACGGTGCCGTATCATAAGGAAATAGCAAAGGGCACGTTAAATGATATATTGAGTAAAGTATCATTATGGACAGGCATATCAAAAAATGAGTTAATTGATATGTTAAAGAATGTATAGAAAGATAAACGATGGCTTATAGCAGTCTCTGGTACCTTCCGATGCTATGCACTATCCTCTCAGACTGGACAGCAGAGCATGATTTTTTTCTTTTTTAGAATTTTGCATGATTTTTGCAGATCTTTGATTTTTGAATAAAAAAGAAATGTTTAAAAAGGTTGTTCAAGTACTTAAAAACCAAAGAGCAAGAAAAATAGCCATTTTTGGTTCTTATGTGAGGAGAATGGCGGAAAAATTCCAGATTAAACTTGCTCAGAGGATGCGAAAATTTATAAAAATTGACTGTAAATATTAAAGTGGTGAACAGATGTGATGCACTCAGAGATAATTAAGGAATTAAAAGCCATAAGGAAAGATTTAGAATATATAAAAGAGCATATGGTTGATATAGATGCGATACTTACATCAGACGAAGAAAGGATATTAAAGGAAGGTATAGAAGAATTTAAAAGTGGGAAGACAATAAGGTTAGAAGATTTGAAGAGGGACAATGAGTGAGTTTTATAGTTCATTTGAGTCGTAGAGCTAATAAATTTCTCGAAAGTACTGATAAGGAACTGTATAATCGTGTAATAAACAAACTCAAGAAGTTGGCAGAAGATCCATTTCCGCAAGATGCCAAAAGAATAATAGGCCAAAAAGAGAAGGTATTCAGGGTGAGAGTAGGGGATTACAGAATACTTTATGTTGTTTTTCTGGATAAAAATGCGATATTGGTGGTAAACATTGATAAAAGGGCAAAGGCATATAGTCGATAAAGCAGTGGCTATATCTCCATATTAAGACAGGAGAGATCTCAGAACCCATGGATGAGAATCTATTAAGAGTAATTGTTGATAAAATTTTACGCCTCATCATGAAACTGTGATATAAAAGATGGTAAAAACAAGACAGGAGAAAGCTTGCGGTTTAATACACAAAACGGTAAGGTAAAAAATTATGAATAAAAAAGAAAATGTTTAAAAAGGTTGTCCAAGTACTTAAAAACCAAAGAGCAAGAAAAATAGCCATCTTTGGTTCTTATGTAAGAGGAGAAGAAAAACCTGAAAGCGACATAGATATTATTGTGGAATTTTCAGACAGAAAAAGTCTTCTTGACATTGTAGGAATAGAACAGGAGTTATCTGAAGTATTGGTAGAAAGGTTGATTTGTTAACTGAAAAGTCCATAAGTCCATATCTAATTGACAGAATTAAGAAGGAAATGGTTGTGATTTACGAATGAAGAAAGATAATCTTGAACGGGTTTTCCCCTGATTACTTGGTGCTGATGCACTGAAATATTAAGGGTTCAAATTTTCTTTTCTTTTTTGGACAGACATATGGGTGAAAACATGGAAAGTAAACATTCCTTCTTCTTTTTTCTTTTTTGATGTAAATTTTTGATTTTTCAGGTTCTTTCTACAAGTTTTTGATGTACTGAAAAAAAGATTGACTGGTTCTAAGAGGCGAAAAAAGAAGACTCTTTAATAAATAACGATTTTTGATTTATTGAGAGAAAGATATCCAGGTTAAACTGCCTCAAAGGATGCAAAAAAAAATTTATTAATAAATTTTGTTAAAGCATATTTATCTCACTCTTAACTGCAGATACAGTTTGATCAAAGCTTTCAGGATAAAAAGCAATTTGAAGTGAAAATATAACAACCTTTATTAAAGGTCGAACAAAAAGGACCCTTAGGGGTTCAAACTCATTTTAACAAGCTTTTGATAGCAAAAAGGACAGAAAGGCTTCATGCAAAACCCACCAGAAAACATAAACTTTATACAACATGGTTTAAATATAACAGAAAAGACTGTAATACAAAATGATAAAGGTGTTTAACATGGCAGCAGATGCTGAGAGCATATATAAAGAGCTAAGAAAGATAAATGAGAATCTTGAAACTCTGATAACTATCTATAGAAAGGTTATGGATTTGCTTATCTCGGAGGATTCCCCAAAGAAAGAAGAAATAGAGGCTATTTTAAGCAAGGACAAGCTGATATCCAAAGAGGAATTTCTCAAAGCTATGGAAGATTGACGCATGTTTAAAATCAGATTCAAATCGAGAGTTCTTAAAAGTGCCAAAAAGCTTTCTAAAGAAGAAAAAGAAAAGATTAGGGAAGTCATAAATACAATCGAATTTGATCCGCTTCCTTTTAGAAAATACGACATTCAGAAGTTGAAGGGTCACCAAGACATTTACAGGATACGAATTGGAAAGGTTAGAATAACTTATGAAGTAGATCTTAAAGAAAAGCTTATCATTGTCCATTACATCGGCTACAGGAGTGGAGCATACTAACTGCTTTTGTTTTTCGATGAATGATGCAATAAATGAGGGTTTTTATTTTTGATAGATTATATGAAGGCGTTTTATCACCATATAACACCTGTTTATACTTCTCCTTTTGAATTTCACTGAAAATTTTTATTTTCAAGCTCTTTCTACAAGTTTTTAAACACCGAAAAGCAAATGTCTATTAACTCAACTCCTTATTTCGATAACTTTTTATAATTTACATACCAAATAGATCAAAAGCAGTGATAATATGATATCAGACGTGATGAAAAAGACAATTGAGGTTTTTTATCCTGTAGAGGATTCAAAGGAAGCGATTAATAAGGTTGTTTTGGAATGGCTTGATGGTAGGATATCAAAGCTTGAAGAGAGAATAATGGAGTTTGAGCGAAAGTATGGTACAGAGTTTTTTGAATTTGATGAGAGAATAAAGATAGAGGGAGCTTCTTTTGATGAAGAAGACGATTGGATAGATTGGGGAGACTACATCGAGTTATTGGAAGAGTTGAAGAAGTATAGGAGAGATGTGTTATCTCAATTAAAGAAACCTTGAAGACACTCAAAAGAAACGATTTAGTGGAAAAAGTGGTAGCGAAAGAAGCTATAATGCTACCAAATAATGAAAAGCTCATTGCTATCGTATATTTAGTAAATTCATCCATTTTACATGTTAGAGAAAGATATAAAGATGGAAAACTCATTAAATACTCTTATCATCTCATAAAAGGCGGTAAAATTACCAGATGGGACAATGTACCTCATCATAAAAAGATAAGCACTTATCCCCACCATAAACATGAAAATGAAACGATAAGGGAATCCCATAAGATGGACATCAACAAAGTATTAAAGGAAATCCAGAAGAAAAAGTGATAGTCGAACTCTACAATAATCGTTGCTCCAAGACAGATCATAGTAGAGGGTAAAACCTACGATGAGCTTCAAGATGCTGCAATAAGAGTGGGATTGGCTATAACAGGACAATAACTTTCAATAATTTTTTCTTTTTTAGAAATCCAAGATTTTGGAATAACTTATTTTAAAAAACGAATTTTTGATGGTTACGCCACGAAGGCAAAACTTAAATAATTCAGTATACAAATGACTCATGGTGGTAATTGTGACCAAATACAAGACCATAAAGGTAAGTCTTGAAACTTATGAGATGTTCAACAAATATGCTGGAGAGTTAAGGAAAAAAAGGAAAAAGTCTGTTTCTATAGATGATGTGATAAAAGAGCTTTTGATGAAGAAAAAGCTTAGTGAAATGGCAAGTTCATGGGATATTAGCAACGAAGAAGTTAAAGAGATAAAAAAAAGCTTGAAGAAGGCTTGGGGAAAATGGAGAAGATCGCTTTAGATACTGATATTGCAATCGATCTTTTGAGGGGAAAGCAAGAAACCGTGGATATAATCAGAAACTTAGAGAAAGATAACCTTCTGGCAACTACCGACATAAATGCATTTGAGCTTTATTATGGTGCTTACCTTTCTAAAAGAGAAAAGGAAAATGTACTGGCAACCAAAGAATTTTTAAAGAGACTGATTTTATTATCAACTGATGAAGAATCAATGGAAACTGCTGGACTTATCATGGCAAATTTAAAAGAAAAAGGTGAGATTTTGGATGTAAGAGATGTTTTGATAGCTGCCATTTGCTTAACAAATGAATACAAAATTCTAACTAAGAACAAAAAGCATTTCCAGCGGGTTGATAAAAAATCGGTTTGCGAACTCTAAACTACCAAAAAGCGATGATCAGTCAGATTTGGAAGCAAGTTCCTCAAGAACTTTCTTTGGAAGCTTTTTGGCTATGCTCAGCTTTGTAGGACATCTTCCGAGTTTTATGTCTCTTTCTTTTGCAGCAGCTTTAAGATCAACGAATTTAATTTTTTTGATCAAATCCTCTTTTTTCAATTTTTCACCTCCATATTGTCCTTTGGGATCATCCAATTTTAATTTTTCGGTTAATTTTATATCATAAAAAAAGTATATTCACATGCAAAAAATTCGATCTATTATAAAGCTGGTTTAATTACACCAAATGAAAGAAAGTTGGTTATATGATTACAATTGAAAATGGTAGGGTTCTCTACGGTGAAAATATGGAGATTATAGAGGGCAATGTTATAATTGATGATGATAAAATCATCGAGGTTACTAAAAACCTAAGAAAAGG
The DNA here is from genome assembly GCA_964559295.1 of uncultured Methanobacteriaceae archaeon. Taxonomy (GTDB): domain Archaea; phylum Methanobacteriota; class Methanobacteria; order Methanobacteriales; family Methanobacteriaceae; genus CAZLGO01. Next base: position 7,226 of record CAZLGO010000039.1, read on the forward strand.
AAAAAAAATCGATGCAAAGGGCTGTATCGTGGCACCAGCTTTTATAAATTCCCATGTGCATATAGGAGATTCTGTGGCTTTGGATGTTGGAGATGGTAAGAGCATAGAGAAAATCGTAAAACCACCACATGGCCTAAAACATAGGATTTTAAGAAAGACCCCAAAATCAAAGATCATTGAATCAATGAGAAGATCCATGATTGAAATGCTCAAAAGAGGTACAACGACCTTTGTTGATTTTCGAGAAGGTGGGTTTGAAGGATTAAACCTTATCCACGAAGCAGGAGAGAATACACCCATCAGAAAGATAGTATTAGGGCGTCACGAATCTTTTTTTGATGCTGATGCAAAAAAAGCTTATGTAAGAAAGATCATAAAAAAACTTCTCCGAGAGTGTAATGGAATAGCTATAAGCGGATTTGCCGAGATCAGAGACGATTTAGCTTCCATGATCACAGACGCCTGCCACAGGCAGGATAAGATCTCTGCTATACATGTTGCAGAATACGAAGGTCTTCAAAAAGATTCCTTGAAAGAAACCTCTAAGACAGAGGTTGAAAGGGCTATAAAAGCTGGTTTTGATCTTTTAGTCCATCTTACAGCTCCAATGGGAAATGATCTAAAACTTATAGCAGAAAGTGGAAAATCTGTTGTTATCTGCCCAAGATCAAATGGGATCTTATCTTGCGGCATTCCTCCAATAAGGGACATGTTTGAGGAGGGTATAAATATCCTCCTGGGAACTGACAACGTGATGTTTAACTCCCCAGATATGCTAAGAGAGATGGAATATGCCCTAAAGGTCACCCGTGGGTACTACAGAGAATATTTTCCACCTCTTGAGATGTTTAAGACGGCAACCCTAAATGCTGCAAGAGCATTAAATCTTAATTTAGGCTGCATAAAAGAGGGTAAGATTGCAGATATTATGGTTGTAGAGCAGATCTCAGAGGATCCTATATTGTCCTTGATAAACAGAACAGAATCGAAAAACATAATATGTGTGATCACAGAAGGTAACATAGTCTTTGGAGGGTAAGTATGTATAAAAAAATATTGTTGCCTACAGATGGTTCAAAATTCGCTGAAAAAGCTGCAAAACATGCTATTTGGATTGCAGATTCAAGCGGTGCGGAGGTCATCGTTTTAAATGTTATTGAAACGTCAACGTTGGTTGGACTGCCAGCAGAAGATCTTATAGTAAGAATTAAGGAGATTTTAAAGGAGGAAGGGAAAAAAGCCCTTGAAAACATCTCAAATGTATTAAAAGAGAGTGGAAGGACTGTCAAGCTGACGCCCAAAACCAAAGAAGGTTCTCCAGCAGATGTGATACTTAAAACCATAAACGAGGAGAATATCGATCTTGTGGTGATGGGAACATCTGGAAAGACAGGTTTAGATAGGTTTTTATTGGGGAGTGTGGCTGAAAAGGTGGTGAAATCAGCAACGTGTCCTGTTTTGGTGGTACATTAGTATCAGTACATTATATAGGGATTAAAAATTTATTTTAAAGTTTTAACGTACAGTAGGTGTTACGATGCTTGTGGAAGATATAATGTCAAAAGATATACACTACATCAAGGTTCCAGGGAGCCGTTCGACTGCTTTGGATTTGATGAGAAAGAAAAAGATATCAGGGGTGCCTGTTGTAAAAAAGGGAACTAAAAAACTTGTTGGGATAGTCACAAGATCGGATCTTATTGAAGATCCAGAGGAAGAACAAATTGCTCTTATAATGACAAGGGATCCCATAACAACAACACCAGATGAGGATGTTAGGGAAGTTGCAAAGAAAATGGTGGAGCATAACATAAGAAGAGTCCCTGTAGTAGAGGATGGGGAACTTGTTGGCATAGTTACTGCTTATGATCTTATAACAGAAGCACTCTCAACTATTGAGATTGGAGAACCTGTTGAAAAGTATATGTTAAAAAACATTCCAACAACATGGGAAGGAACTCCCTTAAATGTTGCCTTTGAGATAATGAGACATTTTAATCTGAAGGTGCTTCTTGCCTTAGACAAAGATGGAAAGCTTTCTGGAATACTCACCGAGACGGACTTTATAAATGAAAGTGAGGTTGTCTCAGAAAGGATCGTTCATAGTGCATCGGTTGGTACAGAGGGGGACAAATGGACATGGGACAGCAAAAGTGTATTGTATGTTACAAAAAATCAGCTTAAAGTTTCTAATAAACAAGTCAGAGATGTTGCAACCACTAAAGTGGTTACAGTGACCCAGAGGACTTCTGTAACAGAATGCGCAAAAAAGATGAAACAAAAAAATATTGAGCAACTACCTGTGATAGATGCAGAGGGGGAACTTGTTGGACTTTTAAGAGCCAGTGATTTAATAAAAGCATTCAATGATTAAAATGTCAGAAGCACTACTTCTCAAGATAACGACAAACGACGGAAACATAAGGATCATATCAAAAAATAGGGGCGAAGTGTCCATTAAAACCATAGAATTAAAACTTCTCATGGCGCATTGCTGGTGGGCTGAGCTTCCAGCTTTAGAGACGTTTTTTGAGGTTTTTGAAGGAATGATAAAAAATGCAATTTCTGATGTTTACAACCACGAAAGTCTTATCATAGATTACAACTACAAAGCAAATGACACATTGGAAGATGCAACTAAGATTGAAATTGAAATAGAAGAGATTACAGCAGACGGAAAGGAGTTTGATATAATAGGAAGATTTATAAAACTGGAAGGAGAAGACAGGAGAGGATTTTTAAAAAAGATCTCAAGCTTCAGAAGGAAAACTGAGGAACACATACACAAAAAACTTTAATTGAGCCTTCTTATGTGGGGCAATACCTTCATCAACAATCTCCAAGCATCATCTTCATCTGAAACGCCTCTTGCTGCGATTTTACCTGTCTTAAATATATTTACATTCCTTTTTGATATTTCGATCATTAAAAACCCCATTCTATCAGAGCATTTTACATTTTCCACATTTTTAAGCTCTCTGCAGGTATCTTTGATGCTTATTTCATATGGAAGCTTAATCTCAAACATCGCCTTATTTTTTTCATTTTTGCATGGCTTGTAAACTGTTAAATTCCTTTTTGTAACGCTATATTCTTCAAAATCCAATGTAACATGTCTAAATCCTACAGACTTCAATTCAGAGCCTATATGATCCATGATCTTAGTGTTAAAAAATTTCTTTCTATCTTCTACTTCAATTCTGGCGATTCCATCATGATCTCTGACTCTTACAAGTTCGATACCTGTGATGTTTTTTATCAGGTTTTCTGCATATCTTATCCTGTTTATCCTCTTTCTGGTTATTTTGTTGTTATGAGGGATTCTGGTTGCAAGACAAGTTGTGGATGGAGGATATGGCATATCAAACATCTCCAATGCCTCTTTTACATCTTCATTTGTCAATTCAGCATGAGCTAAAGGACTTAATATGTTTTTTTCATAATTAGCCACTATTCCAGGTCTATCCTCCATCAGATCGCTGATATTGGTTCCATCAACGATTGCATCAAACCCCATCTTATTTGCAATGTCTCTTAACACTCCATACATCTTGCTTTTGCAGAGGTAACATCTATCAGGATGGTTTGATGTGAAGGATTCATCCTTCAGGAGATCTTCTTTTACTACGATATGTTTGATACCAATTTTTTCCGCGACTTCGCTTGCCCTTTCAATATCCTCGGGAAATAAAACCCCATTGTCAACTGTAACTGCCTTTGCTTCTTTACATGCGTCTTTCGCGATCTTTGCAACAAGCGTACTGTCTGCACCACCAGAAAATGCGACTAAAACCTTTTTATTTTTAATATATCCCTTTATTTTTTCTAATTTGTTTATTACTTTCATAAGATATCTCACTTAATTTTCCTGATGTATTCTAAGACAGCTATTGCATCTTCTCTTTTTATATCACGGCCTTTATCATCTAAAAATTTTCTCAATTCCCTGATTTTTTTTTTATCCATTTTCACATCCATAAAAACCCGATTGTAGGTTCTTTTTGGATAGTAAATGGATTTTGCAACATCAAGAAGTCTATAAAAATCTTCTTTAGATATTATACCTTGTTCGCATGCTGTCTGGAAATTATATCTCATACTAACAAGTGCTTCTGAAAGCTGTTCCAGTGTTTCTGGATTAAAGACAACTGCAACGTCATCGTCTGATTCAATTATGTCTTTTTTGTAGAGATTATAGACATAACCAACACCGATCACACCGAAATCATCAAGCTCAGATGCCCGAAGAGCTCCCATACTCGCCCCACCTACAACAGTGACACCTCTTTTAAGAGCATATAATATCTCACGATGAGAAACCGCTGGCTGTTTGTGGAAAACACCGTCTATGATAGCTATTATATCTGGTTTATCTTTTAATGCAGCTATTATATCTCCTCTTTTTACAGGATGACGATAATCTGCATCTAAAATTTCAGAGGCTTCATCAGGATGCAACGAAGGTCCTGTAAATACTATGATTTTTTGTTTGGAATACAAGATTTTTCCACCCTATGATTCTCGGTTTTTTGTATTACAAGATTGTCTTTTATTATGGAAGTCATCTCAAAAGTATATTTATTGGAGACCCTATTTAAATTCATACCGTCCAAAGAGATAGATAACAAGCTTTAGAAGAAAATAGAACCTTATTTACCACCCCAAACCTGCAGCAGGTAGACCAAGAGTAGACGTGAAAACATTCAATGGTATATTATATGCCTTTTACTGGCTGTTGGTGGGACTTTCTATGGAAGTACGGAGTCAAGTTAACCGTCCAAAGATTACATCTTAAACTAGCCAGAGAAGGCGTATACAGTAAAAGTATACAGTAAAATATCCGAGATTTTATTATCTAAGGTTATAAAACAGGAAAAAATAGACCTGAAAAAAATGTTTCATAGACACAAAGGACATACCTGCTAAAAAAAGGGAGTAAATCCACGATGATAGCTCCAGCGAACATACACGGTTCAAAACTTTATTTGCCCGCTATAAGGATTTTAAGATAAAAAGATCCAAAAGTAGACCTATTACAAGGTCTACTTTGATTGTAGCAGACCATGCATTTGATTCACGGGATAAGGGATTACAACAGAAGAAGAGGTATGAGATCCAACATAGCCTTTAACAAAAAGAAACCCAAAGCTGGAAGACCTAAAAAGTTCGATAAAGAACTTTATAAAAATAGAAGCGCTATCGAAAGGTTTTTCAGTTGGATAGAAAGCTACAAAAAGATATTCCAAGATACGAGGTATTAGAAGAATCTTATGATGGACTTGTTCAGCCAGCATGCTCCTTGATGCTATGGAGGGTTATGGATGACCTTTCTATATAAAATCAGAGTCAGAGTATAAAGTGCAAAGGATTATTGAAATCTCTTGGGATTTTTATGGATAAAAAAAATTTTTGATTGAATTCAAATTTATCGCAGAAAATCCATTTACACAAAAATATATGTCCAAAGAGACCCAACGAAATATTGATAGATCTTTAACATCCCTAACGCGGTACAATAAAGCTTGTATATATTCCAAAAATCTCTGGGATGATGAGGACTTTAAAAAACTCGTTGAATGAAAAATCTTGCAAGAGCATATAAATTACTTTAGAAGGAAAAACCCCAAATAGGTAGAGGGTAAGGTATGGATAATCAGATCACGAAATAAAGGACAAAATTTTCTTACTTACAATTCCATGCACCGTATTTCTAAAGAGAAGACTCGCAGCGAACAGAAAGCAATATTATGAAAAAAGATCCAGAAATATCTTCTGAGCACATTAGTGTATTGAACTACTAAAAACACGAAATTTTATAAGAGCCACATATAATAGAAGGATAAAAAATGAGACCTAATATGGGGAGAGATTAAGAATCTGATAGAGAAGGCAAAAAGATTCTTAAGAGCTGCGGAATTACCATTAAATGATGTAGATTAGGATTCTGCGGCCTCAAGATGTTATTATGCCATTTTTTTTCATGATGGAAGTTTATTAACAAAAGATTTACGAGTGTTTCACATGAAGACGTAATTGCTCTTTTCGGGAGCACTTTATAAAAAACTATTTGAACCAGAATTTTGGTAAAATATTAAAAAGAGCTTATGATTTGAGACAAAAAGGGAATTATACCACGAATTTATGGTTAGTGAGAAAACAGTGTAATATATGTTAATGAAACCAGGTAAGTTTAATTAATCTAATGGAGAATTACTTAAAAATATTTATGAAAATAAACATAAAAACAATTAATAAACCGGTTTTTAAAATTTTAGGGGAAAAACCAAAAAATGAACATAAAGGAATTCATTGAAGAATACTTAAAAATGAGTAGATACGTTGCACTGGGCAGTCTCGATGGAATTTTAGCTGTTATGGGAGTAACCTTAGCTGCAAGTGGTATTGCAGGTGTGAGTGGAGTAGCTATCCCCAATTATGTTGTAGGTCTTACTGGATTAAGTGGTGGTATAGCACTCTCAATGACAAACGCCTTTGGATCTTACATAGGAGAGCGAGCCGAAGAAGTACGAACGATAAGAGAACTTGAAGAGAAGATGATTCTTGAGGAAAGAGCACTTGATGATACTCTGATCCATGAGGAAGCAAAAAGAAGGATTTATATGAGCATGTTTACCCATGGATTTTCAAGTTTTGCAGGTTCTTTTGTTCCAATAGCACCATTTTTGCTAATTGATGATAGAGTTATTGCTATTCTAACCACTGTTGCCCTTTGTTTTACAGCCTTGTTCTTTTTAGGTGTGTATCTTGGAAGGGTCTCAAGAGAAAGTGTATTAAAGACCTGTCTTGAGGTTGTAATAATTGGAATATTTATAGGTATCGTTGGTTTTATGCTTGGAGGACATTAAAACCCAAGATCATCAAGATCCACACCATAGATCTTTTCTATATTTTCAACATGAATTTTATAGGCATCTTTCCTTGTCAGAATACCATTATTCAACAACTCATGTGTTCGTCTTGGAACGGTCTTAGGACCAAGAACTGCACCAGGTCTACCTAAATCATCCAGATAATCTGTTTCCATCAAAAAATCTGTTCCTTTTTTTAAACCTTCAACCATAACGTTCCTCGTTGCTATCAGTGAGGGGGTTATGCCATAATTCTCATTCTCGCGAACAAATGGTCCTGAAAAATGCTTTATAACTTTGTATCTTTTTATACCCACAGTATCTGCCATTTTTGCAAATTCTAAAAACTGTTCTTCTTTTGCACTTTCTGTATGAAGCTGCAAAGCACAGTCTGCATCAGATGCAAGCTCCATAGCATATAAAATAAGTCTGTTGTGTATTTCAAACTCATCTTGTGAAACCTCATAATGAGGTCTTCCAATCTCACCGATTCCTAAAGCCCTACCTTCAAGTACCATATTTTGTGCAGTATTTAAGGCATCTCTCATCATCTCTTCTGCCTTTTTAAGATCAATGCCATTTTTTATAAGTCTTGTAAGCTCTGCTGGGTGGGCTCCAACTATTGAAAATGCTTTAACATCTGTTTTGCTGTTTATATCATGAACATATTTTAAAACAAGTTCCATCGCCTCTTTAAAATCACAAGAATTCCCAACAGTCCATGTGGGCTTGTTTGGGATTATCATAATGCTCCCGCCAGCTCTGCGGAACTTCTTTGCAACCACAAGTGGACCTTCCCCATTATATGGATCTACGTGTATATGGTTGTCTGTTACAGGAACTTCCTCCATGTAATCTACCTTTTTTTTGGGTTTTAATGCCTATTTTGTCAAGAACAGCCTTTGAATCCACTTTGGTATTTATACAACCGTCCTTTAGCAATGGTACTCCCTGACATGAAAAATTTGAAAGTTTCATCATTCCTAGGTTCAAATCTTGGTAGCACGCAACACCTAAAACTGCCTTAAAGTTGTTTTCTTCAACTATTTTTTTAAGAAAAGTGGATCCAGGTATTATAAATACTTTATACCCTATATTTTCTGCTTTACCCTTTAGAATCCCTATAACACACCGATTGCAGCCTGTACACTTAAGACCCGAGGGTTCCAATTTTGCTTCACATTCACCATGTCTCAGACAGTGAGGTAGAATCAAAATTTTATCTTTTGGATCTATTTTCGCAAATGATTTTTTGTTTATCCTATTTCTCACTTCAACGCCAATCTGGTCCACGATTCCTTCACTTAATCCTATATTTTCTGAAAATTTCTTAAAAAATCCGTAGAATACATCTATTGTAAACAGGAGAAGTTTTGGGAAGATGAGTCTATCTTGCCTCAAGAGAAGTTTTCCAAGGACAAGCGCTGTCAAAAGAAGCAAAATAATGGATATACCCAAAATAAAAACAATCTGCCCGAGGATTTGGTATATTTCATAAATTGACATGTATTTTCCTTTATTTGCTTTTTGTATATTAAGGTGATGGTTATGTAAAGTGTTTTTTAAGCGAAATTATGGGCTTCGATCTTGGTCTATATTAACACATATAGGTCAAAAGCACATCCTTACAGATATTATAGGCATAAATCTATCAACTAACTTCTACCTATCAATTTCACCAATTCAACATAAACCTTTGTTGCTAAATGTAATTGTTCAACTTCTACAGATTCGTTTGATACGTGAGGATCACTACCAGGTCCAAAAACAACAGATGGTATCCCTGCCCTTGACAAATAAGATGCATCAGTGCCACCAGGAGATCCCAAAAAATCAAACAAACAGCAAACATTGTATACTGCCTTTTTAAGACACTTTAAAATCTTCTCAGAAGGATGAGTAAC
>CAZLGO010000040.1:0-15957 GCA_964559295.1 uncultured Methanobacteriaceae archaeon
AATCTAATGTCATGTCGCAAACTTCGACTATCAAAACATCATATCCATCAGCGGATGCCTCAAGTATAAGCTTTGTGTATCCTTCAAACCCTCCACCAGCATTTCCTCCAACAAGGACCTTTAATCCTGCTTTTTTGAGTATCTCCTTTATCATGAAACACGTAGTTGTCTTGCCATTTGTCCCTGTTACACCTATGGTAAAAATTGATCTATGATCTTTTATAACATCAAATAGAAGTTTTTTGGCTGTTCTTATCCTTCTTCCGATTTTACTATTCCATAAACCAGGGCTTAAAACAACAGCATCAGCTTTATTTATCTTGTCAAAATCATGATAACCCAAATCAAGATCCAGCTTGTCCATATGCTCTAACTTTATATCTTCTTTCAGATCAGAAGCATAAACATCATATCCATAATCCATGAGGGATTTTACAGCATTTTTACCTTCTACTCCCAATCCAATAACTGCGATTTTCATGGTATCATCATTTTTCATAAAACCAATTTAAGTCTTTTGTGCTGATTAAATTACTAAACATCTTATAACCATATTATCTTCAAAATGAAATATAAAACCAAAAGATAAAAATTGGTGGTGCTATGTCATTTAATGAGAATGTTATAATCTCTGCGGTAGAAAAGGTGAGTCAAAACGTGGTTAATGTAAGCAGCGTTCGTTTTATACAAAATCATTTTTTGCGTGTAGTTCCCATAAAGGGAGTAGGTTCAGGGCTTATAATCAGTTCTGAAGGTTTTATATTAACAAACAACCATGTTGTGGAAGGAACAGGAAAACTTGAGATAACCTTGGCTGACGGGCGCAGCCTGGAAAGCAGGATAATTGGAAAAGATCCTACCACAGATATAGCAGTGCTCAAAACAAAAACAGACGATCTTTCAAGCGTGGAATTTGGTGATTCTGATAAATTGAAAGTTGGGCAACTTGCAATTGCCATCGGGAATCCATTTGGTCTTTTGGGTGGTCCCACAGTCACTGTAGGAGTAATAAGTGCGATCGGCCGTTCCATAAGACCTCATGCTAAGATAGTATTGGAGGATCTTATCCAGACAGATGCTGCAATAAATCCTGGAAACAGTGGTGGACCTCTGTTGGATAGTGATGGTAAGGTGGTTGGTATAAATACAGCCATTATTCCATTCGCCCATGGCATTGGATTTTCAATACCTATAAACACAGCCATGAGGGTGGCAGAAGAGCTTATTGAGCATGGAAAAGTTATAAGACCCCAACTTGGTATATCTGGGGTGAATGTAGATGAGAAGGTGGCTTCTTATTACAATCTTGCCACCAAAAAAGGCGTGTTGGTTTTAGGAATGATAAAAGACGGTCCAGCTCATCGCTCAGGTATGGTTCCAGGAGATGTTATAGTTAAAATAAATGGTGCTGAGATACCTAATATGGAAGAACTTCAAAAACAAATCCGCAAAAGGAAAGTAGGAGATGTGATAGAGGTTACAACAATTAGAGAATCCCGCAAAATGAAAATTGAGGTGACGTTAACCAAGCTGCCCCAATAATTTAAGAAAATGGAAAAGGCTGGTCAGATCCAACCACAGGAAGCCTAGCTGATGATATAAGCATTGGATGATCAGTCATAATAACTCTTGCTCCAATGATTTGTTTTCCTCTTTTTGTGAGTGCGAAAACAGGGATTCCAACACCTATCTGTAATTTTGCTTTTGGAGCAATGATCTTGGAAACTGCATCTGATGCACACTGCCAAACCAGATCAGCATGTCCCGAAATCAATCTTGCCTTGTTCTCATCGATTCCTGTGGTGTGTACAACCAAGATTATAAGTTGGATGTCATGGATTTTTTCAAGTTTTCTTATTTTTGGAAGTATCCCGGCATCATCCCCAATTATCGTTACGGCAATTTTTCTATAACCTTCTTTTGCGGCTTTTTTTACACCTTCAAACTGATTTATTTGAGCTTTCCTTTTATCTACAACCACAGAATCTGCCTTCTCAATTTTTTCGATAACCTCATGAATAGGGCATGTCTCAATCAAACCTGTCATTGAAGCTCCTATACCCTGAACAACAGATGGTTTTGTAGCTATTACTGTCCCTGCTCCATCACATGCTAGGACAGCTGCGTCGATTATTCCAAGCTTCATAGAATCTGCTAACATCTCGGATGCACCGTAGGGTACATCGTAGTTCTTTATTGAAATTTGACGATCCTTTGTGAACATGCCCATTTTTTTGATTTTCATAAGGACATGTTTTTTTATAAATTCCTTTGTATGTCTGACCCTTTTTCCATAAAATCTATCATGGAGTGGACATCTTTTTGTCTTAGGTTCACTTACACTGATTATTTTGCCATCATCAATGACCACTCTGCTTTTTGCAACCTCTATTGTGTGTCGGTTTTTTTTAGACATTTACCACCTTGTTTTAAATGACTTATACGATTCGAACCATAACACATACTAAAAGCAATTGTTCCTCTTGTGCATTTCTACCTATTTTTTTAAGATCAGGGATTTATTTGTTTTCAGCTTTAATTACATCCATAGTATTTCATTCATGCGAAAATCCCTAATCAACCTGAATCGTAGCAATCTCTCCTAAATCACCATGCAAATTGAATTTTTTACCCATTATCCTCTCAACTACATAAATATTTGTGACAGCATGGAGGGTAAGTTCAGCGGTTTTTATCATAGAATGACCTGCTGCTGCCATGTATGGAATGATCTGATCCCCCATGTACCTATCAAGCGCTGCTTTTTTTGATATATGATATAGAAGCTCGCTGGCAGCTTCATGTCCAACCAATTCTGCTCTTTTTCCTGGTTCTCCAAGACAACTCCCACCAACCCTTGTTTTTTTTCCCGTCCAAAGCACTATCCCAGATCCAGGTCCTAAAGCATCATTTGAGTGTTCAGTTTCAATATCAACATCAAATCCTTCCGACTTGAGAATTTCTTCTGCACTTTTCGCCTGTCTTATTGCAACATGCTCCGGCAGCTTTACACAATGAGATATGCCCTTTATTTTATCTATTTTAAGATCCAAAAGATTTATTGGTTTTATTTTTTTTATGGGATCTATAACAACTTTTACAATCCCTCCACCACGAGGGTAATGTCCCCTTCGAACTACTTCTATTTTTGCATTATATCCCATGGATTCAAGAAGTGGTAATGTGATATTCTTCATATAATCAACAGGAGGAGCCCATTTAACATCTGTACCTCCTTTAAGCGTGATATCGACCTTGGAACGTGCGAATCCTGCAGGAATCATGAATGCTTGAAGAACTAAGGTGATACTTCCTGCTGTTTTTATATCTATATTGAAACTGCCACCTTTTAGGGCCTTGGGATAAAAGAAGACATCCTCTGATCCTATCTCCAAACCATCAGCAGAGGCGTTGCATAACTCTAAAACAGCTTTTATGGCATTTAAATGCTGAAATGACAAGCCAGGTTTTGGTCTATTTCTTCTAATGTTTTTTATATGAATTGGTTTTGACGTTAAAGCCGAAAGGGCAGTTGAGATACGAACAATTGCCCCACCACCTTCTCCATAGGAACCATCAATCTCAATCATACAAAAGTCCTTCACATGCCTCTTTATTAGCAATGATCTCCATGAGATTTAAAAGAGTTTGGATCCATGCTTTGATGATGTAATCAGTATCAATACGTTCTGCATCTTTCGATGCAAGATCTATTCTTATTGTGGGAGAACTTCCAGGCATTCCAACTGCAGGAATGGTTACTATATTGTGGTCTCTCAAAAGAAGCATTGAAAAGACGCATGTAACATCCCTTGGCGATAGAGACGTTTTAATGCCTCTTTGCTTTAATTCTTCTATAAGACCCTCTGATGAAAGCATGATGCCAGTTGGAGTTTCCTTGATGTTTTTTATATTTTTCTCCAAAGCTTTGTAGATTTCCTTTTTTTTATCAAAGGCTTTGAGTATCACATCAGGATTAAAATCTTCCAGTGCCCTTACCATTCCTGCGATAAGGGGTGGTTGCGCTTCCAAACCAAACTGGTGTGCCTTTGATTTTATCAAATCTATAAGATCTTCTCTCCCTGCCATAAGTCCTCCTCTTGGACCGTCCATCAGTTTATCTGTGCTTGTTATTACTAAATCAGCTCCCATATTCATAGCCTTTGGTTGATTGTATATTATAGTCCGCAGTCTTGCCCCTGAAGCATCATCGACAAAAATAGGAATATCTTTTGATTTTGAGATTTCAACTACCCTCAAAAAATCTTCTTTTTTTATTATATCATGATCCATGGTAGATCCTGTTATTATGACAAGGGATGTATTATCTTCAACCTTAAATTCATCTATACTGTCAAATTCGTTATAGAGAGCTCCTACAAGCTTTGTGCTTTTTGGAATTGATGGATGGGAAGGAAACTTTGGAAGATAATGGGAAACACTATCACCTGTCTTTACCAGTGCCAATATGGTTGCAAGAATTCCTGATGTTGTCCTGTTAAAAGCCAGGATCTTCTTTCCACCAAGATGCTCCTTTCCAAGTCTTTGCAGCGATTTTTCAAACAATGCTGGTCCAACATAAGTTTCAAGAAGATCTATATCTTTCTTTTTTAAAGGAAATCCACCGGCAAGACCTGTTAGATCATAGAGATTTGATCTTCCATTTTTTAAAATTTTAGATTTTATGATTCTCAAGGCAGTTTCTCTTCTTCTAACTTCAGCTTCCGGAGAATCAAGAAGCATTTTCTTCTTTCTCCACAAATTTTTTATTCTCGGGTTTTAATGTAATTGCATAGTCTGCAGAATTTTGCAGGGCTGCGCTAAATCCAGGTTCAGCACCAATCACAATAGTTTCTTTTCCATTTTCCTTTGCCTTGTTTATGATAGGTAGGAAATCTGCATCACGAGTCATGAGAGCAACAACATCAATATTAGGATTATAAATCAATTCCATACCTTCCACAGCCATATAAACATCAGTATCGCCTGCAACCACAACAGGTGTAAATCCTTGATTTGTTATAGCTTCTATAAGTTTATCTGATGCGTATTGATTCAATAGAACTTTACCAACCTTCATATTGCCATATTGGGCAAGGATGTTCCTTACAAGATCAAGATTAAGGCTAAATTCCTTCCTCAGCATGTTAGGCCCATCGATCAGAAGACCTATATTTTTACCAGATTCCTTCTTTTTTAAGGGAATATAATCCTTTAGAGAAGTTAATTTTTCAAATCTAAACATCTATCGTCCTCCAACTTATTTTGGTGTTTTTATTTTGAGAATTAATTAATATCGACGTTTATTTCAATGCTATTTATTACCTCTTACAGCAGAATTTTATCCTTCTTCCCATCATCTCGATTTATATCAGTTGCATACCTTATTTGTTATTTTGGGATTCATGAACATATATTTAACTGTATCAACGCTTACCAACACAAATTTTGCATTTGCCTTTGAAGTTCTGTTATACATTTATCATTTAGAAAAATCTTTAGCGATTGTATGATCTTAAAAACCATAAGCTTGATCAGATATTATTCGCCTTTGGGTTTTTATACCACCGAAAATCAGGGGCAGATTATTTAAAAGTATTATAAAGATTTTATATTTTTGCTGATAATTTACCTTTCCCATCTTGAATACTTATATTTGCATCAGATAACGCCTTCAAATCCTCCAAAAGATTTTCTGCATCATGATCATCCATAATTCGAGGACAACAATTCGTAATATAAATTGGATGCAATATCACTTGCGCATTTCCGTTTGATATCCTAAATTCCACGATCATGGATTCTTGGCAGGCAGGTGTTATAGCATCAAAAACACAGTTTCCAAGACTATAAAAAATTAATTTTCCTTTGTAATTTTCTATACCCTGCAGTACATGAGGATGATGTCCAATTACCAAATCTGCACCCTCGTCTATGCATTTTCTTGATAGTTCATACTGGTTCTTATTGGGAGTGCGTGAAAATTCATTTCCATAATGGAAAGTAACAATTACAATATCTGATTGGTTTTTAGCCATATTTATACTTTTTTTGATTAATTCCCAGCGAGCAGGTGCGGATCCAGGATTTTTGTCTGTGGCAGCTGGTATTTCTGCTTCACTAAATTCCAAAAAACTGTCTTTATCAATAAAACTGATAATTGCAATTTTTTTATTATCTACCTCAAAATAGATAGGTTGTGTAGCTTTCTTGAGATTCTCTCCTGCACCAACATAAGATATATTGTATCTTCTTAAAGCTGCTATACAATCATAAAAACCTCTTTCGCCATAATCCATAATATGATTGTTTGCTAAACAAGCAACATCTATGTTATTGTCCTTCAAGATATGCGCATATTTGGGATCTGCCTTTAGGGGAATCGTTTGTTTTACATTTTCCTCAGAATTTGTAAATGGTGCCTCTAAATTTATGACTACCAAATCTGACCGGTTAAAAATTGGTTTTAAATCTTCAAATACGTTTTCTTCAGCAAGAATCCCATCTACACCCCTTCCTAACATGACATCTCCTGTAAAAACAATGGTTATATTAGACGGTTGCGATTGCGGTGCATGTTCGTTAAGCGAAATAAAAAGGACAGATAATGCCACAAATAGAGCTAAAAACAAAATCCCGATCAAATAAGTTTTTTTAATCATAAAATCACTTTCAAGCCGAAAACATCCCTTGCATTTTTTTGCGTTGTTTTTCCAACTTCTTCAAATGAAATGGATTTTATATCTGCAATCTTTTTTATAGCTTCTTCTACAAATGCAGGTTCATTCCTAATTCCTTTAAAAGGCGATAGATAGGGACTATCCGTCTCTGTTAATATGTTTGAAAGTGGTAGATCTTCTACTAAGTTCTGATGATGCGAGGAGAAACAAACCATGGTTGAAAGGGATATATAGTAACCTTCTTCTATTATTGCGGTTGCTGTTTTAGTATCTCCACCATAACAATGGAATACAACATCTTGGAGTGAATTATATCTTTTTATTATGTCAAATGCCTTTGATTCAGCATCCCTTGCATGAACAACAAGAGGCATCTCATATTCACATGCTAAATCTATAAATGACTCGAAAACATCTATCTGTCTTTTTCTTGCTTCATTGTCTTTTACGTGATAAAAATCAAGACCAGTTTCTCCAATTGCAACTGCCTTATCTACATTTAGGTTTACCTCATCTAAAACCTCATCAACTACCACAGAATCTGCTTTTGATGCATTTACCGGATGGAATCCTAAAGTACCGTATAAAAATCCTCTATATTTATCTATAAGTTCTAAAGTTCGTCTGTTTCCACCCAAACTCGCACCTGAATTTATAATTGCAGTCAGTTTTTCTTGTGCCCTTTTTATAACCTCATTCCTGGTTTTATTAAAATCTTTAAAATCAACGTGACAGTGTGTGTCGATCATCTGAATCCTCCATCATTGAAAAAGGGCTTCTAAACCCCAAAACGCCTTTCTCTTTGTTGATACGATCTTAAAGCCCTTAAAAAATCGACTTTTCTAAACTCTGGCCATAAACTATCGCAAAAATAAAGCTCTGAATATGAAGATTGCCATAAAAGAAATCCGCTCAGTCGTTCTTCACCACTTGTTCTTATAATGAGATTTGGATCATCTAAACCTGCGGTATAAAGATTTTCGTTAACGATGCTCTCAGTGATTTCGACTGGATCTAATTTTCCTTCTTTCACTTTTTTTGACATCTTTTTTATTGCATCCACTCTTTCAACCCGTCTATCATATCCTATTGCAATATTCACAAGTCTTTTGTTGTATTGGGAAGTAGATTCTTCTGCGATTTTTATGGCGTTCCTTACATCTTCTGGAAGCAGCTCTAATTTACCTACAGCCTTTATTTTTACCTTGTTTTTGTGAATTTTCTCGTTTTTCGCTATACCTTCAAAATTTTTCTGAAAAAGTTTCATTAAACCGTCTACTTCATCTTTTGGTCTCTTAAAATTTTCAATGGAAAAGGCATAAACCGTGACTATTTCTATTCCAAGATCAACACACCAATCCAAAACTCGCTCAAGGGTGTTGATGCCTTGTTTGTGACCTTCTATAACCTTCGCGTTTCCTTTAGTTTTTGAGAATCTTCTGTTACCGTCCATTATTATGGCTATGTGTTTTGGCATGTTTTCAGGCAGAAGATTTCGTGATATGTACCATTCATAGACTTTATAGATTGGTTTTAAGATGGACATTTTAACTCCTACTTTTCGTTGCTAAGTAATTTGCAAATTCTAAAGCTCTTTCGTATCCTTCTGTACTCTGTGATCTTGAGGTATCCACAAATATCTTATCAATTCCAAGTGTTACAGCACCATGACTTTTTCTGGAATCTAAAAAAACCAGGGTTCTAAAGATCAAGTTCCCACAAATACCATCTGGTGCCAAGATGAAGTTTGCACCATCAGCTATCGCATCCTCTATCAGTATAAAGTAATGTTTCACCTGATATTTATCCCTTGTCATTGCAACTGTAAGTTCACCTTGGGCAATTGATTTATCTATCTTATGACTTCTTCCTATATCTTGGACTCTCCCACCAGAAAGCACAGCTATTTTCGGTTTTATACCTAACTTCAATAAAAATTCAGCCCCATCTTTTATTATCCGAATCTTTTGGGCTAAGTCATCTCCTTCATCAATTCCAACAGGTGCTAAAAGGAACTCATGATCACCATTTTCTAATAAAGAAGCTCTGGAAATCTTATTGCCGTATCTTTCCCTTAACTTAGCTATGATCCTTGAAGAACCAAGAGATCCCCGCACAGCAGCAGCTACTTCACCATTTAATAAAAGATCCATGAGTTTATCTTCAGATTCAACCAAAAGAACCTCGAAGTCCACTTTTTTCGAAGCTTCTACTATGTTCTTGTTTTTACCAACACCAGCTGCGATCTTCATCCTATCATCTTATCAAAATGATGATACTTATATTATAACAGGATTATTTAAAATTTTCTGGGAAAGTAAAAACCATGGGTGTAATACATGTTGAGAAAAATGACAATGATAATTTTATTTCTTATTATCGTGGGTCTATTATCTGTGGCTTATGAACATCGAACTTCTAAGGGTGATGTAATGAAGGGCGAACATAAAATACTGCTTCTTACTGCAGATCCATCAGAACCAAGACCAGGTATTGGCGCTGTGGATATGGCATTTGTATTTACTATAAAAAATGACAAGATCACACAGATAACACCTATCTATCCTGGGGGCATGGCCCATCCAACAGCAATTCCTCCAGATTATTTAAAAAATCGTGGTTTAGAAAAGCTTTATCTTCATGATACACTATGGTGGGAGGATGCAGAATTCGGAGCTAAATTAGCACAAGAAACTGTTGAGCATAACACAGGAATTAAAACAGACATCGTTGTGATTGTAACACCTGAAGCTGTGGATGCTATTATAGAGGCAGTGGGACCTGTTTATGTCCCGGGTGTAGGGTACGTCCACGGAAGTTCCATAGATTTCTTAAGAGAAGAACAAAAAGGTGGTCTTTCAAGAGGAGATGCTGTTGAATCCCTAATAAGAAGCATCACTCAGACCTTGGATGATAGAACAAAATATTTAGCATTCACAAAAGCATGTGTTATAGAATATGGGAGAGGAAATATTGTGGTTGTACCAGAAGATGTATTTTTGCAATTTGTTGTATCAAATAGGTTGTATTTTTGATCAACTTCTAAGAACTTTTAAAAAAGTTCACAAAATATCAGGTGATCTAAGCCTTCGATCCATAATAACCCTTTCCCCAGGTCACCACTCAGCAAGCTTCTGTGGTTTCTCCTTTAGAGTGATTACTCTGCTTTTTCCTATTTCCATCAATTTCTTAAAATTTCTCAATTTGCTCAGATTTGGCTTAATAATGCTCCAAGTTGCTGCGTCTATACCTAAAACAAAAAAAGTTCCCTTAGACATTCAATACCACGCCTCAAACGGAATTTGTGGAAAAAATACTTAAAATTTTCAGTTCTCGCCTTGTAAAGCAGCAATTACAAATCAGAGATTTGCAATTCCTGTGCGTATCCTTAAATAGATAGAAGTTGAGAATCTTCAGGGAGAAGTATAATTATGTTATAATTACGCAAGAGGTCTACTATTTGAATGTCCACATTATTTAATGGAGATATTCGTGAATCCTTTCTTATAAAAAACTCCTCATTTTTATGCTAAAATTTATCAAGTATTTGCCTGTAGATCTCCTTCAATTCCCCATCAGATCTGTTGTAGAGCATTCTCAGTATCAATTCGGGAGTACTCTTTGCAAGATGATTTATTTTGGGGGTTCTATCCACTATCAAATTATAATCATCGTCTAAACCCACAGCATCGATTCCATCTACCCTAGCATTTGTATATTTTGTTATTTCCTCTGCCATGTGGGTTACAATAACAGCATATGAATTTGAATTCCTTATGAAATCTATAAAACTTGAAATGATCTTTGATGCAGCTTCAAGTTCTGTTATAGCCTCTAACTCATCCAAAAGGACTAATTTACTTGTTTTTTCTGTAACTATTGGTATGAACGTCCCTAAAAATGATTCAAATGCACCTGCATCGAGGGTTCTTTTTTGGGAGAAAAAATATATCTCATCCATGATCTCAACCACAGCTTTTTTTGCACAAACAGGAAGTCCCATTTGCGCCATTATGGAGATCTGCGCCAAAGTTTCAAGTAGAGTGGTTTTTCCTCCACTGTTTGCACCAGTTAATAAAGTAACGTTTTGAGGAGCTTCGAGTACATAATTTACCTTTTGGATGCTTTCTTCGGACTTTAATGCCAAATCAAGGTGAATTGCATCTTCAAAGTAAAAACCATCCCCAATGTCCGGAGGATTCAAATCATAGTAATATGCGAAACATCCAAGTGCAAATTCGTAATCAAACTCCAATATTTCACGTATTTCTTCTTCAACATCTGTTTTAAGTTTCGAGAGTCTTGATGCAGCTTTAACTTTTTTATCAAAGATCTCAACATGCTTTTTTGCAATTGCTGATTTTTTTACCCTCTCTAATTCATCATAATCTATTTTAATAGGATATTTTCGAATGAATGGATCAAATGAGTGTCCTGTTTTCTCCCTGATTTCTTCTTTTGCTTCTTTTATGATTTCATCAAATATTATTCTGATTTTATCTGGCATACTTTCACTTAATATCTCTAATACTTCATCACCTTTTAAATTAAGTTCTTTTATTTTATCTTTAAGTTTTTCATCTGCATCTGCCTTTACAGCCTCTAAAGCATCATCAAATATTTTTTCATCTATTGTGTCTGATTCCAACGAATTTAGGATGTCTATAACTTCTGGAAGTACGGATTTTCGCCCTAAAATATCTTTTATTTTTAAGATGTTGTATAAAAGGTCGTAATTTGCATAAAAATATGAAAGAACCACTTCAGGGACAATTTCAAATTCTTTGGAATCATTTCTTACCATGACAGCGTTAGGTGCCCCACCAAGATCTATCATGCCTTCAGAATAAACGTACACTATAAATTCAAAATCTTTAAGGCTTTCTAATTCTTCTGGAGTGATTATTTGGCAGTATTTGTTTAGATTCATTTCAATTAGCATTTTATAGTCTTCTTTTGATTCAACAAGTAGAGCTTTTGCTGGATCATATTCTGGTCTATTTTTGGTTATTGGTTTTATTTTTTTAAGCAAATTACTTAGATCTTCTATTGGAAGCTCTGAAACAATTTTTTTTGCTTTCATCACAAAATTTATGTTCTTTTGGATTTTTTGCTTGTCTTTTGTTGGAGAGATAAGCAAAACTCTGTTTTTTGCATATTTTGTGTGGGAATATCCAAGGATCTTCTGGATTATATCATCGTAGATCTTAAGAGCCCTTTCTGTTTTTAAAAATTCCTGTGGATAATTCCCTAAAACGGAATTTATTATATTTATTGCCATACTTTGGCTTATTCCATCTATTTGGGCAATTCTATCCACTTCAAAGTTATGGATTGCTTGAAACAATTCTTCTTCGCTTCCAAAACTCTCTGTAATTTTTTTGGCTAATTTATCACCTATACCTCTGATTTTTGTAAGATCCACCTTATCACCAATAATTGAACCATTATTTATTCACTTTAGAAAGTTTTTTTATATTCACTTCCTCACATTGTAATACGAATATAAATATGGCGTAAATTTTAATATAATTTCCCAATATGCAAGTAGTTTTTAATGTTTCAAAATCAGATCATGTGTGCCCATATAAACTGGTGATTCCATGAAGGCATTTTTAGAGATAATAAGGGCACTAAATGCAATAATGGCTGTTGTAGCTGTTTTTATAATGGCAATTATCTCCAAAAATTTCACAACCGACATTTTAATTGCTTGCATTGTTGTATTTGTAATAATGGGTGCTGGAAACACTCTTAACGATTATTTTGACCGCAAGATAGATGCCATAAACAAGCCAGATCGACCAATTCCTTCAGGCAGGATATCGCCAAGGACTGCTTTTTTTTATTCTATCTTTCTTTTTGCATTAGGAATTTTTCTGGCATTTGATATCAATAGAATCTGTGGGATTATAGCGCTTTTAAGCTCTGTTTTGCTTATTTTATATGCATATAAGATGAAGAGAATATGTCTTATTGGGAATATGACTATATCATTCCTTTCCGGTCTTTGTTTTGTGTTTGGAGGAGTTGTTGTTGGTAAACTTGATGTTTCATATTTTTTAGGATTTTATGCATTTTTGATGACTATGGCACGTGAAATTGTAAAAGATATGGAGGATATAAAAGGAGACATAGTTGAAGGTGCAGCTACTTTGGCAATAATCTATGGAAAAAAGCTATCTTCAAAATTTGCAGCATTTTTTATGATATTCGCCAGTCTTACCAGCCCCGTACTTTATTTCATAGGAATTTTCAACATATATTATCTGATAGTGCTTATGGTAGCTATCTTGGTTTTCCTGTATAGTGCGGTATCCATATTGAAGGATCAATCACTGCAAAACACCAGAAAAGTATCTAAGGGAATTAAAATAGGTATGATTGTTGTATTTTTAGCTTTTGTGGTGGGATCACCCATAATGGCGGTTTTATTGTCATGATCAAATATGAATAATACTATATCTTATAAAAATCAATCTGTAATAAGGGGGATAAAGCATGATTGAAGTAAAAGGAACTGACGCAATAGGAGAACCACAGATCATAGCTTTCGATGGTAGGGTTCTTGAGTTTTTCTCCCGGTTAGGTGGAAGACCGAGATCAAGAAGATTCCACATAGATCATGTAAAAAAGGTAGAAATAAAAGAAAGAGGTGACAAGCCACCGCTTCTATACATTGAACTGAAGTTCATAGCTGCCTTTGGGACGTACGAATTTAAAAGTGGCGGTGAAAATCTGTATGATTTAGTTGATGCGCTTAATGAAGCTATGAGTCCTGAATCCTGAGAAGAACTTGGAATTGTTTAATGTTTAGATATTTATGCACAGATAAATAAAAATTATCATACTTAGAAATCAGTACTTCCCTTCCAGGACTTCGTATTATACCCATTTTCTACTATAAAGCTCATTAATTCAAGTTTAGGATCATTTCCCCACTCAACACTAAATCTATCTACAGATCCCTGAATCCTGCTTCATTAACGTTGGTAAGATATGCCTGGACAATTTCCTTGATAAATCGTTGATTTTAATTTCCTCCTTCACATAATGGGTGTTTAATTTGGATAAAACCTCGCTAAAATATTGGTAAGTAAATTCCTTATTTGAGGAGAGGCCCCAATTTTCCTGCATCCTTTTCACTTTATGAAAATCATAGTCTACAGTGCTATATCATCCTCTTTTAACAAGTATAGAAAGGTGCATTAATTATTTTTGCCGTAGATGTACGGAAATTATAAGAATAGTAAATAGCAATAAGAATTATTTATGAAGAATTAACCTGCGGACTTCCTTTTAATCTACGCTACTCAAAATTATTATCCAAAAATTTCAAGAATAATCAAAGTTTTGAAGGACAATAGGGTTCATTGAGTTTTATAGAGATGTTTTATATAAGAAAATTGAATTAACTTTTCTTGCTTTAGAAAGGTGAGCTGTAATTTTCATGCAGTTTAACCTCTAAATTGTAGAATGTTATTATAAGTTATTGTAATCAGATGTTATAGTGAATCAGTAAAGTCGTGATAATATGTACATATGTTTAGAGGGTATCGATGGATCTGGGAAATCAACTCAAATCACTCTTCTTGAGGAATGGATAAAAGATTGCGGGTATGATGTAATCCAGGTTTTTGAACCTACAAAGTCTCCTGTGGGTAAATTGATAAGAAAAATGCTTAAAAGTCGTGGGGCTACAGATAAAAATTTTCAGAGGACCTTGGCATTGCTTTTTGCTGCTGATAGAATGATGCTCATGGAGAAGATCAAGGATGCAATATCTGCCGACAAGATAGTAATAAGTGATCGATGCTTTTATTCAAGTTTTGTGTATCAAAACGAGGAGAATTGGATCTCCCAAATAAATAAATTTGCAATAAAACCAGACGTTGTGATATTGCTTGATTTAGATCCAGAAATTGCACAGAAAAGATGCAAAGGTAAAGATCAATTTGAGAACATGGCTTTTCAGGAGAAAATTAGAGGAAGGTATCTTAAACTTGCTGCTAATATGAAATTTTTTGTTGTAAATGCAAACAACGGTATCAATAAAGTTCATGAGGACATTAAAAAAATACTCTCTCCAAAATTAGGCATGTGCATTTAAACAACACAGAAAAGGTGCTGTTATTTTTTGAAACCTTACTTTGAACCACCATAAACCGCAAAATTGTAGTATTTCCAGATCACATCAACATCCCTAAAACCTATATCTCGAAGCCAGTCCATCTGATCAATCAGCTTTGCAGGTATATCCTCCTCATTGTATTTTGGAAGCCATTTGCTTTCAATTTTTTTCATTGAAATTTTTTTATTCATATAGTTGATCCATTTTTCCATATAAACTCCCTGAAGCTTATTGCTTGAGCCTAAAACGATATCTGCATTATAAAATACTCCTCCACTTGATAGAGCATCGTATATCCCTTTATAAAATTGTTTTTTAGCTTCATCTGTCAGATGGTGAAGCGCCAGAGATGAAACAACCAAATCGTGTTTCTTCTTCTCAAATTCAAAATCACGAAAATCAAGAACATGATAGCTTATATCATCATATCCTGCGAGTTTAATCTTGGCCATTTCAATCATTTTTTCCGCTAAATCAATGCAGATTATTTTGGCATTTGGAAATCTCTCTTTTATTTTTTTTGAAAGACTTCCTGTTCCACATCCTAAATCAACTACCCTAATGGACATGGAATTATCAAAGGGAATTACAGATACCAGAGAGTTGATCATCTCGTTGTAGAAAGGTACCAGCTCCTGAATGATTTTATCGAATTCTTTTGCTTCCTCTTCAAAATGTTTTTTAACTTTTTCCAATGTACCACTCCATTTGAAGCTGTGATTACGCTTGTATTATTGTCAAATATTATTCAATTTGAGATTATATACATTTTTGTAATTCAAGAGACTGTCAACTTACACCATTGGGGTTAAAATGCAAAAAACCAAACAAATGGATCCTAAGATTTAAGGCCTGTGGATACCACAGAATTCCGCCAACATAAGTTCCTGGCTTTTTAGAACATCCTTTTAACACTTTTTTGAAAAAATAAATATCAAGACTTTTCAAAGTTTTCAGTATAAGAACTTTATCACTGCAGACTGGCGAATATAGGAAGGCGGCTTTTAAAGATAGTATCCTGAGCAGACGAACTAAAGAACTATTACGATCATTTAGGATGTTCAAAGACTTTAATACTTTGAGAAACTATTGAAAATTTGGCTCTGTAGAAACCCTTTACAATTTATAAGATAAATGCTTTAAATA
>CAZLGO010000041.1:0-15662 GCA_964559295.1 uncultured Methanobacteriaceae archaeon
GAGCGCTTGGCTTTTAACCAAGTGGTCGCGGGTTCAATTCCCGTCGGGCCCGCTTCTAGTTTTCAACTGGAGGATGAATCGTGAAGAAGGATATCTTAAATCATGAATTGGTTCCGGAACATATCATTTTATCAAAATCTGAAGCAAAAAAAATAATAAAAGAGTTGAACATCCACCCTGAGCAGCTTCCTAAGATAAAAAAAGATGATCCTGTCGTAAAGGCAATTGAAGCAAAACCGGGAGATATATTAAAAATAATAAGAAAAAGCCCTACAGCAGGGAAGTTTATTACTTATCGTTTGGTATTGGAGTAGTATTGCTTTTGGAGGAGTTTTATGAAGAGTAGACCATGGAAATTAGTCGACGCATTTCTTGATCAATACAAATTAGTCGATCATCATATAAAATCTTACAACGAGTTTGTAGGTAGCGGAATCCAACACATAATCGATACAACAGAACCCATCATTCTTGAACAAGGCGAATATTTCATAGAAACGGGGAAAATAGAGATTAAAAAACCGTCTATGAAAGAAGCCGATGGATCAAAAAACCTGATATATCCAACAGAGGCAAGGTTAAGGAGCCTCACTTATTCTGCAGATATGTATCTTGAAATGGCCCCTGTAAAAGGTGAATTAAAACAGGACTTTGAGAAAGTTTACATCGGAGAGCTACCAGTAATGTTAAAATCAGATATTTGTCATCTTAATGGGTTAAGTGAAAAAGAGCTGGTGGAACTGGGTGAAGATCCACAAGATCCTGGAGGTTATTTTATTGTAAATGGCTCTGAAAGAGTAATCGTGACCATGGAAGAGATAGCGCCAAATAAGATAATCCTTGAAAGAATAGGTAAAGAAGAGGAAAGACACGCCAGAGCCGTTGTAACATCGATAGAAAGTGGATTTAGGGCAAGGATAACGTTGGAATATAGAAAACCAAGAAGAAAAGGAGTATTTTTAAGAATATCCTTCCCCTATGTCCCAGGTGAAATACCATTGGTTGTTCTACTAAGAGCTCTTGGACTTAAAACAGATGAAGAAATGGTAAAAAGTGTTTCAGACGAGAGAGATATGCAGTTCATTATTATAGATGATATTCAGACCGCAGGGATAATGACAAGAGAGGATGCTATCTCTTACATTGGAAATAGGGTTGCAAGAGGCATGACAGAGGAATATAGAATCAGAAGGGCAGAGGATGTGATTGATAGATATCTACTGCCTCATATCGGCGTTGATCCTGAAAATAGAGAGGATAAGGCCATTTATTTGGCTAAAATGGCAGAGATGTTACTCCAGGTTATCTTTGAGATGAGAGAACCACACGATAAGGATCATTACACAAACAAAAGACTGAGGGTATCGGGGGCCCTTATGGAAGATCTATTTAGGGTTGCGTTCATGAGTCTCACAAGGGACATGACATATCAACTGGAGCGAAGTCTTGCAAGAGGAAAGGAGCCTTCTGTAAGTCAAGCCGTAAGATCTGATGTTCTAACAGAGAACATAAAACATGCTATTGCCACAGGGAATTGGGTTGGTGGAAGAGCTGGTGTAAGCCAACTTCTTGATAGGACAAGTTATATGGGAGCATTATCACACTTGAGAAGAGTTATTTCCCCGTTAAGCAGAAGTCAGCCCCATTTTGAGGCAAGAGATCTTCATCCAACACAATTTGGAAAAATATGCCCAAACGAGACTCCAGAGGGTCCAAACTGTGGCTTGGTAAAGAATCTTGCACTTTTAGCCAAGATATCGGAAGGATCCGATCCAAAGGAAATTGAAGATGTAATCAATAAAATGGAGGTTTTAAACCCTGCATTCTCATGACTTTAAAAATCATGATTCAATGCCACGAAACCAGAGGTTTCGTGCGGCTTTTTTTAAAAGTTTCTTGGAGGCAAATTTGTGAAAAAATCTAAAATTTATCTTAATGGTAAGTTCATAGGAACCTGTGATGATCCAGAAGATTTTGTCCAAAAGATGAGGGAAAAACGAAGATCTGGCGAAATATCAGATGAGATGAACATAACCTATTATTCGGATACAAATGAAATTAACATATCCTGTGATCCTGGTAGAGCAAGAAGACCTCTCATAATAGTTGAAGATGGGAAGCCAAAATTGGAAGAAGAACATCTTACCAGAATAATAGAAGGTAAGATAAAGTGGAATGACCTTATAAAAGAAGGAATAATTGAATATCTGGATGCTGAGGAGGAAGAAAACGCGTATATTGCAATGTTTCCAGAAGATCTAACAGATGAACATACTCATCTTGAAATCGATCCATCCACCATGCTTGGAATATGCGCAGGCATAATTCCCTTCGCAAATCACAATTCCTCACCCAGAAATACAATGGAAGCTGGAATGACAAAACAAGCCTTAGGGCTCTATGCTTCGAACTACAATTTAAGAACAGATACTCGGGCACATCTTCTCCATTATCCTCAATTGCCAATAATCAAGACAAAGATCATAGATGCAATCTCTTATGACGATAGACCTTCTGGTCAGAATTTCGTTGTAGCTGTTATGTCCTATGAAGGATACAACATGGAAGATGCACTTGTTCTTAACAAGGCATCTGTTGAGAGAGGACTTGCAAGATCAACATTCTTCAGATCCTACGAGGTCTCGGAGCGAAGATATCCTGGTGGACAAGAAGACAAATTCGAAATACCTGAAAATACTGTTAGAGGATACAGATCAGAGGAATCATATAGACATTTAGATGAAGACGGTATTATAAATCCAGAAGTTAGAGTAAAATCAGGGGATGTTTTGGTAGGCAAGACATCTCCACCAAGATTTTTAGAAGAGATAGACGAATTCGGAACGGTTGCAGAAAGAAGAAGAGAGACATCTGTTACAGTAAAACACGGTGAGAAAGGTGTTGTGGATGCTGTAATGGTGACAGAAACCGCAGAAGGGAACAAACTTGCAAAAGTAAGGGTTCGCGATCAGAGAATTCCCGAACTTGGAGATAAGTTTGCATCAAGGCACGGACAGAAGGGTGTTGTAGGTCTTATGGTCTCACAAGAGGATATGCCATTTACAGAAGATGGTATTGTACCAGATCTAATCATAAATCCCCATGCAATTCCATCGAGGATGTCGGTTGGACAGATTTTAGAAATGCTTGCTGGAAAGGCAGGGGCACTTGAAGCAAAGCGTATGGATGGGACGCCTTTTAGTGGAAATCATGAAACCGAAATAAAAGCTCTTCTACTCGAGAATGGATTTGAGACTGCTGGATGTGAAGTCATGTACAATGGAATAACTGGTGAGAAGATAGAAGCCGAGATATTCATAGGGGTAGCCTACTACCAGAAGTTGCATCACATGACATCAGATAAAGTGCATGCAAGATCAAGAGGACCAGTTCAAGTTTTAACAAGACAGCCTACAGAAGGTAGAGCAAGAGAGGGTGGTTTAAGATTTGGAGAAATGGAAAGAGACTGTCTTATTGCCCACGGTGCAGCACTGGTTCTAAAGGAAAGACTTCTTGATGAATCAGACAAATATGAGGCTCTTGTATGTTCAGATTGTGGAATGATCGCAGTTTATGATAAGATAAGGGATAGAAAATACTGCCCAATCTGTGGAGAAGTTGATACATTCCCTGTTGAAATTTCTTATGCATTCGGACTCCTACTGGATGAACTTAAGAGCCTGTGTATATTCCCAAAACTGATCCTTGAAGATAAGGCGTAACAATCTTTAATAAATTGACGTAAATTCGACTACTTAAAAATCATAATTCAATGCCACAAAACCAGAGGTTTCGTACACTTTTGTTAAAAATTTAAAAGGAGAGAATAATCTTGAAAGGAATTCTAAAGAAGATTTCCCAAATCAATTTCGGCTTAATGTCTCCAGACAATATAAGGAAGATGTCTGTTACAAGAATAGTAACTCCTGACACCTATGATGAAGATGGTTACCCTATAGAAGCAGGACTTATGGATCCAAGATTAGGGGTAATCGATCCAGGACTCAAATGTAGAACATGTGGATCAAAAGTTGGAGAATGTCCAGGGCACTTTGGTCATATAGATCTAGCAAGACCAGTTGTTCACGTTGGTTTTGCTGACACAATCCATAAAATATTAAGATCAACCTGTAGAACTTGTGGAAGAATCCTCTTATCTGAAAATCAGATCATCGAATATAAGGAAAAAATTGAAAGCATGCTTAAAAATGAAGAGAACATCACACCCATTGTAAAAGAAGTATATGAACTTGCAAAAAAGGAGGAGTGTCCTCATTGTGGGGAAAAACAGCAGGATATCAAAATAGATAAGCCTGTATCTATAGTAGAGAATGATTACAAACTAACATCCAGTGAGGTAAGGGAAAGGCTTGAGAAGATCCTGGATGAAGAATCATTGATTTTAGGAGTGAATCCAAAAGTCGCGAGACCTGAATGGATGGTTTTAACCGTGCTTCCAGTTCCTCCTGTTACTGTAAGACCATCAATAACACTCGAGACAGGTGAGCGATCCGAGGATGATCTGACCCACAAGCTGGTTGACATATTAAGAATTAATCAAAGATTGAAGGAAAATATGGAGGCAGGAGCCCCCCAACTTATAGTAGAAGACCTTTGGGAGCTTTTACAATATCATGTTACAACCTACTTTGATAATGAGGCATCTGGAGTGCCTCCAGCAAGGCACAGATCAGGAAGACCACTAAAAACACTTACACAACGCCTAAAGGGTAAAGAAGGAAGATTCAGGAGTAATTTGTCTGGTAAAAGGGTGAATTTTTCAGCAAGAACTGTTATATCTCCAGATCCAAATATAAGTATAAATGAAGTTGGTGTTCCAGAAATTATTGCAAAAGAAGTTACAGTACCGGTTTACGTCACAAAATGGAACATTGAAGAAATGAAAAAATACATTCAAAACGGTCCTGATGTACATCCTGGGGCAAACTACGTAATAAGACCTGACGATAGAAAGATAAGAATATACGAAGAAACTAAGGATGCTATAATTGAGAAGTTAGAGCCTGGTTACATCGTTGAAAGACATCTGAAGGATGGAGACACTGTTTTGTTTAACAGGCAACCATCATTGCATAGAATGTCTATAATGGCACATGAGGTAAAGGTTTTGCCATATAAGACCTTTAGACTTAATTTGTGCGTATGCCCTCCCTATAATGCTGATTTTGATGGCGATGAGATGAATATGCATGTACTTCAGACAGAAGAATCCAGAGCGGAAGCTAAATCACTGATGAGGGTTCAGGAGCATATATTGTCCCCACGGTTTGGTGGACCTATCATTGGAGGAATACATGATCATATATCAGGTTCATATCTTCTAACAAGAAAGCAGTCAGTTTTCGATGAAGATGAAGTATTTCAGATGTTAAAACGTGCTGGAATTCCACTTCCCGATAAAACTGGAAAAAAATGGACAGGAAAGGAAATATTCAGCATGTTACTCCCAGAGGATCTTAATATGGTTTACAGGGCAGAAATTTGCAGAAAATGTGACGAATGTCTCAAAAAAGACTGTAAATATGATGCATATGTTTTGATTGAAGATGGTGTCCTGAAAACAGGTGTTGTTGATGATAGAGCATATGGTGCATTTTCTGGGAGAATTCTGGACCATATAGTAAAGGAATACGGCACCGACAGAGCTAGGGAATTTTTAGACTCTGCAACAAAACTTGCAATTGCTGGAATAATGAAAAAGGGCTTTACAACAAGCACTGATGATGAAGAAATACCTCAAGAAGCAAAAGAAAGGATTGAAGAGCTTTTACATAAAGCTGAATCACGGGTTGAACAACTCATTATGGCCTACAAAAATGATGAACTTGAAGCATTGCCTGGAAGGAGCGTTGAAGAAACATTAGAGATGAAAATAATGCAAGTGCTTGGTGAAGCCAGGGACAAATCAGGGGAGATTGCAGAAAATTATCTTGGAATGGAAAATCATGCTGTTATAATGGCAATTACAGGTGCGAGAGGATCCATGCTAAACTTAACCCAAATAGCTGCTTGTGTTGGACAACAATCTGTCCGTGGAGAAAGGATAAAAAGAGGTTATAGTGAAAGGACACTCCCGCACTTTAAGAAGGGAGAATTAGGTGCAAAGGCACGTGGTTTTGTACATTCGAGCTACAAGAGGGGACTTGATCCATTAGAGTTTTTCTTCCACGCCATGGGTGGTAGGGAAGGTCTTGTTGACACAGCTGTAAGAACTGCACAGAGTGGTTATATGCAACGTAGATTGGTAAATGCCCTTCAGGATCTGAGTGTTAAGTCGAATGGAACTGTAATGGACAATAGAGGAGTTTTAGTCCAGCTTAGATACGGTGAGGATGGAGTAGATCCTGCAAAGAGTGATTATGGGAAGATTGTCGATATGGATAAGATCGTAGAGGAGATTAGAGCTGAATCTGGTAAATAATTGAATGAATGATACTAAAGCTTATAGGTGATTTCGTGGGAAAGGATAAAAAAAAGAAGGTCTTAAACATCCTAAAAAAGAAAAAAGCCGAACTTCCAGAACTTTTGATTAATGAAATAATATTGACTACTCAAAGACATGATTTAAGCGATGATGAAATTGAAAAGTTGATAGAGAAGTTAAAAGCAGCGTATGAACGTGCTGAGGTTGAAGATGGAGAAGCGGTGGGTACAGTGGCAGCACAGTCTGTTGGAGAGCCTGGAACTCAGATGACAATGAGAACATTTCATTATGCAGGTGTTGCTGAATTAAACGTTACATTGGGGCTTCCAAGATTAATTGAGATTGTGGATGCAAGAAGAAAGATATCAACCCCAACCATGACCATATATTTCGAAGATGAATACAAAAATGACAGGGACTTTGTGAGGAAAATAGCAAATAACATTGGAAAAATTACTATGAATGACATTTTAGCTGATTTTAATGTTGATTATGCCAATATGAAAGTGGTTGTTGAACTAGATGAGGGTAAAATTCACAACAAACGATTGGACTTTAAGGAGGTTATAAGTAGAATAGAAAAAGCTTTTAAAAGAGTACAAATAAATAAAAACATACTAAGTTTTGAACCTTCAACTTCCGATATAAGGGAATTGAGACTCCTGGTTGATAAGATCCGGGAGCTACAGATAAGCGGTATCAAAAACATCGGAAAAGTTGTAATAAGAAAAGAAGGTGATGAGTGGGTTATATATACAGAAGGTTCAAATCTTGGGGCTGTTTTGAAGATGGAAGGTGTAGATAAGGTCAGAACTACTACAAATGATATATACGAGATAGAGGAGATTTTAGGTGTAGAAGCAGCAAGATCTGCCATAATAAAAGAAGCACAGAGTACTATGGAAGAGCAAGGACTTACCGTAGATCTAAGACATATAATGCTCGTTGCAGATATGATGACTGTGGATGGTTCAGTCAAATCCATTGGTAGACATGGTGTAAGCGGAGAAAAAGCAAGTGTCCTTGCAAGAGCATCCTTCGAAGAGACTGGAAAACATCTTTTAGGAGCAAGTATAAGGGGAGAGGCTGATCATCTAACAGGGATAATAGAAAATGTCATAATAGGTCAACCCATACCTCTGGGAACAGGGGCTGTTAGAATCATCATGAAACGAAAATAGGAGGCAATAAATGGACGTGGATAGAGGAATTAGAATCGCTGTAGACACAGGAGATGTCATATTAGGATCTAAAAAGACAATTCAAGCTTTAAAGCTTGGGAAGGGAAGGTTGGTAATTATTGCAAAAAATTGTCCTTCTGATATTGCCGAAGATGTCACGTATTATTCAAAACTTTCTGATATTCCTGTTTATAAATATGATGATACGAGTATGGAGCTCGGATCTGTATGCGGTAAGCCCTTCACAGTAGCCGCACTCATCATAAAAGATCCCGGTGACTCCAATATATTAGAGATTATGGGGTAGAGATTGTGAGCATAAAATTTACAACCAACGAAATAAGATACATAGCTCTCTTTGAGAGCATGACTGGAGCAATGGTTAAAGATTGTATAATAGACGATGAGAATGGAAAGATAACTTTCCTTGTGAAAAAGGGAGATATGGGACTTGCAATCGGAAAAAGAGGGAGTACGGTGGCTAAAGTCCAAAAAACTGTTGATAAAGGTGTTGAAGTCATAGAACATTCAGAAGATCCTGTAGAATTTATTGAAAACCTCGTGGCTCCAGCAAGGATTAGAAGTATCAGGATATTACAGAAGGAAAATGGACAAAAGATCGCAACCATAGAAACAGATCAAAAAAACAAGCGAGTTATTATTGGAAAGGGTGGTAAAAACATAAAAAGAGCAAGACTTTTAGCAAGAAGGCAACATAACATAAACAACATTATAATAAGATGAAGCAATTTAATTGATCAAAACAGTTTTTGTGAAATTTTCCTAAAAGTTCTTTAAGAAGGTTGATCAACAACCTTTGTGCAAGTGTTGACATAAACCAATCTTTATTTCAAGTTTATGAGGAGGAATTCATTTGCCAGGATTATTTGCAGCAAGAAAACTTAAAAAAAACAGACAGAAATTTAGATGGGAGGACATAGAATACAAAAGAAGATCTCTCAAATTAGATGTTAAAGCTGATCCCCTAAAAGGTGCACCTCAAGCAAGGGGAATCGTGATTGAAAAGGTAGGTATAGAAGCAAAACAACCGAACTCTGCCATAAGAAAATGTGTAAGAGTTCAACTTATAAAAAATGGAAAACAGATAACAGCATTTGCCCCTGGAGATGGTGCAATAGGCTTTATAGATGAGCATGATGAAGTCGTAATTGAAGGAATCGGAGGACCTAAAGGAAGATCCATGGGAGATATCCCAGGAGTAAGATGGAAGGTTACAAAGGTGAACAACGTATCCTTGGAAGAAATGGTAAGAGGCAAAATAGAAAAACCAGTGAGGTAATTTAATGAGTTTTAAGATATTTGGTAAGTGGGATTTAAGCGAGGTGAAGGTAGAGGATATGGGTCTTGCAAACTATATTTGCTTAGACGAGCTTATAGTTCCTCATACTTCAGGAAGGCATAATAAAAAGCAATTTGCAAAATCAAGAGTTTCTATAGTGGAAAGATTAATAAATAACGTCATGAAAAAAGAGCGAAACACAGGAAAGAAAAATAAAGCTTATAAAATAATAAAAAATTCATTCGAGATTATAAAGAAAAGAACAAAAGAAAACCCACTTCAAGTATTGATAAAGGCTGTTGAAAATACAGCTCCAAGAGAAGAGACCACCAGGATAAAATATGGAGGTATAGCGTACCAAAAGGCTGTGGATATTGCTCCCCAAAGAAGAGTTGATTTAGCTTTGGGTTTCATAACAAAAGGAGCTTTACAATCCTCATTCAAAAGCAAAAAATCCATAGAAGAATGTTTGGCTGATGAATTGATATTTGCAGCCCAATACGATACAAGAAGTTTTGCAATCCAAAAGAAAGAAGAAAAAGAAAGAGTTGCAAGATCCGCCCATTAAGGCTTTCAATACTCAGCTTATTAAATTTTTAGAGATAATTCGTGTTTTACGTTTTGGTCAACTTTAAAGGTTGTTTTACGATTATAGGTGATTGTAGTGAGCAGAAGAAGTAAAATGATTAACAAGATTAAGGAATTAATGTACCAACCAAAGTACATAAGAAATATCGGGATAGTGGCCCACATAGACCATGGGAAAACCACCCTCTCGGATAACCTGTTGGCAGGGGCAGGGATGATATCTACTGAGCTTGCTGGGGAACAACTATTCCTCGATTTTGACATACAAGAGCGCGAGCGAGGTATAACAATCGATGCAGCCAACGTGTCAATGGTTCACATGTATCATGATAATAAGTATCTGATTAATCTCATAGATACACCAGGTCACGTTGACTTTGGTGGAGATGTAACAAGAGCTATGAGAGCTGTAGATGGTGCTATAGTTGTTGTATGTGCTGTTGAGGGCGTTATGCCCCAAACAGAAACTGTTTTAAGACAAGCACTCAAAGAAAAGGTAAGACCAGTTCTTTTCATAAACAAGGTGGATCGTCTTATAAATGAATTAAAGCTGTCCTCAGATGAACTTCAACAGCGATTTATAAAGATAATAACCGATGCAAATAAATTGATAAAGGCAATGGCACCAGATGAATTTAGGAAGGATTGGCTCGCTCGGGTAGAGGATGGGAGTGTTGCTTTTGGTTCTGCATACCATAATTGGGCTATAAATGTTCCAATTATGCAAAAAACAGGTATTACATTCAAGGATATCTACAATTATTGTAAGGAAGAACGTCAAAAAGAATTGGCTCAGAAAGTTCCATTAAATGAAGTTGTGCTGGGAATGGTCGTGGAACATCTTCCAGATCCTTCAGTTGCCCAAAAATACAGGATTCCACATATATGGCCAGGAGATACAAAAAGTGATGAAGGAGAATCTATGATAAATTGTGATCCAGATGGCCCTCTTGCTGTGATGGTAACAGACATTAGAATTGACAAACATGCTGGTGAAATTGCAACAGGTCGTGTATACGGTGGGACAATAGAAAAGGGCGCTGAAATTTACTTTGT
Organism: uncultured Methanobacteriaceae archaeon; assembly: GCA_964559295.1. Lineage (GTDB taxonomy): Archaea > Methanobacteriota > Methanobacteria > Methanobacteriales > Methanobacteriaceae > CAZLGO01. The sequence continues at coordinate 10,571 of CAZLGO010000041.1, forward strand.
AGGTTCTATGGGAAAAGCAAGGATCCAGCAGGTGGGAGTTTACATGGGACCTGAGAGAATAAATACAGACAAGGTTCCAGCAGGAAATATTGTGGCAATAACCGGTGCTAAAGGTGCAGTAGCAGGTGAAACAATTTGCGACTTTGGAAAAAAAATTGAACCATTTGAAAGCTTAGAACATATTTCAGAACCGGTTGTTACAGTTGCAGTTGAGGCCAAGAGCACAAAGGATCTTCCAAAACTCATTGAAGTTTTAAGGCAGATTGGAAAGGAAGATCCAACAGTTAAGGTCGAAATAAATGAAGAAACAGGAGAACATTTAATATCTGGTATGGGCGAGCTCCACCTCGAGATCATAGCTTACAGAATAGACGAAAAGGGCGTTGAGATAGAGACATCCGAACCTATTGTAGTGTATAGAGAAACCATAACAGATGAGGCTGGTCCAGTTGAAGGTAAATCTCCAAACAAACATAACAGGTTCTACATAGTAGTTGAACCACTTGAGAAGTCGGTATACGATGCAATCCAGGAGGGGATCATAAAAGAAGGCAGAATAAAAGGAAAGGAACTTGCAGCTAAGTTCATAGAACATGGGCTTGTGAAGGAAGAGGCAAGAAGGGTTTGGAATGTTTACAACAGATGTCTCTTTTTAAACATGACAAGAGGTATCCAGCATCTTGATGAGATAAAAGAGCTTATCTTAGATGGATTTGAGAGTGCTGTGGACGCCGGCCCTCTTTCAAAAGAGAAAGTTGTAGGAATGAAAGTAAAACTTATGGATGCAAAGATCCATGAGGATGCTGTTCACAGAGGTCCCGCACAGGTTTTACCTGCCATAAGAAGAGCAACGTATGGTGCTATGATGAGGGCAAATCCAATCATACTTGAACCTATACAAAAACTATTTATTAATGTTCCACAAGATTATATGGGTGCAGCAACAAGGGAAGTGCAGAACAGAAGAGGTCAGATAATAAACATGGAACAAGAAGGAGACATGATGACTGTGGAATCAAAGGTACCTGTTGCTGAAATGTTTGGATTTGCAGGTGACATAAGATCTGCCACTGAAGGCAGGTGTTTATGGTCCACAGAAAATGCAGGTTTCGAGCGCCTACCTGAAGAGCTTCAAAATAAAATAATAAGAGAGATAAGAACAAGGAAAGGATTAAGCCCGGAACCTCTTGGTGCAGATCATTATTTAGATTAAAAGAATCAATAAACAAAATAATAAATGGAGGTATATTATGGCTAAAGAAAAAGAACACATGAATTTGGCGTTTATAGGACACGTAGACCATGGTAAGTCAACTCTAGTTGGAAATCTACTTTTCCAATCAGGTATTATAGCTGAACAACAACTTGCCAAGGGAGAAGACAAGTTCAGATATGTTATGGACAAACTTCAGGAAGAAAGAGAAAGAGGAGTTACAATAGATCTTGCTCATGCAAGATTTGATACTCCAAAATACGAATTTACAATTGTTGACTGTCCTGGACACAGGGACTTTGTAAAAAATATGATTACAGGAGCTTCACAAGCAGATGCTGCTGTTTTGGTTGTTGCTATTGATGATGGTGTCATGCCACAAACAAAGGAACACGTTTTTTTAGCAAGAACCCTTGGAATCGGGCAATTGATCGTCAGTATCAACAAGATGGATCTTGTAGGGTATGATGAAGCAAAGTACAACCAACTCAAAGAGGATGTATCAACCCTTCTAAAGACTGTCGGCTATGATCCTTCTAAAATAGACTTTATTCCAAATTCTGCTTTTGTGGGAGATAACATAACAAAACCAAGTGACAAGACACCATGGTACAAAGGTCCTGTGTTTGTAGAAGCCTTGGATAAGCTAAATCCACCTGAGAAACCTACAGATCTTCCACTTAGAGTCCCTGTACAGGATGTGTATTCAATAACCGGTGTTGGTACCGTACCTGTTGGTAGAGTAGAAACCGGTGTTATGAAGCCTGGAGATGTTGTGGTATTCGAACCACCAGGGGTAAGTGGTGAAGTAAAATCGATTGAAATGCACCATGAAGTTCTTGATAAGGCGGAACCAGGAGATAACATTGGTTTTAACGTAAGAGGTGTTGGTAAAAACGATATAAGAAGAGGAGACGTTGCAGGGCATACATCAAACCCACCAACAGTTGCAAAAGAGTTTACAGCTCAAATAGTTGTTCTACAGCACCCAGGTGTCATAACAGTTGGTTACACGCCAGTGTTCCACTGTCACACAGCCCAAGTTGCATGTACGTTCGTGGAACTGCTGAAGAAAATGGATCCCGCAACTGGTGAGGTTAAAGAGGAAAACCCAGACTTCCTCAAGACTGGTGATGCAGCCGTAGTTAAAATAAAACCAACAAAACCACTGGTTATCGAGAAAATCAAGGACATTCCACACATGGGAAGATTCGCAATAAGAGATATGGGTCAGACAGTCGCTGCCGGAATGTGTATAGATCTCGTTCCAGCGAAATAGGGAAAAGTAATTAGTTTCCCTTACTATTTTTTATTTTTATGGAGGAGTGGAATGCACAAAGCCAGAATAAAGCTCACAGGAACAGACCCGGAAAAATTAGCCTATGTATGCGATCAGCTTCGAAAAATTGCTGAACGTACAGGTGTCGATATATCAGGACCTATTCCATTGCCAACTAAAAAGTTAGTAATACCTACCAGAAAATCTCCAGATGGTGAGGGAAAGGCTACATGGGAGAAATGGGAGATGAGGATCCACAAGAGACTTGTGGGAATCGAAGCTGATGAGAGGGCTATGAGACAGGTTATGAAAGTGAATGTTCCAGACAATGTGAGTATTGAGATCGAACTTAGAAGCTAATCAGCGATTAATTAGCTAACTTATTTTTTATGTTTATTTCCATCATCTTTTTATTTTTCATACAGGATAGCCAAATCCCAACCTTTTTTTAAAAGGTTGATCAAAAAGAGATTCATGTAACTATATACAAAAAAATTTGCCGGGATAGCCTAGCCAGGTAAGGCGCAGGATTGGAGATCCTGTGGAGCTGTGCTCCGCCTGGGTTCAAATCCCAGTCTCGGCGTTTTAGCATTTAGAGAAGTTTTCATCCACGTTTTCCTTTTTCACTATTTAAACTTAAGCAAAACTCACATTTCATTAGAAATTCTAATTTTATGGTTTTATTGCCACATTTAATATTTTCATTTCACTTTCAAACTAGCAATATACTCATATCCCTTGGGAGCATTCTCTTCTGCCGTTTTATCAAACACAATTTCAGTTTTTTTGCCAAAATGTTTTGCTGCAACCTTTAGATGGTAAATTGCAATGCCCATGTCTATAGGGATGTATTTTTTTACAAGTAGTGCCTTCAGGAAGTTTGGTTTAGCACTGTAAACATGGATTATACTATCTTCACCTGTGAAAAACCATGGTTGGCTATTGGCTGCAGATGGGGCGAGGCGTGCTGCTTCCAGTAACTCATCTGCACCTTTAACATTGCTTATCTCTTGGAGAGGTTTTCTTTTAAATTCTGAAACACTACCTCTATGTAATGATTCTTTGGGCTTTCCGAAGGCCATTAAAATGACAAATTCCAGATTTGAACTCTTTAACACTTCTTTTTTTGGTTTTGGAATTCCCTGCCAGCAACTGCCCAAACCGTTCGCGGAAAAGAACAGATCCATCTGCTGTAGCATGAAACCCACGTTGGTTAAATAACCCTCTTTTTTCTGCGAAAATACAGCTATATAATGCGGTGCTTTTTTCATTATCCTCGTTTTAACTTCATCTGAGGATATAATCTTCATTTCGGTTTTAATGTTATCGTACATAGGTTTTAGATTATCTAAATGCTTTGAAATTTCTGCAACTGTATTATCATCAAGTGGAGTTAGATCGTAATTTCTAATTGACTTTCTTTTAAATATTATGGGGTAATAATCGGTTATTTCCATTATTTTGCCTCTAAAAGATTTATTATTTCGATTAGAATTGTATTTATTGAACTTTATTAGTATTATAATGTGTTCAACTTCTAATATAATTGCAAGGATAGCCTAGCCAGGTAAGGCGCAGAACTTGAGATCCTGTGATCTGTGGACATAATTGTGTATGAATTCCCAAAATACACCAAGTAGGTGGGAAACGGTGCTCTGAAAAATTCAGGGATATAGAACCTTAATCTAAAGGGGAATGATCAAGATGAAGTTTGATGAACACTCGGAACCATTAAAAAACTCCTTGTTCTAGATAAAGAACCTCTAGCTGTGAGTTTCACCATTGACAAAATCCCGATCACCAATGGAAAAATTCAGATGCGCAAAGCTATAAAACAAGCAGCAGAAGGTGAAAGTTTTGTTATAGACGAGGAAATTTCCCTCTGCACCGGGGAAGCTGGCACTGCGGATTGATAGAGGCACCAACTGCAGAACGGAAGAGAAGGATTCAAAAATTCCTAACCAAACGCGAAAAGCCGGTGCACAGTATTGTGGCTTTTGAACGAATGCAGAAGTTGAATGCGGTTGAACCCACCGGTTTAGCTGATAAGATAATAATAGCCCCGCTGGATAAAACAGAAGTCCGCCCTGATCTGTGGTTTTTTATGCAATCTTGAACAGGCCTACCTCTTATAACCTTAGATACATATTAGGATGATGCCTCCTCAAAAATAGAGATTACAGGAGCTCTCTGCCATAAAGTGATGTCCTACCTCATAATGACTGGATGCACCAACATCACATTAGAGGATTGGACTGCCCGAAGCCACCATGGATTTGATCCAGAAATAATCTTCTCAACCATCCCTTATGAGCGCATGGATAATCTTATAGCTGCGATTCCGAATGCACGGCTGGAACAGTGAAGCTGGAAACTCCAGAGGATTTCCCGGCGAAGTAATTTTTAACTAATTTCTATTAGATTTTGTCTTATTCGTCCATTTAAATTCATGCAGGAGCTAGTGTATATTTTTGGTAAAAAAATAGTATTATTGAATTAAAGGTGGGGAAAGTACTATTTGATTCTTTGTTTTTGTTCTCAATAGTAAAGAGAATTTTGATTAACTTGACTTTTTAGATTTTTGTTTTTGTGTTCTGATT
>CAZLGO010000042.1:0-15076 GCA_964559295.1 uncultured Methanobacteriaceae archaeon
GAGGGATGGGATAATACCATTAAGCGTTGCTATAACATACTTTTCATCTTTTTCTACTCTTGCTTCCACAATACTTTTGATTATAATGCCATTTTTGGTTGTTGTAGTTTATTATATCTTACAACACAATTAAGTGATTTATTTGGAGAAAACATCTGCAACAATCATTTTTATATTGGGATAGTTTAGTAAATAGATATGAAAGTAGAAGATATTCTCACTGGAGTTAAAACGAAAAATTGTTTTTGTTAGGTATGAAGAAGCAGTACGCGATGCACTTTAGGGTGGTGTATCGATCGTATCGAAATCCAGATACTCCTTCATAATCTTCCTCAAATCTGCTCTTGGCCTACTCTGCAGGTTTGAAGTGCTAAATAAGGTTTTATTTTCTTTCAAAGCTTGTTATCTATCTCTTTGAACGGCATGAATTTAAATACCGTGATGATCTATACGTCTTTGAATGATCCCGATATTAATTTTTTGAAATTAGGAATAAAAAATACTTTCATCCTCTTCCCAAAGCCTCATGAGCCCTTGCAAGATGTCCTGCTGCCAAAGCTCCTAAAAGTGAAAGTTCCCCAGCAAGCACAGTCCCTGCAACAATCTCAGCGAATTTTTTAACCTTTCCAGTTCCATAAACCCCCATGATCCCAAGACATTCTCGAGCTGTCTCAAGCCTTGTGCCACCGCCTATGGTTGCAAGTGGAACGTCTGGCAGCGTAACCGAAAAGTAAAGATCTCCATTTTTATCTTCAGCACAGGTTATCCCAAGGCTTCCTTCAACGATATGTGCTTCATCCTGACCTGTTGCAAGAAAAATCGCACCTATCATGTTTGCATAATGCGCGTTGAATCCCATGCTTCCTGATGCTGCAGAACCAATGAGATTTTTAGATAAATTAACTTCCTCGATGGCTTTAGAAGTTGTTTTGAGTTTATCTTCAACGATTTTTCTGGGAACCACGACTTCCGCAACTAAAGTCTTACCTCTCCCTCCCACAAGATTTAAAGCTGATGGTTTTTTATCAACGCAGACATTTCCACTTAAAGCAACAACATGTGCACCAGTTTTATCATGTAGAAGGTTTAGGGCTGCTTCTGTTGCTATTGTGACCATGTTCATTCCCATACTATCTCCTGTTGTGTACACGAATCTCGGATAGACATAGGATCCAACTACAAGTACCGGATCAATCTTTACAAGCTTTCCATGTCTTGTTGTTGATTCTGCAGCTTTTTTAAGTTCTTCAAAATTCTCTTTAATCCATTTTTTTAATTCTAAAGCCTCGGCTACAGATTCTGTTTTTATAACCGGTGCTCTTGTCATCTTATCATCGATTATTCTAACTGTTGCACCACCTGATTTTGATATGACAGAACATCCTCTGTTTATAGAAGCAACAAGTGCACCTTCAGATGTTGCAAGTGGTACATAGAAATCACCTTTTGCATGATCCCCTGCAATCTTCAGTGGACCTGCAACACCAAGTGGTATTTGTACAGCACCTATTGCATTTTCAATGTTTTTTTTCATGGCTTCATTCATATCAAGGGAGTAATGGGATATATGCTTCATTTTAATGCCTGAAATTTGCTCTATGGCTTTTCTCCTGATTCTTACGGCTTCGTCAGCGCTTTTGGTATATTTTTCGACTTCATAAAGTTTTATATCTCCATCTGCTATTTTATCAACAATTTCTTTGTTTGGCATCCTTATCACTTTATAAAACATCTTTTATAAGATCAGCAATTTCAGAAGGCTTCTTTGCAATACCTACACCTGCCTCCTGCAGAGCACTTATTTTACTTTCTGCTGTTCCGGTTTCTCCTTCTATTATGGCTCCTGCATGTCCCATTCTCTTTCCAGAAGGAGCGGTAATTCCTGCAATATAGGCTACAACAGGTTTAGAAATGTTCTTGTTTATAAACTGGGCTGCTCTTTCTTCGGCGCTTCCTCCGATCTCACCAATTAGCACCGCAGCATCGGTATCACTGTCCTTTTCAAACATCGAAAGAACTTCAGAAAAATCCAGTCCTACAACAGGGTCGCCTCCGATACCTAAACAAGTACTTTGACCCATACCTGCGTTTGTTATTTGATAAGCTATCTCATAAGTTAGGGTCCCGCTTCTTGAAACTATCCCAACATTTCCTTCATCAAAAATATGGGTTGGCATTATCCCAAGCTTTCCAACACCAGGAGATATTATTCCAGGAGTATTAGGCCCTATAACAATAGTATTATTTCTTTTTGCATATTCTACAATTTCCATGGAATCATGGACAGGTATATGTTCTGTGATTATAACCACAAGATCAAGCTGAGAAATAGCTTCAAAAGCAGCATCCTTTGCGAAAGGGGCTGGTATAAAGATTATAGATGCATTAACATCTAATTCTTCTTTTATCTCTTCAATTGAATTGTAAACCCTTACATCATCAATTTTTTGTCCTCCTTTTCCAGGACTTGTGCCTGCCATAATCTTTGTACCATAATCAAGCATCTGTTTGGTATGGAAAGAACCCTGTTTTCCAGTTATACCTTGTACAATGCATCTTGTATCCTCATCAAGAATTATCATATCTTACACCTACAAAATCCTCATCCTGTCTGCCAAAGGTACAGCTAGATCCAACACATTGCCATTCATATACGCAGTAACCGACATTATCACGCTTCCTGGAATCACATAAGAAGGTGTTCCTCTCCTAACCAGATAAACATTTTGATTGCCGAGGGCAGCCCCAAACATTGCTCCTGCTACAACTCCCACACTCTCCATGTTTTCAATTGTTGCAACAACCACAAGATCATCTGTCTTCTCTGAAACGTATCCTACACCAGGTATTCTTCTATCATGAACAACCCCACCACCAATGTCTGTAACATCGCTCATTCCTCTTGCAGCTTCTATTGCAGAATTCGCAGCCCTTCCAACGGTTGCTTCACCACCATAAGTATCGAAGGCAAGAATTATTGCATCAGGATATCTATCTTCTTTTATTTTTGCTTCAGCATATGAGACACCTTCTCCAGCATCCTCTGGGGTTTTTGATATTCCTTCTAAATCTCCAGCATCTTCTGCATTTTTCTTTAATATATCTATTATGCCTGAGTTAACGTCTGTTATCTTCTCATCAGGGACAACTGCACTTATAACAACATCATCCCCTGTGATGTTTGTTAAGGCTGCCTTTTCTGCCCCAATGTCCAATAGTTCAGGAATATCATTTTCTAAATTTTTTATAAGAGTATCACTGCAGGAGACATCGTTTACTGAGATATCCGCACCAATAGCAACCAGTTTCAAACCATCACCTTTGGGAATTTATTAATTTTGTGAACTTTTTCTAAAAAGTTCGCTCATGCAACCTCTCTTGGGAACTCTTCCCTCTCTCTTTTAATTTCCAATCCTCTCTCAAGCTTCTGGGTTATTTTCTTATAATGATCTACGATCTCAGGGGATATAGAAGGACCAATTCTATCTAAAGCCTCTTTAAAGTGCCTTGCTGAAACGCTCTTGCTTTCTATGTTGTCATGTAATGCAAGCATCCCTGCTTTTCTGCAAACAGCAGCTATATCTGCTCCGGAGTAACCTTCTGTCTTTTTTGCTAATTCTTTAATATCCACATCCTTATCAAGGGACATTCCCTTTGTGTGTACCTTGAATATCTCAAGTCGAGACTTCTCATCTGGTGGGGGGACAAGAACGATTTCATCAAACCTTCCAGGTCGAATGAGCGCTGTATCAAGTAAATCTGGTCTGTTCGTTGCCCCAAGGATAACAACGCCCTCTAATTCCTCTAAACCATCCATTTCGGAAAGCAGTGTGTTTACCATACGTTCAACTACCCTTGGTTCTCCAATTCCTGTACCTCTCATTGGAGCTATGGCATCAAGTTCATCAAAAAATACTATACATGGTGATGCTTGTCTTGCCTTTTTGAATATCTCTGATATCTTCCTTTCAGATTCTCCAAACCATTTGCTTAAAATCTCAGAACCCTTGACACTTATAAAGTTAGCTTTGGATTCTGTTGCAACAGCCTTTGAAAGCATGGTTTTTCCTGTACCAGGGGGTCCAAAAAGCAATATTCCCTTAGGTGGCTGGATTCCAATCCTTTTGAAGGCATCAGGATAATTTAGTGGCCATTCCACAGCCTCCCTTAAGGTCTCTTTTAGTTCTTCTAATCCACCTATGTCCTCCCAATGAACATCTGGAACCTCTATGAAAACTTCTCTTAACGCAGAGGGGCTTATAAATTTTAAAGCATCCATAAAATCTGATCTCGTGACAAAAAGCTTTTCTAAAATCTCTTTCGGAATTGTCTGCTCTTCAAGGTCTATATCAGGCAATATCCTTCTTAGAGCGTTCATAGCAGCTTCACGACAAAGTGCTGCTAAATCTGCCCCAACAAAACCATGTGTTATCTCGGCAAATTCTTTTAGGTTGACATCCTCTGCAAGTGGCATCCCTCTTGTGTGGATTTGTAAAATCTCGCATCTGCCGTCCCTATCTGGAACCCTGAGTGCAATCTCTCTGTCAAACCTTCCTGGTCTTCTAAGTGCTGGATCCAGTGCGTCTGGTCTGTTGGTCGCACCTATTACTATTACCTTTCCTCTTTCTTTTAAACCATCCATCAAAGCCAAAATTTGAGCAACTACTCTTCGCTCTACTTCTCCTGTAACTTCCTCCCTCCTTGGGGCAATAGCATCAATTTCATCTATGAATACAATAGAAGGCGCATTATCTTCAGCTTCCTTAAATATGTCCCTTATTCTTTTTTCAGCCTCCCCAACATATTTGCTCATGATTTCAGGACCATTTATGGCGATGAAGTTGGCACCGCTTTCGTTTGCCAGGGCTTTTGCGAGAAGAGTTTTTCCAGTACCAGGAGGTCCATGCAGAAGAACACCCTTGGGCGGATCAATGCCAAGCCTATCAAATATCTCTGGATGGCGAAGTGGCAGTTCGATCATCTCTCTTACTTTCGATATTTCCTGTTTTAGTCCACCAACATCGTCATAGGTAACATCAGGAACCTTCTTCTCAACGATCTCCACAGCCTCTGGTCGAATCTCAAGTTCTGTTGTTTCAGTTATTCTTACAATACCTGCAGGATTGGTTGACACCACAGTGAATTTAATCTCACCAAGCGAAAATGGAGAAGGAAGCTCAAAAAATCCTCTAAATATGCTTTCAACATCTGAAAATTCTCTATAGGTCTCTCTTGTCCTTCCTGGAGATACCAAGGTTAAAACATCCCCTCTTGATACCGCTCTTCCAATAAGATTTCTTTTTAAGAGTTCTCCTGAAGCCATTATCCTTATACCTTTCGCTGCTGGAGCAAGCACAACTTTGTTTGCCTCCCTTAATTCTGCCTTTCTTATCGTTGCCATCTCACCAATAGATGTTCCAGCATTTGACCTTGTAAGCCCGTCCATTCTTACTATTTCAAGACCAACATCAGCAGGATAAGCTTCTCCAACTATCGCACCAGTGTTTCTTTTACCTATTATTTCAACCACGTCTCCTGGTGCAACACCTAATTTTTTGAGAGAATCTCTATCTATCCTTACAATACCTTTACCAACATCCTGTTGCAATGCTTCAGCAACTCTCAACTCAATTTCAGCGTCTTCAGACATTGAAAATCCCCCTATGATATTGTAGAAATTAATGGATATTTCATGTATTGTTTATAGCTTTATGAGAATATAAAAATTTTGGGGATTTGATTTTAACTTGTTATCGTAAGTGATTACTTTTCATGTGTTCTCTATCTCTTTCTTTAAATAACTGTAATCATTTAGGATCAATAAAAAGGAGGGATCATATGTACAAAGATTGTAAAAAAGCTTCAATTTCTGATCTTAGGAAAAAATCAATAGGAATGCGATTCTCCAACATTAAGCTCTATGTTCCTGTAGGTATTGTTGTTGGTATCCTACTTGCAAGCATAATATGGGTGGCAGCTTTTCCAAATTCCAACATACCTGCAGGGATCTAAAGAAGCAAAACCTATTAATCCAGGTTTAGACATCTTTGAACATCCTTAGGATGGAACCTGAGGATTACAATTCTTGAATTTCCCCTCACACCTCTTCCTGTAAATCTTGTATCAATCAGTCTTAAAAATTCAAGTTTATTTAAGATTCTGTCAAAAGACGCGTAACTTAAACCAGTTTTTTTGCTAAATAATTCATATAATTCCCCTGCAACCAAATTACCATCACTTCCAAGCCCTAAAATCTCTAATAAAGTTTTTTCATCATCTGATAATGATCTTAGAGCATGCATCAAACTTACAGATTCAGCGTTCTCCAAAGCTTTTTTTAAATGTTTTTTCTCTATGGTCTTTGATGCATCAGCTTCTGCCGAATTCCCACTTATTCTTAAAAGATCGATTCCAACTCTTAGATCTCCGCTTGATGCTGCATGTAGGGCTATATTGTCTATCAACTCATCTGATATCACGCCCGGATAAAAACCAACATCAACCCTTTCTTTTAGGATATTTTTCATCTCCTCTTTTGTGTAGGGGTTAAAAACAATTTCTTGAGGTATGAATATTGAATCCACATTTTTATCAAGCATATATCTAAATTCGATATCGGATAAAACCGCAAATACTCCTGTTTTTATTCCCTCAAAGACCTCGTAAGCACGAAGAATATCATAAAATATCTTGTTCGCATTTTTAGTGTGAAAAAGGTAATCCACATCATCTAATGCCACAACCAAAACTTTGTTTTCATTCTCCAGATAGTGCATTATACTCTGATAAATTCGAGAAAATGGCACTCCGGTTTCAGGAGGCATGTGTCCAAAGATCTTATGGTAGATCTGGGAAAATATGTTAAACCGAGTTGTGTGCAACTGACAGTTTACATAAACACATATGAGTTTGTTGGATTTATTCTCAACCATCTCAAAGATTTTCTTTATGGCAGTTGTCTTCCCAGTGGCACATGAACCTAATATTACTGCATTTATCGGTCTTCCTCCTCTAAGTGCAGGTCTTAAACAGTAAGCTAGGGCTTCCATTTGAGATTCTCGGTGTGGAAAGTTCTCTGGGATGTAATCTGGGTTAAAGGCATCTATGTTTTTAAACAAAGTCTCATCATGTAGCAAAATATCATCAATACCCATTTTATCACCCATAATTTAAAATCTCATCAACCTTAATGTTCATCACGCCTTCTATACTCTCCCCACCCGATATATTAAAAATCCTGACATTTTCATTACAAGCTGCCCATCCTATAAGCTTTTTTGCAAAGTTCAATTTCATCCGCTTTATTCTATCAGCTTTGCCAAATCCACTTAAATCTGGTCTCGAATATTTTGTTATTACCTTTCCAAAATCCATGCCGCCTAAAACCACAAAATTAGCTCCAAGTTCAATAGCTAAAAATACGCATCTGTCTCCATCTGTAAATCCACCAAAGTTATAGACGTTCTTTAAGGGAGTACTTTGTGTTGTCCCCATCAGTCTCTTAAGCTTCGGAGTATATCTTTCTATTTTATCCATGTTATCTCCATGAGCATGCACGACGACATATGATCCCTTTTTGTTTGCTTCAATTATGTCCTCAATCTTACCATCCAGATCTGTGACTATAATATCAGGAATTATATCTTCTTCCAAAAGTGCAGTTGTTGCACCGTCTGCTGTCATTATGGTAAATTCATTTAGGTCTAATTTTTTTATCTCAGCTATATTTTTTTTAAGAGAAGGTCCAGCGCCAAATACGATGACTTTTTTGTTTATTTTAATCCTATGGGGAGACAAACAATCCATATCATCTAAAATTTTGCTTAATATTTTTGCAGACCTCTCGTCAGCCTCTCTGCTAAAACCAAACCCTTCCAATATGGCGCCATACCACAACATCCATATATCAAGATTCATATAAGAGATGATATATTCTATTAGGTATAAATAAAGTAATCTAAGGATTAAAACGCGGAGGTTTTTAGAATGAATGATCATTTGTTGATGATACCCGGTCCTACTATGGTATCCTCAAGAGTACTAAAAGCCATGTCAAAGCCTGTTGTAAATCACAGAAGTGTTATTTTTGGCGATATTCTTGATGAGACCTGTGAGATGATGTCAGAGATCTTTCAGACCGAGAATGAATCTTATATCCTAACAGGTTCTGGAACAGCTGCCATGGAAGCTGCTATCGAAAACATTCTTGAGAAGCAAGATAAAATCCTAAACGTTGTTGGTGGAAAATTTGGTGAGCGATTTATGAATATCGTAAAAAGCCATGGCGGCTCTCCCGTTGAGCTTAAAGTGGAATGGGGTGAAGCTGTCAATCCAGAAGATGTGAAAGAAATCTTAGAAAAGGACGATGAGATAAAAGCTGTAACTTTAGTTCATAACGAAACTTCAACTGGTGTTGCAAACCCTATAGAAGAAGTTGGTGAAATTGTTGCTGATTATGATGCCCTATACATAGTTGATACGGTCTCGTCCCTTGGGGGAGATGACGTTGCTGTAGATGATTATGGTATTGATATATGTGTTACAGGCTCCCAAAAATGCCTTGCTGCTCCACCAGGACTTTCTGCAATAACTATAAGCGATGATGCTTGGGATATAATTGCCAGAACAAAGTCGCACACCTACTACCTCGATCTAAAAAAATATAGAAAATATGCGGCAAGCGAACCAACGGAAACTCCATACACACCCTCTGTGTCTTTGATGTATGGTATGCACGAGGCTTTAAAGGTGGTTATGGAAGAAGGACTTGAAAGCAGGATAAAAAGGCACGCGGTATCTGCAAAGGCAACGAGGGAAGGGATAAAAGCTTTAGGTCTTGAGTTATTCTCAAAGGAAGATGTATCATCAAACACAGTAACAGCAATAAATCTCCCAGAAGGTGTATCTGACAAGGATCTAAGGGGCACAATGAGGGATAAATACAAAATAGAACTTGCAGGTGGACAGGATCACCTTAAAGGAAACGTTTTCAGAATAGGACACATGGGAAATGTCACACACAGGGAGATCATAACAACCATATCTTCCCTTGAGATGACCTTAAGGGAGCTTGGTTTCGATATATGTATGGGAGACGGAGTTGCAGCAGCAGAAGAGACGTATTTTTCTTCTGATTTGTTTTAAATTTTTTTATTAATTTTTAAAAAGGAGTGATATAAAGAATCCATTAAGAAAAGCTAAAAGATCAGGGATTTTTAAGAACTGTGAGTGCAGTTTGCAAGAATGTTTTGATCAACCTTTTTCTAAGAAACTTTTAAAAAAAGTTTTATAAAAATTTAGTTGATCAGAGCTTGCCTTTTGATCAACCTTTATTAAAGGTTGCTCTAAATCCATTTTAACATGGCTGAGGTGGTCTTTAGGAATATAAAACCTTCCTTCCAAAGCTGCTTCAAAATGTAGGTGGGGCGCAAATAAAAATCTTTGAAGGCTTTCTTTTGCAATTCCTTAAGCTCATTTAGGGAACAGTCCACAGTCTCCAAAACCGGGATCATCAATGTGTATTTTGACCAGTCCTTTATCTTGATCAGATTCATCTTTGTGGTTTTGTTGTAAAAATCGGTGCCAGGGTAGGGAGTAGCCAGTGAGAATATTGCATAAGATGGATCTATATTTTTTACAAATTTTATTGTATTTTCAATGCTTCTTCTGGTATCTCCTGGTATACCAAGCATAACAGAGGCGATAGTTCTTATCCCAAGCCTGTTTGCAAGTTCAAATACCTTTTTTGTCATATTGAGGGTTATTTTTTTGTTCAGTTCATCTAAAATATGTTGGTTTCCAGATTCAACTCCAAAAAACAAGGTTGTACATCCTGCATCCCTCATCTTTCCTAAAAGATCCCTTGATATCGTATCAACCCTTGCTGCACAGCCCCAGTATATATCCAAATGCCTTTCTTTAATATCCTCACAGATCTTCTCAACCCTCTCCTTGTTCATGGTGAATGTATCATCCATAAACGCGATTACTTCTGCATCATAATCATTTACAAGATGTTCCATCTCATCAACAACATTTTCAGGTGATCTTAACCTCAGCTTACGACCATGCATAGCTGAAGATGCACAAAAAGAGCAATGCATTGGACATCCTCTGCTTGATATCATGGTGGAGGTTGGAAGTTTTATGTTAAGGATCCTGTATCTGTCCATAGGAAGAAGATGTCTTGCAGGAAATGGAAGTTTGTCTAAATCTTTTATGATGCTTCTTGGAGGTGTCTTGAAGTTTTTACATGCTATTCCTTCAACTTCCCTAAAATCATGCTTTTTTTCGATGGCACATACAAGCTCAAGCATTGTATATTCGCCTTCACCAATCACAACAACATCTACAAAATCATTTTTCAAAAGTTCATTGTATGTAAAGGTGGGATGATAGCCGCCCAAAACAATTACAGCATTAGGACATGCTTTTTTTGAAATTTCGGCAGTTTTAAGTGTATTATCGATTGTTGGTGTTAAAGCTGTGATACCAATTACATCAGGCGAATATCTTTCCACTTCCTTCTGCAGGGCTTTCCAGCCCATCTCAAGGGCTGAAGCATCTATTATTTTAACTTCAATACCATTTTTTTCAAGAATAGCTGCTATGTAAGCTATACCTAATGGAGGAGCCACGAGTCCAATAAATCTATATTTTGAAGAAAGATCTGGTGGATTTATCAACAAAACCTTCATGGACTCACCTTCGGAAGAGGTATCTTCTCTTCTTTATCTACCATTACATCAATTAAATATGGTTTCTTTAATTTTAAGGCTTTCCTAACAGATCTGAATACATCACCTGGTGAATCTACCGTTTCTGCTTCTATCCCATAAGATCTGGCAAGCTCGACAAAATCTGGATTGTCAAGTTCAACTTCAAATCTTTCTTTGTAGTAGAGGTCTTGCCATTGTTTTATTATACCAAGACTACTGTTGTTTATTATGCAAATTAATATATGAAGTTTCTTCTGTGCAATTGTTGCAAGCTCTTGTGATGTCATCTGGAATCCACCATCGCCTGTTATTACAATAATGCTCTTTTTTGGATTTGCAAAGGACGCACCTATTGATGCAGGTACTCCAAAGCCCATTGGTCCAAATCCTCCAGAGAAGATCAATGAAGAGGGTCTCATCACTTTTACAAGGAGAGTAACCCATGTTGTATGTGCTCCGGCATCGGTTACTATAATAGAATCTCCCGATGCATCTATTATTTCCTTTACGGCTCTTTGAGGCTTTATTGGAACCTCATTATAATCTGTTTTTATATCATATGATCTTTTCTGATTTTTGAGTTCATTAAGCCAGTTTTCCGTTTCTATAGATTTTAGATTTGATATCTCTTTTAAGAACTTCCCCACATCGCCCAGAATTTTGACATCGCCCCTTAAAACATGTTCATCAAGATTTACATGAATTATCCTACAATCCCCAATCCCAACAAGGGTTCTTTCTGAAAATCTGCAGCCCAATGCCAGTAAAACATCACAGTTTTCTCCAGCAAAATTCGCAGCATCAGTACCTCTAAGTCCAATCATTCCAAGACAAAGTGGATGATCTTCTGGTAAAACTCCTCTCGCATGAAATGTGGTTGTTACAGGTATTTTATGTTCTTTAACGAAACTTCTAAGATTATCTGCAGCATTTGACCAAATAACACCAGCTCCAGCAAGAATTAATGGTCTTTTGGATTGCTCTATGAATTTAAGAGCATTATCAATCTTGCTGAGGTCTGTTTTTGGATAATATTCCACACCATGCTTCAAGACGGAATTTTCGAGAGGGCTGTTTAGAACATCCTTTGGAAAATTTAGATGTACTGGTCCTGTTTTTCCATATTTTATCATCCCAATTGCTTTTTTTAATTTTAAAACGCCATCCTCTGGATCATGAATGTGGAATGTCTCTAAGGTTATTGGTTTGAAGATCTCCTCAAGATCTATCTCCTGAAATACGCCTCCTCCTCTAAGATCTGATGGTACATCACCTGTTATTACAATAAGAGGTACAGAATCTTTATATGTTGTTGCAATACCCATGGTCAAATTCAAAGCTCCAGGACCTGCTGACGCTGTACAGACCCCAAAATTTCCAGATGCTCTTGCATATCCATCTGCTGCATGTACTGCACCCTGTTCATGTCGCATCAATACATGTTTTATGCTCGAATTTCGAAGTGCATCATAAAAAGGTAGAATCTGCTCTCCTGGATGCCCAAAAATAAATTTTACACCGTTTGATTCTAAAATTTCAACCAGGGCGTCTGCACATCTTATTTTATCATTAGAATTCATCAAATGATTATATTTTCTTTAAGTCTATTAAATTATGATCAATCTATAGAAGGCAATTAAGTTAATTAAAATCTTATAATAATATAAAGTAAAAGTTCACCCAAGTGTGATGAGTAAAGTTCACCAAGTATGATGCAATATTTATTTTTTAATCACGATTCTAAAAAAGGAGAGATAAAATGCCAAGGGAATTGGAAGCATTGCTCAAAGAGGAGAGAATCTTCGAACCTCCAGCAGAAATTGTAGAGAAAAGCAACATCAAAAAATGGATGGACAAACATAACATAAAAAACTATGAAAAATTGCTTGAAAAAACAAGTGATAATGTAGAATGGTTTTGGGATGAATTAGCAAAGGAATTGGAATGGTTCAAACCATATGAGAAAGTTTTAGAGTGGAAGTTTCCCTATTCAAAATGGTTTTTGAATGGCAAGTTCAACATAGTCCACAACGCCCTTGACAGACACATAAAAACCCCAAGAAAAAATAAGGTTGCCTACATATGGGAGGGAGAGTTAGGTGAGGTAAAAAAATTAACATATTATGATCTTTACAGGGAAGTAAACAAATTTGCCAATGTTTTAAAGAAATTGGGAGTCAAGAAGGGAGATAGAGTTAGCATCTACCTTCCAATGATCCTGGAACTTCCAATAGCAATGCTTGCGTGTGCGAAAATCGGTGCCATCCACTCTGTTGTATTTTCAGGATTTTGTGCCAAGGCGTTCAGGGAAAGGGCAAATGATGCAGGATCAAAGGTGGTTATAACTGTAGATGGATTCAGAAGAAGAGGCAAAATCATCAATCTTAAAGATAATGTTGATAAAGCCTTAAAGAATGTGCCTACAGTTGAAAGGGTTATTGTTGTAAAACATGTAAAAAACGATGTTTCCATGCAAGATGGTCGTGATTTTTGGTGGCATGATATTACAGAAGGTGCAAGTTCAGAATGCAAAACAGAAATAATGGATTCTGAGGATACCTTGTTTATTTTATACACCTCAGGAACAACTGGAAAACCAAAGGGAGTGGTGCATGTTCATGGTGGTTATGCTGTGGGAACCTACGCCACCCTTAAGTTTGTTTTTGATTTAAATGACAGAGATATTTGGTGGTGTGCTGCTGATATTGGCTGGGTTACCGGTCACAGTTACATAGTTTATGCTC
The DNA here is from genome assembly GCA_964559295.1 of uncultured Methanobacteriaceae archaeon. GTDB lineage: Archaea > Methanobacteriota > Methanobacteria > Methanobacteriales > Methanobacteriaceae > CAZLGO01. The sequence continues at coordinate 13,463 of CAZLGO010000042.1, forward strand.
CTCTGATGCTTGGTGTAACGTCCATCATGTACGAGGGTACACCTGATTACCCAGATCCTGGTAGATTTTGGAGGATGATAGAGGATTATGGTGTGACTGTTTTTTATACAGCTCCTACCACAATAAGGATGTTTATGAAATTCGGTGAGAGATGGCCTCAAAAGTATGATTTAAGCTCACTGAGACTTTTAGGAAGCGTGGGCGAGCCCATAAATCCTGAAGCATGGATCTGGTATTACAATTACATTGGAGGTGGAAGATGCCCGATAATGGACACTTGGTGGCAGACAGAAACAGGCATGTTTATGATAACTCCTCTGCCAATAACGAAACTTAAACCTGGATCAGCGGTCAAGCCATTCCCTACCATTCAAGCAGAAGTTGTGGATGATGATGGTAGATCCGTTACCCAAAAAGGTGGTCATCTGATCATAAAATCTCCCTGGCCAGCCATGCTTAGAACCCTTTACAAAGATCCTGAAAGATACGTGAAGGAATATTGGAGCAGGTTTCAGGATGCATACTTAAGTGGAGATGTGGCAAGAGTAGATAGTGATGGTTATTTCTGGTTTCAGGGAAGATCAGATGATGTTCTTAACGTGGCAGGGCATAGAATAGGTACAGCAGAGGTGGAATCAGCTTTAGTAAGTCACGAAGCTGTTGCTGAAGCTGCTGTAGTAGGAAAACCTGATCCAATAAAAGGTGAAGTAATCTATGCCTTTGTTATACTAAAAGAGAGCTTCAAACCTACCCCGGAGTTTAAGGATGTTCTTAAAAATCATGTAAGGCTTGAGATCGGTCCGATTGCAAAACCAGCCTACATAGGCTTTGTTGACGATCTTCCAAAGACCCGTTCGGGAAAGATCATGCGAAGGGTGATAAAAGCCAAGATAAGGGGAGAACCTGTAGGAGACATAAGCACGCTTGCAAATCCTGAGGCGGTTGATAAGCTGGATAAGGTTTTATAACAACCTTTTGGGAAAAAGTTGATCAAAACATTTTGTGAACTTTTATTAAAAGTTCTTGGGAAAAGGGTTAATCAAAATTCTTAAAAATCTAAAGCGTATAAGTCACTCTTCCTCCTGATAACTTCCCTTATACACGCCAGAACCGGTAACCTCAAATGTTACGGCCTGTGCGATTTTCTCTCCTCTTTTTATTTTGTAAGGGAATTTACCATAGTTGCAAAGCAAGAATTTCAGTGTTCCATAAAATCCAGGATCTCCTACAGCAGTGTGGATGGAAACAAATGATCGTAGAAGGGTGGAACGTGGGAGAAAAAGCATTGCACATCCTTCTGGAATTTTAACCTTCGGTTTGATTGTAACCAAATAGGCGTTTTTTGGTTTTAAGATGTAAAGTGGAGGTTCAAGTTTTTCCAACTCCGGGAGATTTTTTTTATTATCTATTAAGGATGCGGGACTTTTTTGAATAAAAACTTCATCTAACCTGAGATCAATTCCTGCAGGTTGTATATCATCTTCAAATTCTGGAAATATTTTTAAAAGTTCTTTTTCGCCTAACATAAGAATTGTCTCCTTTTATCCTGTTTTGAAATCTTTAGAGAATTTTGATTAACTTGACTTTTTAGATTTTTGTTTTTGTGTTCTGATT
>CAZLGO010000043.1:0-14975 GCA_964559295.1 uncultured Methanobacteriaceae archaeon
CTCATGCTTTTGATTTTGATCTTGTTGTTGTAACCAACATTGGATATGACCACTTGGACTTCCACGGGTCCATTGAAAATTATAAGAGCTCTTTATGCAAATTTTTAGATAAGAAAAAAGCCATATTAAACAGAAACGATGAATTTTTAGTACAAATTGGGCCTTGTGCTGATAAAGCAATTTTCTTTGAAAATACTAACAGAAACCTAAAAGTATTTGGTAGATTCAACTTGCAAAATGCCTCAGCAGCAGAGTGTGTTGCAAAGTTTTTGGGGATCCCAAATGATTATATAGAAGAAACATTAGAAAATTTTAAGGGTGTTAAGGGAAGATCAACCATGATAAAGCTACCATCTGGAAGCAGTGTTGTGGTTGGAAAAACAGATAACGTTGATGCAGCAGTCGCTGTGTTTGAGGATATGAAGTTCGATGTTTTTGTAATAGGCACCCCTCGTGAGAATGAAGAGTATAGGTTTGATATTATAAGAGAAGTGTCAAAACTTGATCCTGATATTGTGGCATTTTTCGCAGGTTTAGATGATACAACAGATGAAGCCTCCAGAATTTTAAAAGAAGAAGGCTATGGGGGAGAAATTAGGATCTTAGAGGATGTTGATGATGTTGTCGATTTCGTCCTTGAGTGTAGCAGAAGCTATGAAAACACATTTATAGGGGGAAATGGTCAAGATAAAATCATCAAGATACAAGATGTTTTACAAAGATATGCTAAAGGATGATAATTTGATCACAAACAAAAAAATCCTGATCATAGGTGCTGGAAACGCAGGGAGACCTGCAGCCCATCTTTTAAATCATTTAGGTAATGAAGTTACCATTTCCGAGATCAAAAATTACCACGAGCTACCAGAAAAAGCCAAAAAGAAGATTCGAATTCTAAAAGAAAAGGGCATTGAAATGGAGTTTGGATCCCATAGTAAAGACAAAATATTATGGGCAGATGGTATCTTCATATCACCTAACGTTCCCAAGGACTCTAAAATTTATCAATATATTGAAGATCGTAAAAAAAATGGATTCCTCAAGATAACGACAAAAGACATCGGTAAAATACTAAATTCTTTAATAAGCGTGCCTATGGTGGGTGTTGCAGGAACAGATGGTAAAACCACCACGACTAACATGATATACCATTGCCTAAAAGATACCCACAATCCTTTTCTTTTCTCATCCCTTCAGGATTCTTTAGTTATCGAAGGATTGGTTGATCTGGTTGTGGAAAATAAAACACAGAGTAAGGATTTTGCGGTTTTTGAGCTTCCACATGGTACTATAAGGATGACTTATGGACTTGAAATCTGTGTGGGGGTTTTAACAAATCTAACTCCTGATCATATGAATGAATTCAAATCCTTCGATGATTATATTGAAAGAAACATCTGCATAATAAAACATCTGCATAAAAATGGAATCCTAATTGCAAATGGTGATGATCCAATCATAAGCAAAAAATTATCCAATCTTGATGAAAGTACCCTATTTTATGGATTTTATGAGCCGAGAACCATCGTATACAAGAATAAGATTTACAATCATAGCCAAGATGTGACGCTTGATGTGGTTGCAGAAGATATCAAACTTAAAGGGTTGTATGGTTCAAGGTTTAAAGCTAAAATTGGAGAAATCCCAACAGCTGTTTGTGAAAATTGTGGTAAAATTTGCTGTGATTGTGGTAATTTCAAAAGAAAGTATCTTGACCCCGGTAACATAAAAATACGGCTTGGAGTGCCTGGAATGTGCAATATAGAAAATGCGATTGCAACCCTCACTGCAACCCTTGTTTTAGGCTTGGATTTAGAACATATAAAAAACAGGATAGAAAGTTTTTCAGGTATAAAGGGACGTTTTGAAAAGATAGAGACAGTTGGTGGGGTAAACGTATTTATGGATGCAGCGCACAACCCAGAAGGAATGGAAAGGCTTTTAGATGAGTTGAATATGAGAAAGAGACTTATTATAACGATAGATAATCCAGACACCCTTACTGTCCGTGATAAGTTTAAAATAGGAAAAGTGCTTTCAAAATATGCAGACGTCGTTATTGCAAGTGCAAAAAATGAAACAACAGGAAAGATAGATGTAAATGCTGCAAAAGAAGTAATAGAAGGTGCAAGTGGCATAGAAACACAGTGGACAATGAGCGTTGCTGATGCAATCCACAGAGCATTGGAGATCGCAGACAAAGGAGATACAATAATACATATGGGACCAGGAGTTGTTAACGCTTATTCTAATGTTAAATCAGAAATAAAAAGAGGAATTCAGGTTTACAATAAATCAAAAGATAAAGCGGTTGTTATTGGCGGTTGTGGTACTGTTGGCAGCCTGATGGCAAGAGCATTTAAAGCAAACGGTATGGATGTTACGGTATCTGATATCTCAAATAACAGTCAAATAGCAGAAATTCTCAAAAAAGAGAGTATAAATCTGAATCTTGGATCCCATGATGAGGAAATTCTAAAAAGTGCAAAAAAGGTTGCAATTGCTCCAAGCTTGCTTGAAAATAAAAAACTGATTGAGAGAATAAAAAAAATAACAAACAAAGATATAATAAGCATAGATGAAGTTTTAGATTTTTGTAAAGTTAACAAACCAGTCGTTGGAATAACCGGGACAAATGGAAAAACTACTACAACTTGGATGCTTAAGAGCATCTTAAAGGAAGCTGGATATAAAACCCCAGAACACGGACTTGATATACAAGGTAACACAGAGTTTATACCGCCTCTGCAAGCAAGACTTGATGGAGACATTGCTGTTTTAGAAATAGGTACTTTTGGAAAAACTGGTGAAATAAAAAAATGTGCGACGGCTTCCAAAGTCAAAATTGGTGTTATAACCAACATATCAAAGGACCATCTGAACAATGCAGGCGAATTTTCAAACTACATAAAATGCAAGGGTGAAATGGCAGATGTTGCCGATTTTTTGGTCCTTAATGCAGATGACCCTGTGGTTGCAGGATTTGCGCTTGATAGGGATCCTGAGAAAATCCTATTTTATGGTATTGAGAACGTAAACTCTGATATAAATGCATATCAAGAAAGCAGAAGTTGTCCTGTTTGTGGATCCAAACTTAAGTATTCAAGGCATTACTTAGGACATCTTGGCAAATACAGCTGTTATTGCGGATTTACGCGACCAAAGCCTCATATAAAAGCATATAATGTGGATGGTGACCATTTTATAATGAAATATGGCTCAAATACAGCAAAAATCAGATTGAAAAAAGGAGGAATTTATAACATTTATAATGCGTTGGCCGCTGCAGGTGGCGCTTTGGCACTGGAAATTGATCTTGAGGATATCTCAGAAAGTCTTGAAAACTTCGAGGGTGTAAAAGGAAGATATGATGAAATAGATATGGGGAAAAGAATAATAATCGATTATGCTCACAATCCAGCAGGTGTTAAAGCAATCGTTCAAACTATAATGAAAAAAAAGTCACCGAACTCGAGATTAATCGTTGTAAACACCATATCTTCAGAAAGCGGGATAAAAGGAGATATTGAAATAGCAAAAATACTAAAGGATGCAGACATTATAATAGCAACATCTAATGCAAGCAGAAAAGCTGTATCCAAGCTTAAAATGAATGCTCATTTTACCAAGTCCAGCAAAGAAAGTTCCAAAAAGGGAACGTTGGGAGCAAGTAGAAAACAAGTAGAAGAGGGCTTAAAAAGAGCATTGGATATTGCAAAGGACAACGACATTATCTTAGTATTAGGAGAAGGAGGAGTTAGATATACTGCCCAAATACTTGAAGAATCCAGCTATTAAGGTATTTTTGGTATTGATTATATTAGCTTTGGCTATGTATCCTCTTGGGATGATCTTGGAGGATCGTTATCCGTCACAGAATCCAGAAGAATTTGCTGCCTTTAAAATTGGAGATACGGTTTTGTCTGGAATGGACGTTGTAGATGACGCAAAGATCAGATCAGTCCCGATTCTGTATCATCCAGAATATTTGGTTGATCATATCAAGGATAGGAAATTTTTTGATTTTATCCATTTTTTGATGACAGGAACTGTTAAAACACCAATAGCAAGAATTACGGGCGGTAGTATATCAAGATACGGAATTGCGCAGGGATTTAAAGGCCCTGGAATCTTAGTGAATGAAGGCGAAAAATTGGTAGTTCGTCCTCCAGATGATTTTGTGTGGGGATTTAAAACATCCTATGTGGTTGGAGTAAAAACAAAGGATGGTCTTCAGATCAAAAAAGAAAAAACCACTCTGGATTTTGTACCATACGACGAAATAAACAATGATACCATACCCCATAAATACGTAAAAATCGAAAGCCTAAAGGAATGGTATAAAGAAGCTGATTTTGGAGATTATATAACCTTGGATTATGCTATCGGCAATTTTAACGATGGTAGAAACCTGGTTACTCCAGATAAAATTAAGCCCTTTTTTGGAGAAAAGGTGGAAGACTACCTAAAGGATTATCCTATAGGTGCTCCTGTCCTTGTTTGGTCAGCTCCCTACGTTCAAAGGGAAGTTGGAAGTTCTATTAGTGTTCTTGAATCATTTCCACAATACGATGACTACAGCAGAGCCTACAATGCACAACAATTTGCAAAAGCATGGAATGGAACCATAATACCACCACATACTGCATCATGTGGTAAGGAGACTGTATCATTTACAAGTTCTTATGATCCAAATGCTACTGGAGGGTGGGCTTCCCATGGTACATGTCCTCCAGCAAGAGCGCTGAGAGATGCAGGTTCGAATGCAGGACTCCCTCTACCAACAGGTATGACGTGGGCATACTTTTGCTTGATGTATGGATATGACCCAACCATGGATGTATTTGTACAAAACACCCGGGATTATCCTATAAAAATAATCATGTGGACAGAAGGTAGTGGTCCTAGTATGGTGATATATGCTAAGATCATAGAACTCGTACCTGTGGGATCCAAAACTGCAAATCATAGCTAAAGATGAAGCATTTCTCAGTTTCAATATAATCAATGCGTTATAGGACGATTTAAATGATATCAGCGATTATAACAGCTGCTGGGGAAAATAAACGGATGATGGAAGACCTCAGGAGAAGGAGGCTTGAGGCAAAAAACAAGCTTCTTCTTGATATCCATGGAAAATCTGTAATAGAACAAACAGTTGAAAATGTCTTGGAGACCGAAGTAGATGAATGCGTTATAGTTCTTGGTCATTTTAGCAACGAAATTTTACCAATTTTAAAAAAAATTGGAAATGATAGGATAAAAATCGTAAAAAATCCTCGAGTAAATGTTGAATTATCTGAATCGTTGTTGAATGGGATTGAAAATGTTAAATCAGATTTTTGTTTATGTGTAGCAGCAGATCAGCCAACCATATTGTCAGATACTCTAAAAAAACTTATAGATAAAGTTGTTAAGAGCCATAACCCCAAAAATTTCATCTCAATTCTTGCAAGAGGAAAATCTGGATACCTGGATTCTGCCGAGGGGCTTGGAATGCCCTTTGTATGCCATTTAGATCTCTTAAAAAAATATTTAATCGGACGAAAAAGCGATTTAAATCCTATTTTAAAGGAAATGCTAAATGATGGAGTTGTATTTTATGGTGTTCCGCCTCGTTATGATCTGGAGCTTGTAAATATTAATAGATACGATGACTACCTCTTGGTTTTAAGTCAGAGTGATCCCAATTTAGGGGACTCATTGACATACTGTTCACGGCAGATCTGATGAGGATGTCCCAAGAAGAAATTCCCATATGATTATTTTTCAATGCTTTCTTCCAAAAGCTCGAACCTCTCCTCCAACTCATCCACTGCCTTTGTTAATTTTCCAAGAAGCTTCAGTGCATCGTATGTCCAATTTACAAGCAGTTCCTGATTTACTTTCCCCTCATCTTCACATCTTTTTATTATCTCACACAGATTCTTTACTTCATCTGATATTTCATAGATCTTTGTTTGGTTTACCATATTATCACCTCATAGCATCTAAAGCATTTATTATGCACCAGATATTCTCAGCATTCATTCCAACTATCAGCTCATCATCTTTTATACCAGCGTATGTTCTTGAACCACTACATCCAAGTGTGATATTTGCAACTGCCTGGGTGTATGGAGCAGCTACAGCATCTGCACAAACAGACATAAGTCCTGCAAAATCAGTTGAAATCCTGCCACCGAGGGTGTATACCATAGCCTGAACAAGTTTAAGCGCTTGAGCTGGATTACATATCACCACAATTACATCTGGATCAAAGTTAGCCTCCTCTAATGGCGCATAAACTGCAGCATACATTATCGGTTCTATTTTTGGGATTTTATCCATGGTTCTTTTACCAGCACCAATACTTGAGAAGCGTCCAAGCTCATAGTAAAATTCACCTGTTTTTACCTTCTTTGGGGCTTCTGCAAGTCCGATTGAAGCTGCACCACCTTTGCACATCTGTTCATCTGCTGTGGCAAAAAAAATCCTGCCCTCACTTGCTCGCTGAACCATTTCACAATGTCTTATGGTTTCGTCTATTTTCTCGATTCCTTCCGGAATGTCTTCCTCTCTCAAAACAAGTTTTATTGCTACTGGAGACTTATCTAACCCTAATTTTCCTTTTAATTTTTCAGATACCACATCATACCCATTTTCATCACACATGTTGTCCACCCTATGGTTATTATATACATTCACAGATATATTTTTGACTTGTAAAAAACTTCATAGCGGATCACTCTATTTTTGAGGAGATGGGAGATCCCATGTTTGATGTTGAGGCTCAGAAACAAAAAGGCAGTTAAGAAGCGTATGCTACAAAATTAGAGAACTTATTTCTTTCACGTCTGCACCCTTTCTCTTCGCACATTTATGAGCAATGGACTGTTTATTGTGGGATATCTTTTCTCTGAGACAGGATAAACCGATATTAATACCTCACGTTTTAGTTTTATATCTGGGATTATATCTATCATCCTATCAATTTCGCTCTGTTATACGCTTTACTTTTATCGGACATTCTTAAATTGCTTTCTCATAATCTGATGTATTCAAAAAAACTCAATTCTTTGGCTTCATTTTCTTTAAAAATGATTTTTCTCTAATGGGCTTATTTAATTTGTATATCTTGTCGCATCCTTTAAAGCTCTTGTAAAATCCTCTATTTTATCAAGCATAACCTCTGGTTGATCTTTATAATCTTGTATTATCGCAACAAGGGCGCTTCCCACAATAACACCATCTGCACCTGATTTTATAACTTCTCTTACATGTTCATCTGAGGATATCCCAAATCCAACCGCCAATGGAATTTTTTGTTTAACATACCTCGATGTTTTTTTGATCACCTCATCTGTTACATCTGCAAGGGATTTTCTAACACCAGTTACTCCAAGAAGAGATACAACATACAAAAAACCACTTGAATGCTCTATGATCTTTTTAAGCCTTTCCTCATTGGTTAGAGGTGAAACCAGAAATATCAGATCAACAGCATGTTCTCTGCATGCATCAAGCATCAAGACTGCCTCTTCTGCCGGTAGATCTGGAACTATGATACCATCGATGCCAAGTTCACCACATTTTTTTGTAAATCTATCAACGCCGTACTGTAAAATAAGATTGTAGTATACCAAAAAAACCTTTGGGATTTCAGTTCCAATCTCTGATGTTATCTCAAATGCCATATCTGTGTTCATACCAGCATCCAATGCTCTCTTCGATGCGTTTTGAATCAGTGGTCCATCTGCAAGGGGATCTGAATGTGGGATTCCAAGTTCGATTATGTCTGCGCCACCTTTTATCATACTTTCTGCAACTTTCTTTGAAAGTTCAGGGGAAGGGTCTCCTAACATGGTAAAGACGATAAGGGCATGTTCACCTTTCTCTTTAAGTTCATTGAACTTATCATCTATTCTGCTCATATTTTAACCCCCATAGCTCTTGCAACAGTTTCAACATCCTTATCCCCTCTCCCCGATAGGTTAATAACCATTAGATCATCGTCAAGCTTTAGTGCATGTGCAAGCGCATGTGCAGATTCTAATGCAGGCAATATTCCTTCAGATCTACATAGAATCTCGAAAGCCTCAAGTGCTTCAGCATCTGTTACGGAAACTGCATTTATTTTACCTTCGTCTTTTAAAAATGCAAGTTCTGGTCCAACTCCTGGATAATCAAGCCCAGCAGAAATACTGTGGGACTGTTTTATTCTGCCGTACTCGTCTTGAAGAAGATAAGAGTATGCACCATGCAGGACACCTTCAACCCCTGCACATAACGTTGCAGAGTGTCTTCCTGTTTTTAGACCTTCGCCTCCTGCTTCAACAGCATATAAAACCACATCATCATCTAAAAAATCATAAAAAATTCCAATAGAATTGCTACCCCCACCTGTACATGCAATTACAGAATCTGGAAGTCTTTTTTCTATTTTCAGTATCTGTTTTTTTGTTTCTTGCCCTATAACCCGCTGAAATTCCCTTACAATTAAAGGATAAGGATGTGGTCCCACCACAGAACCTATTAAATAATGCGTAGTTTCCACATTAGCAATCCAATCCCTCATAGCATCGTTTATAGCATCTTTTAAGGTCATAGAGCCTGATTTAACTGGATGAACCTTGGCACCCATTAAATTCATTCTAAAGACATTAAGTTTTTGTCGCTCCATGTCTTTTTTGCCCATGTATATGTCGCACTCAAATCCAAATTTGGCTGCTACTATTGCAGTTGCGATACCATGTTGCCCTGCACCTGTCTCTGCAATGAGTCTCTCTTTTCCCATTTTCTTTGCAAGAAGAGCTTGTCCCAATGCATTATTTAATTTATGGGCACCACCATGTACGAGATCTTCCCTTTTAATGTAAACTCTGGCATTCATCAGGCCAGAAAGCCCTTCAGCAAAATAGAGAGGTGTTGGTCTTCCTCCAAACTCAGATAGATGATGAGTGAACTCTTCCCTAAATTTCCTACTTTTGTATATTTTGTTAAAATGATCTTCAAGCTCTTCTAATGCAGGGATCAAAGTCTCAGGCGCGAATCTACCGCCAAATCTTCCAAATCTTCCCTGTTTATCAGGAAATTTATCGATGTATTTCAAAAAACTCCTCCCACGACCCTTTAAAAAAGCGTTGACGTAAACTAGTGTCTATTTTTTGATCAAGCTTATTCTAAAAGGTTGAATTATAGCCCTTCGCTGCTTTAATAAACCTTCTCATTTTTTTATGATTTTTTCTACCTTCTCTCTCAACTCCTCCTGCTACATCCACAGCATAAGGTTTTATGATTTCTACAGCTTTTCCAACATTTTCGGGATTTAAACCACCTGCAAGAATAAGTGGAGCTTTTATCTGACCTGATATCCTTTTATCGACCGTCCAGTCATGGATGGTGCCTGTTCCACCAACGATTCCATCTAAGTAAGTATCAAGTAATATAGCATCTGCAACCTCAGAGAAAAGTTTTGCAGCTTCTGTTGGATCATCTGTTTCCTTAAATTTTGTTTTTCCTGTTTTTTTATCTATAGAAATGGTTTTTATGATTTTCGTAGGTTTTATTTTCTCTTTGATTTTTTTTACGAAGTCAAAACTCTCGCTGCCATGAAGCTGGATGGAATTTGGTCTTAATCTTTCTACAACGTCTACAACCTCACCAACAGATCTTGGCATTAAAACGATGGTAGTTGGAATGAAGGGTGGTAGTGTCTTTATTATATTATAAGCCTCATCTGCACTTATCTTACGTGGTGTATCAACAGGAACATCAACTATAAATCCTAAAACATCTGCACCGGCATCTATTGCAGCATGCGCATCCTCAACATTGGTTATACCACATATTTTAACCTTCACGTCCTCTCTCATACAGATCTTAGCCCACGAACAAGTTCTTTTATTTTATTTTTTATATTGGAAGCGTTCTCAACAACTGTGCCTGTTACTATAATGTCTGCACCAGCCTTTGCAACCTTCGCAGCATCTTTTTTGTTTTTGATCCCACCGCCGACTATTAGGATCAAATCCGCTGCTTTTTTGACCTTTCTTATCATCTCTTCAGGGACGTGTTCTCCTGCTCCTGAACCAGCTTCAAGATACAAAAATTTCATTCCAAGATAGTCTGCTGCGAGGGCATAGGCTGCTGCAATTTCAGGTTTGTTTCTTGGAATTAATTTCGCGTCTCCCACCCATCCAACAGTCCCTCCAGGCTCAATAACGACATATCCCATCGAAAGTGTCTCAATTCCCATTCTCTTTATAATTGGAGCTCCTAAAGCTTGTGCCCCAATTATCCAGTAGGGATTGCTTGAATTTAAAAGGCTCATAAAGAATATCGCGTCTGCATATTTAGTTACACCACTTATATTCCCTGGAAACAAAATGATCGGAACATCGACACTTTTTTTTATTTTCACAGTTGTTTTATCCAACTCATCAGACGCAACAGTTGATCCACCAAGCATTATGCCATCTGTTCCACCTGCTACTGCTTCTTTTGCTATCTTGACAGCCTCTCTGGGACTCTGCTCTTCAGGATCTATGAGAGTTAGGTGTAATTTTCGACTCTTCAGCGTGCTTTTTATGTATTTTTCGACCTTCATTAGAACAACATCCAGAAATTATCCTCTCGGCTCCTTTGCCTTAAATCTCAAACCTTTATATCCACATTTTCTACAGGTTCTTGCTGTTGGTGGATTTCTTGCGTTGCACTTTAAGCAAATTTTTACATTGAATAATCTTTCTTCTGCTTCTTCAAATCTTGCCATTATTAGCCTCCTATGAACTCATTTTGGATTTTTACGACCTCTAAGCTGTTTTTGGCGGTTGAATACTCATCTAATAACTCTCTGTTGAGCATTAGAAAATGAGGTCCCCATTTAAACTGGGACATTACATCAACAGCATTATGTTTCAAACCAATTATATAAAAGGTTGCTGCAATAGCCTCTGCAGTAGAGAGTATGCACGGCTTCCCATAATTGGTGGGATTTGCAGCTACAAGATATGGAAGTGATCTATGGTATTTAGCACCCTTTAATATAAAAAAAGATCCCTGTATCTTTTTCCATGAACAATCAAAGGCAAAGAGTCCATTTTTTAATATGGTTTCTTTGTCCTCAGGGGATAATGATTTTTCTGCGAATGGATCAAGGATGATTGCACCTTTTGGTATTTTATTTAGAATTCTGATTATCTTAATCTTTCCTTTTTTTGCAAGTTTAAGCGCTGTGCATTTTTTTGGGTTACATTCTCCTGCATGATAAACAATAATTCTCATTTAGCTAACCAAAAGAGTAATCTGTCAATTAAAGCTTAGTTTTCAAAAAATCTACATCAATATACAAGTTGTTTTGATCAACCTTTGATCAACCTATATCTTGTAGGTTGCCAGCGCAGATCTTTCATGATCCAATATCTTTGATACAGCAGCAGCCGGATTTTTCAATTCTTCAACATCGTAATAGCGACCACCAGATGATAATGCAAGTTCCATGTTTATGTTTCGCCCAGATCTTATTGTTTTTTCAAAGTTTACCACAATTGTGTGGATCTCATTTTCTTTTAGATTCTCTGCGATCTTTAGAGCATCCACTGTTGGACCTTCATCTATTGCAACGTTTGGCATACCATCGGTCAATATAACCATCATAGGTACGAAATCCTTATCTTTCTCCTTTTTTAGGATTTCAAGACCCTTCTTAAGACCAGAAGCAAGCGGAGTGGTTCCACCAACCGTTATGTTGTCTACCTGTTCCTTAAATGCAGTAATTCTTCTTGTAGTTGGAATTATAACCTCTGCTTCTTCTCCCCTAAAGCCAATAACACTTATTTTGTCTTTGTGGCGGTTAGTATCCTCAATTATTTTGTTTAAAATATTTTTGACCCTATTTGCCTTTCTCTCAGTGAACATAGAGCCACTTATATCAACAACTAAGGCTATTGATGCTCTTGCACCATGTTTCCTTATCTTATCACGTAAATCTTCATTTTTAACCTTTATAGTACCTTCTGATTTTACTGCTGCAGCTCTTAGAGTGGCATCTATTGCTATATCTCTTGCATTCTTTGATAATCTACTTTTTATGTACTTTCCCTTTTGTGTCTTTGAATCGATTCGCTTTCCATGTAATCTTTTCTTCTTTTTTCCTTTCATCTTCAAAAGCTTTTTTACATCGATCTCTTCCTCTTCAGAATCTATAGTATGTTCTTCGTATTTTAGGGATTTAAGTTTCATTCCCTTTTTTCCTCTTTCTTTTCCTATTCTTGGTTGAGCTAACTTAGCCTTTTCTTGTTGCTTTGATACTTCATTGATTGCCTTTTTTAACTTCTCTTCAATTTTTCTCCGATCGTATGCCTTTTTGTATAATCTATGACCTAATACAAGTCTTGCTGCTTCTGTTACATCGTCATAGCTAACCTCTTTTCGATTTTCATATGCTGCAATTGTTTTGGCTGTTTTCAATATAGCAATATCTGCCCTGTGGCCATCAACTCCAATATCAACGCACAGATGTGCTATCGCTCTCATTATATCAGGAGATATTCTAACATAAGGGAGCATCTTTCTTGCTGTCAAGATCCTATTTAATATTTTCTTTTGTTTTTCCCTAAATTTCTTTTTAAAGCCCACAGGATCGTTTTCAAATTCTTCCCTTCTTTCCATTATAGCTACACGTTCTTCTATGTCCATAACACCCTTAACAACAATATGCAAACCTATCCTATCAGAAAGTTGAGGTCTTAGCTCTCCTTCTGCCGGGTTCATTGTCCCGACGAGTATGAATTTTGATGGGTGGTATACAGAAACCCCCTCTCGCTCTACGATGTTTATCCCATAGGAAGCTGCGTCCAAGAGCACATCCACAAGATGATCGTCTAAGAGGTTTATCTCATCAACATATAAGATGTTTCTGTTAGCTTCTGCAAGAATACCAGGTTCTAATGCTTTTATACCTTCTTTTAGTGCTTTCTTAATATCTATTGATCCAACGACACGATCCTCTGTTGATCCGAGGGGGAGTTCAACCACTCTCATCTTCTTTTCTTCAACCTCAAAATTTCCTACTTTGCAGGTATCGCACATTGATGCTGTATCTTCAGGATCACAGTTGAATGGACACCCTTTTACAGCCTTCATGTATGGTAAAAGGTCAGCAAGTGCCCTTACAGCAGTTGTTTTACCTGTTCCCTTCTCACCTTTTATGAGAACTCCACCTATACTTGGATTTATCGCATTTAATATCAATGCTTTTTTGACGTCTTCTTGACCAACGATTGCTGAAAATGGAAAAACAAAGTTCTTCAATAATCTCACCATGCCTTAAAAATAACTATCTGTGATTATACTATGACATTTAATCATTATAAATATGTTGTTGATAATTTTGAAGATAAAGGTATCAATTAAATGTTTACAATGGACAAGGATAAATAATATCAAAAACATAACTGTATTGGTGATTGTATGTGTACTGTTGGGGGTCCGATGGCGGACATTAAAATGAAAAGATTAAAAACAAAAAGGTACAAGTGTTCAGATTGTGGAAATGAATTTAGAGGGATTGGAAAAAGAGTAGTATGTCCAACATGTCAATCAGAGAACACAAGATTATTAGAGTAGGACATAACGAAATTTTATTTTTGATGGGAAACTCTGGAACATTAGGTATCGCAAAAGCCGCAAAAGACAAAAAGATATTTATGGGCATGCCTGATAGGGAAGAAGTTTTAATGTTTCTTGAACCAGAGGATTTAATAGTAGTTTCTGCTTTTGACGTCGGGAATAAAATAGAAAAGGGAATCAGGTGTATGTTGTATTTACTCAGAGAAATTGACTCCCCTCTTGTTGTTCTCCCAGAAAAGCATCCAACTTCCATGAGACTTCCAATGGTTGTAGCTGCAGGAGATCGTATACGTCTTGATTGTGAGATAACACCAGGCACTCATCCTGAACAGGACATCCTATGTGTATGCGAGGATCTCTCAAATGTCGAAATAAATTCTGTTGCAGGTGGTGTTAAAATTAAAGGACATGTTGAGAGATTCAAGGTTGAAGGATTCGAATAGGTGCAAAGATGGACGAGATTATAAAACTAACACAGAATCTTGTAAGGATCCCAAGCACAACTGGGCAAGAAGAGGATGTTGCGGAATTTATTGCAAGGTATCTTACAAAGGAAGACATTCCCTTTCAACTAAATCAAGTTGAGGGAAGTCGCCATAATGTTATAGCTCGGCTTGAAAATGATGGAAATGAAACTATTCTTTGTAATGGACATATGGACACAGTACCTATTGGAGATATTGACAAATGGCATGAAGATCCTTATTCTGGAGTCCTGAAGGAAGGTAGGATATTTGGGAGAGGGTCATCTGATATGAAGGGTGGTTTGGCATCCATGTTGGTTGCCATGAGGTTGCTTAAAAAAATGGATTTAAATGTAAACGTTGTATTCTCCGCAGTTGTCGGTGAGGAAGATGGAGGAATTGGAATAAAAAATCTTCTTTCGAGCAAATTTCATGCTGATATGGCAGTAGTTTGTGAACCCACTGATTTAGATATAGTAAGGGCCCATAAGGGAGTTGCTTTTTTAAAGATCAAGGTAGATGGGAAAGATCCAATCCTAAGGGCTTCTGAGATAGTAAAATCCATTGAATCTATGAAATTTAATGTCCAGGATGATCTTTTGGGCAAACCATCAGCAACAGTTGGAATGATAGAAGGAACATCCGATTTAGGATGTAATATAACACTTGACAGAAGAATCCTGCCAGATGAAAGTTTGGAGAATATTTTAGAGGATATGATAGCTGCCACAAATTGCAATGTGGATATCATATCCAGCAGACCACCTATGGTTACTCATCCTTCTGAGAAGATTGTAAAGTGTCTTAAAAAGGCAGTATACAATGTTTGCGGTTTGGTTGATGTTGTGGGATCTCCTGGTGGCACTGATGCATCTTATTTGTCAAGGGCAGGGATACCAT
>CAZLGO010000044.1:0-14493 GCA_964559295.1 uncultured Methanobacteriaceae archaeon
TCTTCTGGTATTACTGGTTTTTCTTTTTCTTCTTTGGGTGTCGGTGGTTTTTCTTCTGGTATTACTGGTTTTTCTTTTTCTTCTTTGGGTGTCGGTGGTTTTTCTTTTTCTTCTTCGATTTCTCCTGTTAATACCCTTTTTAAGCGTTTTAGTGTTTTCATTATTTTTCACACCCTTTTATCTCACCTGATATTTGTGTGAAACTTTTTGTTTAGTTGGTAATAGATTGCGATATATAAATGATGTGAATTAGATCAACTGTAACCTTTTTGATGACACATCCTGAGATATCACAAGACACCATATCTTAAATAAAACAGATAGGTAATATCTATCCCTTAAATGCTGCTTTATACAAGGCAAATATAACTATCAGATATGCAAGTGTTCTAATTTAGGTGAAGTCGGAAAATAAAAATCATAACATCAAATTGTTAGGATTGTTTGGGAAATAATGCTTTTAGCGCCATTAGATCAATTTATTTTTATAGATCACTAAAGTAATAAAAATATAAGAAGTAAAATGAAAGATTAAGATTGTTGAAGGCGTTGGAGAAATAATACCCAAATATCGTGATTTTTATGCTTGAGATAATACTCCATGATGGTCCAGCAAGGCTTGGAAAATATGGGAAAGGGAAGACACCGGCTATTTCGAAACCTGATACTGCAATTCCAATCATAAATGACGAACCAATGCCCTATGATGTGCCACGGGCTTTGGCTGAATGGTCAGTTCAACGAACACTTGAAAATGCTAAAAAGAGCGAAAAAAAGGGATTGGTCGTTGTTCACGGTTCAAAATATCTGGATTTAAGAATCCAGTGTGCAAAAAAATTGGATGAACTTGGATATACCACCTTCATGATTGCAAATTCAGAACAACTCCTAAAGAAACCAAGAGATCTAGTTGATATTGTGGTGAATATAAGAGAAACCCTAAATCCAAACTCAGCATTGTATTTCCCATTTGCAAATCCCGTATTTGTTCCATTGCTGGCTTATATGGGTGTTGATCTTTTTGGAGATTTTGTTTGTGATTTTTATGCATATCAGAACATTATGTTAACTCCTACAACGAAATATGACCTGGAAAAATACCAGATATTTGATTTTAGCCTCAAAGAGCTTAAAAAATACAACAAAAACGTTTTGGATTTTGTAATAAGGGAAGTAAGAGAAAATATCAAAAATGGCACTTTAAGGAATTTAGTGGAAAGTAGGTGCTGTGCATTACCAGAAACAATGTCTGCTTTGCGGATATTGGATAAAAAATACCCTATATTTTTGGAAAAATATACACCCATTCATTGAATATCTAAGATTATAGGTAATTTTATTTCTTAATCGATATTACTGCATAATGATAAGGACCTATTTCAACGTTTTTTATTACTTCAAAACCATGTTGAGCGATTATCTTCCCAACTTCATCTGGACTTAATCTAATAGACATTGGAGGTCCTATCACCCTCAACTTCAAATTTTGCGTAAGCCGGGCTAATTTTGGTTTGGTGGATATCAGACTGCTCACCGAATCTTCAGTTTTCTTGAAATCCACAACAGAAAAGGCACCGCCTTCTTTTATAACCCTTGCAATCTCTCCCATAGCTTCTTCAACTTCATTATTTGCAACAAAACCATGCATCACATTTACCATAAGACATATATCTATAATTTCGTCTTTTAAAGGTATTTTTTTAGTTATATCTGCTACAATTGCTTCTATGTTAACTATGCCCTCCCTTTGAATCCTTTTTTTTAAAATAGCTATTGATTCTTCATAATTGTCGACAGCATAAACCTTGCCTTCGTCTCCAACTATTTTAGAAGCTGCAATGGAGAGGTATCCATCTCCACATCCTGCATCCAAAAGAATATCTCCTTTTTTAAGACCAATTTTTGTAAGGACATTTTTAGAATCAAGAATATTTCTACTGGATCTGCCATGATGCAGATGCTTTTTTCTGGATTCATCAGCCATTTTACCACCTGTTTAATTATATCAAAATAGGGATCAATTGTATAAATAGCTCCCATCCCTGGTACAAGGATAAAAAAGAACAAATATCTCTGGAAAATTTATTTTCGCCTCAATGAATTAAAAATTATTGAATAAAACTAAAGCAACTTAGCCCTATCATAGGCGGTTCTTAAAGTTTGCATATCAACGCTGGTGTAAATCTGGGTTGTGTTAAGGTTTGCATGCCCAAGAAGTTGTTGAATAGCTCTTATATCAACACCATTTTTTAGAAGATGCGTTGCAAAGGAATGTCTTAAGATGTGAGGAGTTACCTTCTTTTTAATCCCAGCAAGCTCTGCGTATTTTTTTATCATCATCTGAACATAGCGGGGTGTAATGTGGTCTCCGAATCTGTTTACAAAAAGAGCATTCCCACCATCAAGCCTCTTATCAAGATACTTCTCAATTAAAGCCTTTGCTTCTTCGTTGAAGAGGACAATTCGATCCTTTTCCCCTTTTCCTCTTACTCTTATTGTTCGATCCTCAAGATCCACATCATCAATATCAAGTGACACAAGCTCTGAAATTCTCAAACCAGAAGAATAAAGCAAAGTTAAAATTGCCTTGTTTCTTAGAGATACCATCTTTGAGTTTGAATTAGAATTTTCAGTTGCACCACAATCTGCAACATTTATTAAACTTCTTATCTCATCCTCAGATAGAGATTTTGGTAGCGATTTTGTTCTTTTCGGGGTTTTAATTTGATTTAATATATCAATGTCACTAAATTCAAAGAATTTTTTTATAACAACCGTTACAATGTAGATGTAATTTTGTGAAACATTTTTTTCACGTTTTAAATATCGTATGTATTTTTTAAATGCCCTCAGAACTTCTTTTTCATTTTTAGGTCTCTCTTCCCTTAAAAATTTGTAGAAACTGGTTATTATTGATTTATATGTCTTTATGGTGTTTCTTGAATAATTTCTTATCTCAAGTTCTACAAGGTAATCTTCTATAAGTTCTGGAAAATCAAAAATCTCTAAAAATTCACTTTCTTTATTCTCGAGTTCTCTTGCAACTGCTATTTGGATGCTTGCTTGATCTGAATTCATGGATTCACCATCAAACTACATGTAACTTCTATCAACATGGTCATTTGAGGTGTGAGTGTTTCCATCACTTCTGTAATGTGAGCTTGATACGTCCTTTTGCACGGCATTTTCAAATGAACCATATCTCTTGACTATTTGATCTTCAATTGAAATAGCCTTATCTATTGCAAATGTTATGTGTTTTTTTGTTATAAATCTGCTTCCATCTGTAACTGCGAGATCACCAGCCATCCTCACAACACCGCCAAGATCCCGCAATCTTAAAGTGATGGCATCATCCTGATCATCGATAACCCTCGCTCTTTTCCTCGCTTCCTCGATAAGAGCTTCAACAGCCCCCTTAGTTGCATGTGGTATTCTACCATCCATTTCAACCTCTTGGGCCACAAACTGTGCAATTTTGGCTCTGTTTTCAGGATTATCTGGCATAGTAGCTTTCATAAGGATTTCGTAACCTTCCCCTTGGATCCTTGAGCGAAGAGGCGCCAAGATATAGGGTATGTCTTTTATGTTACATGCGCCAACAAAGACAAAATCACAAGGTACATCTTCAACCTTAACAGAACTTCCAGCACTTTGTGGATTTCTTCCAATTATTGGAAAGACTTTATCCTGCATGGCAGTTAATATATACCGTTGAAGTCCACCTATGTGGACTATCTCATCTATAAAAAGCACCCCTTCATGTGCCTCGTGAATAGCACCAGGCACCACCCTTTCATAGGGTTGTGTTCCCAATTCAGGATGTCCACCATAGGGATCATGCCGCACATCGCCTAAAAACTCAGTCTCACTTGCACCGGTTGCCTGAACAAACAGTCTTCTATCAAGAGGAACTATAACCTTTCTTGGTTTTTCTTCTACAAGCTCCCTTTTCTTCTCGAGTGCTTTCTGATCCAATACCTTTATCCCGTCCTCATTTATTCTCTCGTATATTACAACCTCTTCTCTGCCATCTCTTATCCTTGTTGTTGTTACTTTGTCTTGTGGACCACTTAAAGATCCCACGTTCATCTCAAACATTCCTAAAAGATCGCCAAGGTGTTTTCTCCTTGCATGAACATGAGAAAGCTTATCGCCACCACATTCTGGACATATGCTTTGATAAGGGCTGTTGTAACTTCCACAATGGATGCATCTAAAGCCTAATCTTTCTGCAACAGCTTCTGGAACACTTTTTGGATCTACTATTTCACCTTCTGCCTTTTTGTAATCCATTTTTTCATTTTCTATTTCTTTCCTTGTTTTTATTTCAACAAATGGTCGTTCAGGTCTTTCTGGATTATGTACAACTGTTATTTCCTCATTTGGCTCAGGTAGATGAAAAGATATTGCCTGAGCTATTAGAGATTTTCCAATACCAGGAGGTCCCACAAGAAGAAGGTTTCTTCTTTGTTTTGCGGCAATTTTTACAAATTTTAGAATGTTGTCGTGACCAATAACTCTATCTAAAGGATCTTCTGGTATTAAAATATCTTCCGTTGTTTCTATATCTCCTAAAAACTCCTTTTTCATGTTAACATACATAATAATACTCCTGAGTCATTCGTTAGCCCCACGATCTTTTAAGAGAACCTTTAGGGAAGTTTCATCAAAGAAACCACAAGATACGGGTTCATCTAAATATAAATTTTGATCAACCTTCGTCTGAGAGCAGCACTTTTGTGAACTTTTTTCTAAAAGTTCTTTTGATCAACCTTTTCTAAAAAGGTTGTTAGATATCTGTTTTTGTTATTACTTTTATATTAGCTGGTTTTTTTACAACGTCGCTCATTCTAACTGCTACGATGTGTTTTACTCCTTTTTCCATGGCAATGTCTATCAATCTTTGGCTGATGACACCGTCGAAGACAACAGCATATGTACCATCGTGTATATTTTTAAGCTCATCATAAAGGTTTTCAACTTTCACCTCTTTTAAGATGTTTAAAGCATCATCAAGAATTTCTGCATTCCCAGAACCCTCTAATTCTTTTAAAATATTCTTTAAGAGCGTGATTTTATCCTCGCCCTCTCCCTCGAGTCTAACACCAAGATCATGGTATATCTGCTCGATGGGTATTTTATCTCTTAGAGCTGTCATAATCTCCTTCTTTGTAAGATCTTCAACTTCTTTTTCTTTTGGAGCTCTTGTAACATAATCAACATCTGCAACTTGGAGTAATTCTTTTAGAATGAGCTCTCCACCTCTATCTCCATCGACGAACGCTGTTACGGTCTTGTTTTTACTCAATTCAACGACTGTTTTTGGAATATTCACACCCTCAACCGCTATTGCATTTTTTACACCATGTTTGAGAAGATTCAAAACATCTGCTCTTCCTTCAACAACAAGTATTGCATCTGAGGTTGGGACATTGGGTCCTGAAGGAAGCTTTTCTTCACCATATTCTGTTATTTCATGGATCCTCATGGCTTCCTTGACCTCTTCTATCATCTCAAGGCTTTCTGGCGTTACTTCTTCCATAATCCCCTTGTAGATCTCCTTTGCCCGCTCAACGATCTTTCTTCTTTTTACGGCTCGAACATCTTCCACTTTAGAAACTTGGATATAAGCTTCACAGGGTCCTATTCTGTTTATGGTTTCTAAGGATGCTGCGAGAATAGCTGTTTCAACCCTATCAAGACTTGATGGAATTATTATTTCTCCCTTGGATCTTCCAGCCTTTGAGGTTATATTAACCTCTATTCTTCCAATTCTTCCTGTTTTTTGCAATTCTCTCAGATCAAGATCATTACTTAGGAGTCCTTCTGTCTGTCCGAAAATAGCACCGACGACATCTGGTTTTTCTACAATACCATTAGCGTTTATTTGAGCATGAATAAGGTATTTAGTTGTACTTATTTCTTCTTTTGCCATATTAACCCTCCTTTTTGTCCATTAGGTATGTTATGAAAATTACCAATAATCATCATAAGGATTTATCTCAAGTTTCAGTTGATTTATGTGTTTGGGAAGACTTTCTATGTCCTTTATATACTTTCTTGCAACCTTTATGATGTTTTTTCTTATCTCAAGATCAGGGTGGGAACCAAGACTCTGGATGTCCCTTGATAATCTCCTTGCAAGTTCGCTTCCTTTTTTGTCAAAGTCTGTTAATATGACAACCTTGCGCGATGATACTGCAGCCATTTCTGCTACCTCAAAAAGTCTAAGACCAGAACCTGAAACTTTTATGAAATCTCCATCAACACCAAGGTTTTTCAATGCTTTTTCGTCTTTTTTACCTTCAATGATGATAGGCATTCCTTCCTCCACGCAGATCTTGAGTTCTTCAATGATACGAGACAATCTTCTGAAACTCATAGTAAAACACTTTTGATGACATTTTTTAAAGATATCTATTAGGCTATATGCACAACCTAATATATAAAATGTTAAGAATTGACACAAAGCCATATCATCTGATTCTGATATTTTGGCTATCTAACATAAGTCTATTCATAGGATTTGAAGGCAATGTATTGCAATTTCAAGTCGGAGCTTTCCAAGCAGTTGATTTATAGGATTATTCAATAAATTAGATTCATTTAATGCTCATTTACAATCATTCGCCCTTTCTTATGAAATCCTTGTTCCTTGGTATTGTAGAATAGGGATTAAACTAAATAATGGCAGATCTATAGTATGCCATGATCTTATGAGAAAGATACAGGTGAATTAGATGAAGATAGTAAAAAGAGTAAATGTGCTTAGAATCGATGATACGAAGCAGAAAATAGAGGATGTTGTAATCAACGATATTGAGATCGAACTTACATTAAACAGCACAATTTTAGGTATTTTCACAGTCATTCCCACCAAAATTATGGAATTTGCAATTGGATACTTATTAAGTGAAGGTTTTATCAAAAATCATGATGAAATAGAAGACATAAATATAAAAAAAGAACGTGTTGATGTTAAAGTCTCCTCAAAACAATTTAAAGTCGCATCTGAATGTATTGGTAGTGGTTGGAGGCTTAAGGTAGAATCTCTAAGGAAGATAGAATCAAAACATTATGTGGATAAAGAGGTTTTATGTGAAGCATTTAATGTTCTTCGGGAAGACGCGAAACTTTGGAGGAAAACTGGAGGCACACACGTTGCTGGATTGATCTTGGATGCTGGGGAGAAGATCACAACGATCGAAGATGTAAGCAGACATACAGCAGTGGATAAGATTATAGGATACGGTGCCATTTCTAAAATAAACTTTTCAGAGAGTGTTTTAATATGCAGTTGCCGGATCCCAGCAGCTATGATCACAAAGGCAGCCAGAGTCGGAATACCCATCGTGGCATCAAAGGCAGCTCCCACTTATAGTGGAGTGATTGCAGCAAAAAAACTTGGAATAACACTTGTTGGGTTTGTAAGAGAGAATAGATTGAATATCTATACATATCCTGAAAGGATAAAAGGTTCTTAGGATCAAATTGAAAAGCAAATACTATTGAAAAATCTAACATACGTAAAACAGGTTCAGAAGTAAATCATTGAAGGTGTTTTTTATGCAAAAAATGAAGTGCTTGTTTATAGCATGCGTATTTTTTTTAAGTCTTTTAAACACGATGGGAATTTCGTGTGCAGATCCGGGAAATAAAACATACACAGAGAGAATAGCAGGAGAAGATCGTATAGAAACCGCATGTAAAATTGCAGAGAATGGTTGGAATCAATCTGATGTTGTTATTTTAACAAGAAGTGACGCATTCCCTGATTCTTTATCTGGAGGACCTTTAGCAGCACAGCTAGAAGCACCTATACTTCTTACAGAACCAGACAATCTAAATCCTAAAACGCTTCAGACCATTCAAACCCTAAAACCAAAAAAAGTTATTATATTGGGCGGAATTGCGGCAATCTCTCAAGTAATCGAGGATCAACTAAGGCGAAGTTATCTGGTTGAAAGGATTGGTGGATCAGATAGATTTGAGACATCAGCATTGATAGCTGGGAAGATAAATTCAGAAGGATATGGAATCCTAACAACAGGATTCAACTGGCCTGATGCTGTCTCCTGTGCCCCATTTGCAGCCTCTGTTGGGGCACCCATACTGATCACAGCTTATGATAAGATTCCAGATGTTATAAAAAACATAATAGAAACCAAGAACTTAAAGATGTATATTCTTGGAGGAACAAGTGCTGTCTCTTCAAACATAGAAAAAGAATTAAAAAATGAAGGAAAATTCATCGAAAGATTAGGTGGCAAAGACAGATACGAAACCTCAATTATTATTGCAAAAAAATTCACATCAATTATGTACTCTCAAAAGAAAGCTGTAAAAAGCGTGATTATTGCAAGAGGAGATAATTTTCCAGATTCTATTTGTGTAGGACCGTTCGCAGCTTCTATCGGATCACCTATACTCCTTACAAATCCAGCAGCAATACCAAGCAGTACTTCTGATTTTTTGGACAAAAACATGCTAAACAAAGTCTATATTGTTGGAGGGACATCAGCTATCTCAGGCGCTGTTGAGAGTAACATAAATAAAATGATTCAGGCTAAATTCAGCATTCATGGGGTCTGGTTATGGCCAAGTTATGTTTCTGAGATCGAAGCGAGCGAATTGACAAGATCAGGAATATATCATCTTTTTCTGCTTGTAAGAGGAGGATCCGGAAACATATATACAACCCAACTTAAAGCTTTACTTGATAAGGCGGCAGGATCAGGGATAAAGGTTCATGCATGGATAGTTTGCTTTAAAGATAAAGATAAATGGGTTGATCCTGATAATGAGACCTTCAGGAGCCAACTTATTGGAATCATAGCAGATATAACAAGAAACTACAAGATAGACGGGATACATCTGGATTATGTGAGATATCCTGGAACTGCATATAAATATCATGATGCAACAGATACAATAAATAGCTTTGTTAGAGATGTTTATGCTAAGGTAAAATCCGCAAAACCAAATATAGCAATCTCAGCAGCAGTTATGCCTGAATGTGATAAAAACGTGTATTACTATGGACAAGATTACGAAAAACTTGCAGAATATCTGGATTTTTTGGTTCCAATGATCTACAAAGGAAGCTACAAACAAAACACAGCTTGGATTGGCTCGACTACAAAATATATAGTTGAAAAATCAAAAGCGCCTGTTTTAGCTGGTATTCAAACATATCAATCAGATGAGAACCCTATCCCTTTGCCTTCCGCTGAATTGAAACAAGACATAAAAACAGCAATGGACAATGGAGCAACAGGTTATGTTCTCTTCCGTTATGGATTAATTCCTACGGATTTCTTTAGTATCTATAGCAAGGCAGAAATCTTATAAACAAAATCAATCAAACCAACAGTAAGGTGATGTGATGAAAAATCTATCCAGAGAAATAGTAAATCACATAGAGGACATTTCAAAGCCAGTCAAAATAATGCATGTATGCGGATCCCATGAACATACCATAATGCAACATGGAATAAGGTCTCTGCTGCCAAGGGAGGTGGAAGTGGTGGCAGGTCCAGGTTGTCCTGTCTGTTGCGTTCCATCAAGCGAGATAGATGAATGTGTTTATCTTGCAAGGCAGGGAGTTACTATCACAACATTTGGGGACATGTTAAGGGTTCCAGGAAGCAGCGGATCGCTATCCGATGCAAGGGCAGATGGTGCTGATGTGAGGGTGGTCTATGGAATAAACAATGCTGTTGAAATAGCAAAAAAAATCGAAAATGATGTCGTTTTTATGGCAGCAGGTTTTGAGACCACCGCACCTACCACAGCCTCTGAGATCCTATCAGAACCTCCAGAAAATTTTTATGTTTTATCATGCCACAGGTTGATTCCACCAGCCTTAAAATTTCTAATTGAATCTGGAGAAGTGAATCTAAATGGACTTATAGAACCAGGTCACGTCTCGACTATCATTGGAACAAAACCATACATCCCTTTTTCTCGAGAATATGGTGTTCCACAAGTTATAGCTGGTTTTAAACCCCTTGATGTCCTAATTGCTATTTATATGATCCTAAAACAGCTCAATGAAGGTAGGGCTGAAGTTGAGAATGAATATAAGCGAGTTGTTAAAGAGGAAGGTAACGTAAAGGCTCAAAAAGCCATGGATGAAATTTTTTACATTAAGAATAAGGAATGGAGGGGTTTTCCAGAAATTCCTGATTCTTTTTATGAAATAAGGAACAGGTTTTCAGATTTCAATGCCAGAGATGAGTTCGACATTGAGATTGAAAAGTCTGAGGAAGTGGCTACTGGCTGTATATGTGGTCCAATACTGCGGGGAGTTGCAAGACCAGAGGAATGCACCTTATTTAGAAACAAATGTAATCCTATGAACCCTGTTGGGGCATGCATGGTGAGCAAAGAAGGTACATGCAATATAGCCTTTAGATACAGCTCTTTATGATAATATGAAAGCTATAGCAGTTGATATAGATGGAACAATAACTGATGAAAACAGAAGGATATGTATAAGTGCTATAGAAGCTATCTTAAGGGCTGAAGAGAGAAAATATCCTGTTATACTTGTGACAGGAAATATCCTGTGTTTTGCAAAGACTGTGTCAGTCCTTTTAGGTACATCTGGGGGTTTGGTTGCAGAAAATGGTGGTGTTTTACAATTTCGGGGAAAAACATTGGTTCTTGGCGACATAGAAAAATGTAAGGATGCGTATAGTTATCTAAAATCCAAGATTCATGTTGAGAAGGTTGAATTTTCAGAGCAGAGAGTATCAGAAATTGCAATAAAAAGAAAAGTTGATGTAGATCGCGTAAAAGAGATCTTAGCTGATTTTGATGTTAAAATATATGATACAAAATTTGCAATACACATTACAGACTCTTCAGTGGACAAGGGCTCTGCACTTAAGATTGTTGCTAAGGATATAGGTATAAACCTTGATGATATTCTTGCAATTGGCGATAGTGAAAACGACATCGAATTTCTGCAGATCGCTGGATTTGGGGCTGCTGTTTCAAATGCAGATCCAAAACTCAAAAGGATTGCAGATTATGTTTCAAAAAAACCCTATGGGGACGGATTTGCAGAGATTTTGGAGAGATTCGTACTATGATGTTTGATACAGCAAAGAAGGCGTTGGATCTTGCACTAAAATATACAGATTGTGCTGAAGTTTACATAGAAAAAGAAAGATTTGTTGAGATTGACATCCAAAAGGATAAGATAGATTTTGCAAAGGAAGGCTTTGTATTTGGGATTGGAATAAGGGTTATTCAGGATGGAAAGATGGGATTTTCCTATACAACAGATCTCGATCATATAAAAGAGAGTGTAAAAAATGCCATATTTAATGCAAGATGCAACAGAAAAGATAAAAACTTCGCTTTTTCAAACCCATCCAAATATCCAACTGTAAAAAATATCTATGATAAAAAAATTGAGGTCTTAGAGCTTGAAAATTCAATAGAATTTGCAAATACCATGATAGACACTGCAAAGGAGCACAAATGTCAACCAACCTCTGGCGGATTCTCTGCTGGATACACAAAAAGCCTTCTTATGAATTCGCAAGATGTCAGCTCTGAAAACATATCCACATCCTTTTCTGGTTTTTTGTCTGTTATTGCCAAAGGAAAGGGTGATGTATCAACAGCATATGAGTCAGACTCATCAAGATATTTTGATATAGATCCGCAACAGATTGCAAAGGATGCAAGCATGGTTGCAAGAGATTCTTTAGGTGGTAGAGTTGTAAAAACCAAAAATATGGATGTTGTACTTGATTACCATGCGGCATCAGGTCTTCTTTCAACTTTTGTCAATGCACTAAGCGCTGATAATGTACAAAGAGGAAGATCTGTTTTCGCTGGAAAGATCGGCAGTGAAGTGGTATCATCATCTTTGAGTATGTATGATGATGGTACGCTTGAGAGGGGACTTAATTCTTCGATGAGCGATGGTGAGGGGACTCCTACTCAAAGAACATCTGTTGTAGAGGACGGAGTGCTCAAAAACTTTTTATATGACATATACACATCAAAAAAAGACGACGTTGCAAGCACAGGCAATGGGATCCGATCTTCTTTTGCAGATACACCCTCTGTAGGTGTAAGCAACTTCATTCTTGAGTTCGATGATGTGCTTGAGATTTCAGATATCAATGAGGGGTTCTTGGTTACAGATGTTATGGGAGCTCACACATCAAACCCCATGTCTGGTGATTTTTCTGTTGAGACAAGAAATGCATTTAAAATAGAGCAAGGTGAGATTGCATATCCAATAAAAAAAGCTATGTTATCTGGCAACATATTTCAGAGTATGAATAATGCATTCGCAATTTCCAAAAGGATCCGCCAGATAGGACCTTTTATTATCCCTCGCATATTAATCCATGATTTGAGAGTAGTTGGCTAATACATTATCACATGATAACCTAAAGAAAACTTAATGAAACCAGATGTTTTTTGGTGTAATGAATTCGTTTAGATTATAAAACTACTCTATCCAATTACTCAAAACTTTGATATATCCTTCTCTAACCTTTATTTTTATCATTAGAATTCCATCCCTAATTTAAATTTTTTTATATACTTTTGATTAGTTGATTTTCTTAGTCCTTTTGATTCCAAAAAATCTTTTAAGCGGTGGCCTTCTTAATATTCATGGAATCATAAGATAACTACTTATATAAAGTCTACATTATTTATTATCAATGTGGAGAATCTATCGTCCAGATGCTTTGGATGTTCTTGAGGATAAGGGCATCATCAAGGCACTTTCTGGTTATTTTGAAGTTATGTTAAACAAAAAGCTTTCAAAATTCAAGGTAGCCAGCATGATCAAAGCAGAGGAAAGTAATGATATCGAATCTCTTTGGGATGAGCACAAACGTATTCAGGAGGAGTTTTCTGACATATATGACCGCATGTCTAAGATGGAACGTGGGAGAGCAGACTTTTCGTACCTTGATTTGAAGATAAAAATTGCAGACAAGATCTTTGAGGATTGTCACCTCTGCGAGAGAAGATGTTATGTAAACAGAAATGTAAGCAGGGGTTTTTGTAGGGTTGGAAAGGCAAGGATTGCATCTGAATTTATACACATAGGTGAGGAGGCTCCCCTTGTTCCAAGCCATACAGTATTTTTTACAGGATGTACCTTCAAGTGTGTCTATTGTCAAAACTGGGACATAAGTCAATATCCAGAAAGTGGAATGAAATGGTCAGAAGAAAAGCTTGCAAGGACAATCGACATAAGAAGACAGGAGAGTTCAAGGAATGTAAATTTTGTTGGAGGGGAGCCGACACCCAACACACCTTACATTTTAAGGACTATGAGCCTATGTAGGGAGAACATTCCAGTGGTATGGAACAGCAATTTTTACATGTCAACTGAAACAATGGAACTTCTTGATGGCTTCGTTGATCTTTTCTTAACAGATTTTAAATATGGAAATGGTGGGTGTGCAGCAAGGCTTTCTAGCGTTGAAAATTATTGGGAAATTGTAACAAGGAATCACATCCTGGCATCTTCCAGTGATATGCTCATAAGGCATCTTGTGCTTCCAAATCATATCGAGTGCTGCACAAAACCTATCTTAGAACGGATATCTCAAAATTTAGGAGAAGAAACTGTTATAAACATTATGGGGCAATATCGTCCAACCTATATGGCTGAGGAATATGAAGAGATAGCAAGATTTCCATATCCTCATGAGATGGAAGAAGCAAAAAGCTATGCAAAAGGTTTAGGCTTTATAAACATCATATCATAGGTGATAGGATGATCTGTAAAAATTGTGGGTTTGAAATAGGAGAAGATGAGAAATTCTGCCAAAATTGTGGCATAAATATTTCAAAATCGTTATTTAAACCTATACAAAAAAATATCTTCAAGGTACAAACGTTGATGATAAAACCGATCTGCAAAAAGCTTCAAAGGAGGATTATGTGTCCAAAAATTCAAGTAGAATAGCTCTTATGATTTTTTTAATAATTGGAATGCTTTTTATGGGATTTGCAGCAGGCATGTTCTTCTTTACAAATACCGGGCAGCTTACCCCTGATGTTAAGATTTTCCAAAAAAAGGAAGAACCTACCACCGTCTTAACTAATAACACATCTTCTTCGGAATCTAAAAATACTACAAAAGATAAAAAAACGACAGCATGTAAAAGATGCGGTGGAGATGGATGGTTAACCTGTTTACAGTGTCATGGAGTTGGTCATGTATCGTGTTCTTACTGCGGAGGAGATGGTATCAATGATACTGGAGATCCATGCAGCGCGTGTGGAGGATCTGGAAAGATCACATGTCCCCATTGCGCAGGTGCAGGTGGATTTAAATGCTGGGTGTGTGGAGGAGACGGTAAGGTAGAAATTTAGAAAAAGGTATCCATCACAAAATTCAGGCGACCGAAGGTCGCCAATCCTTTGGGAAAGCGTTGATTTAAATATTTTGATCAACCTTTTTCTAAAAGGTTGTAGAAGAGGATTGACCCAAAG
>CAZLGO010000045.1:0-14411 GCA_964559295.1 uncultured Methanobacteriaceae archaeon
AAATGGCATAAACTTAAATATAACTCCCAAATAATATACTTTTGGGATGACCTCAAGTTATATATATTTATTCGAATTTCCACACTATTCGGTCTGTTTTAAATGATTCATGGTTTGATGGGAAACTATATCTGTTTTTTAATAAATAACAGACAAATCAGACTATGGAACAAATTACATCTTCTATGAAGCTCAGAATTCCAAACTACCAACCAAGCGTATTAGGGGTTTTCATGATTTAGAACCCACACCCATTAAGTAGCGGGTGCCATAATTCTATAAAATTTTTGAAACGTTTTTAAAAGCGAAAAAAATAATAATGAGAATAAATAAAAACACAAAATAACGAATAAAGGCTGAAATTCAAGGAGAGATACAATTGCAAATAAAGGTCCTAATCAGTCGTAGAAAGCATGATCGGGAATTTAAAATTATAAAATGGCATTATAATGTCCTTAAAAGATGTAAAGAGTTATATTTAAGTACATTTTATTATTTTAACCTATTTCACATTTTCTATTTTCAAAAGCCAAACAATACAATTTCATTTGCGATTACGAAGATAAAAACATTTTTATTAGATTTTTTAATTCGCTTTATTGATTCTAGAAATGATGATAATACTCTAAGGTTTAAAATCAGTTTAATCGCACATTTGAGTCTTATTTTTATAACTTAGTGGTGAATTTATGGTTTCGACTGAAGATATAAAAAGAATATTTGACACAAAGAAAAAAGGATCAGATCGTGGGTTTGATTTGCAAAAAAAGAGTGATAAAAGAAAGTTAAAAGAAAAATTGATGAAATATTATTCAAAGGTCCAAGCTCAAGAAAAAGGCATATCCAGCAATGAGATAAGTAGAATTCTCGAAGAAAAAAGGAAAGTTGTTAAAAAAAGGTTTGAATCAGGAATTCCAGGAAGTGATTTTAAAAAGATTTGCTTGATTTGTGGAATTGAAAACTCTGAGAAAGCAAAATTTTGCATTAAGTGTGGTAATCTCCTGAAAGAAGATTTAGTTAAAACGATCGGTATAGAGGAAAACCTAGAGGGTAAAATAAATTATTACAAAGATTCAGAAAATTTTCTTGCATATTTTGAGGGAGATAGGCTCCAACCGAATATCGAAATAACAACTGAATTCATAAGACCATGGCACAAAAGTAAATTAACAGGTAAATTAACAGGTAAATTTGATATCTATAATAAAGATAAAATCAAGAACCTTACTGTCAGCAATCTGAATCAGATAATTTTCGATTACGAAGGTAAGTTAGTGTCTCTAAACCTTAAAAATAAAGAATTTGCAAAAAAAGCGAAAGAATTATTTGAAAATTCTGAATATGTCACGTTTAATAAAGAGTATAGGAAAAAACCAGGTTTAAATGGGACTGATGAAGATTCACGTTGTAAAGTTGTTGTAACCCACCAAGAAGATGGATTAATTTTGAATAGAAAGGGAGCCTTTTTGGGAGGCAATAAAGGTAGCCAATTTATAAAATATGCAGACATAGCCAGCATTGGATTTAAAAAAGGTTTAGTATCCGGTCAGGTTGAAATCATGGTCCCTGGTGGCAAGATCGTAATAAAAAAAGTAAATCCAAAATTAGGTAATATGTTTGTATCTGCTGTCCAAGAAAAAATCATGGAGGCAAAGTCAAAAACAGAAGTGCCTGTAATACAGGAGCAAGTCAGCCCCATGGAAGAGATCAAAAAAGCTAAGGAATTGCTGGATATGGGCGCAATAACTAAAGAAGAATTTGAGAAAATCAAGAATAACTATTTAAAACAAATTTAACTGTCAAGAATCAGAGAAAATCACAAAAATAAACTGTTTTAAGACAGTGCGGTTCTTTGTCATAAACCATTTTAATGGGTTTATTTAGAAAAATAAAGAATTTTAGGAGTTCTAGAAAAGAATCATAGTTAAAAAATCGTGGTTATTTATAGTGCTTTGTCGAAAAGTTCATATATGATCTTTTAGTTGATATAACATTTTAATAAGCTCGGAAAATGGATAATCTTTAGCCAAATACCAAAAAAGTATCTAAAAACACAATATCGTAAGGGAAGATGATTCTAAGTTTTTCGATTTTTAGGTGTTCGGGCTGGTTAATAAGATGCGGATACTGCCGATTCTCCACCTACTTTTTTTATTTTGAGTATGTTGTCAGCTGCCTGTTCTAGAGCGGTATCATGGGTTACTATTATCATCTGAGGTAGGACTGATAATTTTTTTATGACCTCTGTTAATTCCTGTCTTCTGTGGAAATCGAGATGTACTGTGGGTTCATCTAACATTATCAGCTCCAAATTTCCTTTTATGAGCGCCTTGGCGATCCCTAATCTTAATGCTAATGCTATCGCAATCTTTTCCCCCCCGCTTATCATATCCAAGGTGTTTTCTCCTGAGGGGCCATATAGAGTTATATTGTAATCCTCATCTAATCTGATGTCAGAATATTCGAAATTGAACATGTTAAAGAAGTCTATTGTATACTTCTCGATTAATGGCCTAGATTTATCTCTCAGAATCCTTTGAAGCCCATCTTTACCGTAGAGTTCTCTGATCTCGTTTAGAAAACCAATGAATTTGGATAGTTTCCCAAGCTCTTCTTTATCTCTTTTATAACTTTCGATTTCCTCTTCCAGTTCCTTTATTCTCTCATATATTTCCCCTAATTTACCCTCTAATCTCCCCTTCTCCTCTTGCAGTTTTCTGTGTTTATTCTGCTTTTCTTTTAAATCCCTCATTATAATTTTATGTTTTTCTTTATCATAACCTATTTTCTCGATTTCAGTCTCTAAATCAGATAATTTCCTTTTACGTTCAGCTATATTCTCTTTAATTTTTTTTAGTTTTTCCAAAATCTCTTTCTTGTCTCTAACCTCCCCCCTCAGTCGGTCGAATTTTTCTTTAAGCTCCCCTAAATCTTTTAGAACAGCGTCCGCACTTTCAGGATCAACCTCCACTTTTGCACTTAAACTGCTTATTTCCAGCTTTAGATGTTTAACTTTCTTTTTAATTTCTCCAAGTTCCTCTATAAGTTTATCATAATCTCCAATAGTCTTTAATGATCTTTCAGCACCAATATATTCCTCGTAGACATCCTTTAAGCCTTCCTTCGCGTTTATTTTTTTTTTCAGTTCAAAATCGATCTCTCGCAGTTTTCTAACCTTAAACTGGACATTTTCCAATTCAGCCGTGATCCTATTACTTTCTTTTATTTTCTCTTCCAAATCTTCGAAACACCTTTTCAAAACATCTATATTTATCTTCTTAAGCCTTTTATCCATCGAATTCAAGTGATCTTTTTCCAATGCCAGATTTTCCAATTCTCGCTCAAAAGAAGAAATCAAATGGTGGTTTTTTGT
This sequence comes from uncultured Methanobacteriaceae archaeon, assembly GCA_964559295.1. Taxonomy (GTDB): domain Archaea; phylum Methanobacteriota; class Methanobacteria; order Methanobacteriales; family Methanobacteriaceae; genus CAZLGO01. The sequence goes on from CAZLGO010000045.1 coordinate 3,374, forward strand.
GATCTGTTTCCAACATCTCTCAAGCAACTTTTCTCTGTGGGATTCTGTGATTTTTGATTTGCATAAGGGGCATCTGTCTTCAGTTTTTTTTAAATCATCCATTAATTTCTGAATTTCTTTGTTTCGCCCTTCTAAGTCAGATATTTCCGAATTTAATTTATTGATTTGAACTTCATTTTTATCCGACTCTTTTTTTAGCCTTTCTAAGGCTTTCTGAAAGTGTACATCAAGCTCAGCTACCGATCCTACTTCAACTTTTAGAATTCTCCCATATTCCTCTAATTTTTTAGAAATTTCCTTTTTTAATTTAGAAACTTTAGAAGAAATTTTATCCATCTCTCTTGAAAGCTCATCTTCTAATTTATCGCAACCTTCATATCTTTTTCTTTTTTCTCTTAATTGCATTATTTCTTCCTTTTTTTCCAAGAAACTGTTGTAAATTTCCCTGTTTTGTTCTAAAAATTCTCTTGATTTCTCAATTTTATGGACAGAATCCTGAATATATCTTTTCTTATCTTTTAATTTCCCTAATTCATGCATATTTCTGTCTAATTCATTGAGTATGGGGATTTTATCTATTTCAGGTTCAATCAGCTCCATTTCTTTTTCTTTTGCCTTTATATCCTCCATATTCTTTTCCAGTTCCATTTTAGTTTCTTTTTCTCTCTCCAGTAGGTCCTTCTCATGCTCTATTTCCCGGTAAATCTTATCGAACTCGTTTTCTTTTCTATCCATATCCTCTTTTGCTATTGTAGCTTTTCCTAATTCCTGTTCTGCCATTTTAATTTCCAAATTATTTCTTTTGATTTTTTCTCTGATTTTATCTCTTTCCTTCCTCTTCTCTTCCAGTTTTTGTTTTACCTCTTTGAAGTTCTCTAATCTTCCTTCTATGCGACTTCTTCTTTTCTCGAATTCATCGATTACATACCTTGTGTTTTCCCAGGAGCTTTGGAGTTTGTCTATCCCCAAGAGCTTACCTATCAATTTTTTCTTCTCTGCAGGTTTTTTCGTAATCAGGTTGGCTATTTCACCCTGTCTCACGTAAACTGCGTTTAAAAAAATGGTTTTATCCAGTTCAATTATCTTCTCAATCTCGCTAGTGACCGCGTTGTCTCCCCTCTGAATTGGGGAGAAACCTCCATTCTTTTTAACATATAAAGATGATTCAGAGGTTGCGTTTCTTCTTCTTTTCCTTATGACCTTGTATCTTCTCCCATGTGCGGTGAATTCCACCAAAACTTCCATTTTGTCCCTTTTGTTGTTGATGAGATTCTCCATTTTTCTGCTTGTATATTCTTTAAACAAGGCAAAGCTGATGGCTTCTAAAATGCTTGATTTTCCTGCTCCATTCTCCCCTATTATTGTCGAAATCCCTGATCCAAAATTTGTCTTAGTGTTTAGATGGGATCGGAAATTTTTAAGATGAACACTGTTTATGATCATTCGAATTCACCATAGAATTTTGAAGCTAGCTCCTTTGCGTCCCCAATATCACCATCAGATAATTTTTCGAACAGATCAATTGCAAAATTCGAATTTTTATCGTCATGATCTTTTAATCTCTCTTTGATCAACTTTCTTATGTCCAAGGATTTGAAATCTAACTTCGTGGGTTCTTCAGACATTTCAACTTCATAGTTTGGTCTGATCTGCAATGTCAAACCAGAAAAAGTGTTAATAAGTTTCTCATAAACTAAAGAGCGGTACTGTGGTTTTCCCTCTATCGTGAGCTGTAAAATTGGTTTTCTAGCCATCTTGGAAATTGATAATTTCAATTTTTTGATTTCATCGTCTAAATTGGAATGTTTCACTTTCTCCTGGATTATCTCCCTTGGAAGCTCCAGATCCACTTTCTCAATTTCAGGGATGTCTCCACCCAGATCCACAAAATAAAAACCTTTGCCGTTCTTTTTATAGCTTTTAAGCTCGTCTATCCTCCATATCTCGGGGCATCCAGGATAGGCCAGTTTTCCCTCCCCATAATCATCCACTATTCTGTTGTGGATATGTCCAAAAGCATAATAGTTAAAGTTCTCAGGGAGATCCCCTGTTTTCAGTTCATATTCGAATGGCAGATATTTGTCTATGCCCTGATGCAGAACCAATATTCTCTTCTTATATTTTTGGGATCTTTTTTCTAGATTTTGGATCTGTTCGAGAAGGACTTTGGAGGCGTGTTTGGATCTGTAAGGTGATCCTCCAATGAAAATCTCATCTTTGATGTAGTAGGGGTTCTTAGGGCTGATCACCTTTAAACCAAACTTTTTATAGAGAACATGTGGAGGCAGGGTGTTCTTTCTCATTACAATGTCATGGTTCCCAGCCACTGCGTAAATGGGTATATTCTTCTCTTTTAGCCTGAAAAAGCTCTTTTGCACCGTTAGATGGGCCTTGTTAGGAGGTCTTGTGAACTCGAAAAGATCTCCGGAGTGGATCACGAAATCAGGCCGATCCTCAAGTATTTTGTCTATAGACTGTTCGAAGACTTCATAGAAATCTTTCTCCCTCTCGAAAAGCCCATATTGCCTATATCCTAAATGATTATCAGAAATGTGGGCGAATCTCATCAGTAAGGCTCCTCTAACTCATTTAAATCCTCTTTCTGCTTTTTAAGTTCTTTTTCCTCTTCTTCTACAGCCTTTTCCCATTCTTCAACGATGTCCAGGTCTCCTCCAGACAATTCTCCCCTGAATCTGTCCACTTTAACCAGTGTGGGGATTCTAGTCATCAAACCCAGAACAACTGCTTCTCCTATGTTTAAGGAAGGCAGCTGAGAAACCAGATCATCACTTAAACTCTCGCTTGCCATCTGAACATGCCTTTGATCGGTGGGTTCAACCAGCCTGAGAATGATCATGTTGTTGGCCTGTGATAGGGAATTAGAATCAAGTGATTTGGGACTCTGGCTCACCATGCAAAGCCCTACTCCAAACTTCCTACCCTCCCGGGCAATTCTGCTTATCCAATACTTAGAATGGGTTGATCTATTGGTGGGAGCGAGGATGTGCGCCTCCTCAAGGACCACGAATAATGGAAAGCTTAAACCCTCTCCAGTTCTTCTAAACTCTTTTCTCTGGCTTAGAATCTTCTTTAGCACATGGCTCACGATCACATCAGAGGCAACCTCGTCAACAGCCCCTAAGTCTATAACATTTGCGCTATTTAGTCTGATCATATCTAAAATGTCAGGGGCGTTTAGATCAAGGATGTGTCCGTACCTATCCTTCAGATACTCCACTTTATTATCCACAGCAACTATGCTCTTCTTATCATCCTTATGCTCTTCCAAGGATTGTTTTAACTGCTCTTTTATAACCTTGAAGAAGTCTTTACCTGTAATATCTCCCTCTCTAAGCGATTCCATGGCCTCCCTATAGGCCATCCTGAAGTATCTCTCCTGAACATAAGCCTTCTCTGGAATGTTAGCCAATCTGGTGATCTCAGAAAAAGAAAGATATCGGGGGTTTATAATAGCTTTAATAGGATTTATATCCCCCTCTCTAAATTCTGTGTTCACATATTCTGAGTGCATATCGAAGATCAGGACACTTCCCTTTACCTTCAAAAGGCCATCAACAATAACAGCAACTGTATTCGACTTTCCAGCCCCGGTTATAGCCAATATGGCCAGATGTCTGGTCACCATCTTGTTAATATCAACCTCAACCTCCACGTCCTCCTGGGTGATCAATTTTCCAAGTTTTAATCCTTTTTTGCCTATCTTAAAGATCTCCTTTAAAATCTCTGGATCCGCTACCTTCACCTCGGTTCCAGGGGGCGGCGGTGTTCTCGGGATATTCAGATTCTCTATATCCCCTAATATGCGGATACCTCCCCTTATATAGTGATCTTCCCCTTCTATCTCCCTAATCTTTTCAATAGTACCAGGATCATAAATATCATCGGTTATGGAGACGCTGCCTCTTATCAGAGATTCGATCATTCCCAAAACTAGATTACCGTCATATTCCATGGAGACGTATTCTCCAACCTTGGGCATCTTCTTGGATACGAAACTCACCTTTGTAGGGGACGTCTCGCCAACACATCTTCCAATAACTTTATTTTTCATAACATCTCCCTCCCACTTCTCTCCATAAAGCCAACGATCTTAGTAAGCATCTCCATATCCCTGTTGCGAATAATAACATCGTTATGGGCCTTCTTTAATAAATAGGGGTAACCTTCGGTGCTTACGCTCTTTATTTTTTCCAGAATATCTCCTATTTTCGGTTCAGACAATCTATAAGGGACCTCAAATTTCAAAACATTCTTAAAATCCTCCAACCTCACGTAGAAGATGGTGAAATCTAAACCTCTGAAAAAACTGTCAAGTATCGGAAAATCCCTCTTCACGATCTTGGATATTTCTGTATATCTGGGTTTTGAATAACCCTGTTTTTTTTTGAATTTCTCAAATATTGCTATATCCGGAATGTTAGATCTGAAATAATCAGTGCTGGTTGACGTTTTGGATATGGCAACAATATCCCTAATCTGGTTTAAAAGCATGCTGATAGAAACCAGATTTTCAAGATTTTCAAGATAAATCATAGATTCGGTCTCATAACCCCCAAAATCTTCCCTGATCGAATTGAACAGATGTGATGATGTTATCTCAACTTCTTTATTTTTCAGAGCCTTTTCAAGTACTGGTAAAAATTCAGTTTTAAGCTCTTCCCTTATCTGGCTTGGGAGAGCATATTCTAAAGGAAAGGGTCTTATAATGTTTCCCATGATGGATCCATCAAAGAGAAACAGATCCACATCAAACTCTTCAAGGGCATTCAAACTGTTTTTAACTTCAAAGATGCTCATATAATTTCTTAACCTATCCCTTATGTATCTATAAGGGTTGATAATGTCAATATCAAAGCTTTGGACCTTCTCCAAATCCTCACCATTGTATATCAAACATTCAGCATCCAAGGCGTAAACAACAAACCCCATAAACTCCTTCTGGTTGAAACTCCCATCCTCTCCAGCGATAGTAAAATCTGAATTATCCTCATTTATGGGCCATTCTATCCAGAAATCATCCGGATCAATCTTTATATTTCTAATATCATCTTCTAATTTTTCATTGATGTTTTTTCTCTTTTCCAATGCTCTTTCGTAGAGAGAATCAAGCATATAAACACCTTTAAACTGATTCTCAATACTGTTTTAATCCAAATGTCGTTAAGGAACCATTATGTTATGCTATATGTTCCACATGATTAATAAAATTAAAATGTTCCATGGATAACCACTCGAATTGGTTTCTTCGTGGGGAGTTGCAATAGCTTATCCAAGAAAACAAGGATTGATTCAAAAGGTTCGTTAATTGGGATTTAGCTAAGATACCTCTAATGACTTCAGATCCAAAAACAAATGCGAAATAGCATTTAGAGGTTGATTGGCACGATATTATTGATTTTTGTTAAACTCAGATTAAAAGGTTATTTTTCATAGTACCATATCATTAATTACAACATGCAAATAAAATTAGAATGTTTTTATTGTTGGATAATATGATCTTTTAATAATCATCCCCATTAGGTTTTGAATATGGAAGGAAAGGATATAGAGAGATCATTGAAAGTTGCTATAATATTAACCTCCGTATTTTTTGTCATAGAAGTTATTGGTGGGTTAAAATCTGGTTCACTTTCATTGCTTGGTGACGCAGGTCACATGTTTAGAGACGTATTTGCTTTGGTTGTCTCATTTGGGGCTATCAAAGTCGCGAAAAAATTACCCACCAAGACAAAAACATTTGGATATCATAGAATTGAAATATTTGCAGCCTTGATAAATGGGCTTCTGCTTCTTATAATTGGTGGTTGGATTTTTTATGAAGCATACCAGAGATTTTTCTCTCCAAGACCTATTGAGAGCATATTGATGTTTTTGGTTGCTTTTTTAGGGCTTTTGGTAAATTTATATGTCGTCTGGAAACTTCGTGGTACTCACGATTTGAATGTTAAAAGTGCTTTTCTTCATGTTCTCACCGATACATTTGCTTCTGTGGCTGTTATCTGTGCAGCTATCTGGATATTTTTCACAGGGCAGACCATCGTTGACCCCATTTTGAGTATAGTTATAGCTTTTATTATCGTATTTTCTGCATTTATGGTGATAAGAGATTCTGTCTGGATCCTTTTAGAATACGCTCCTCGAGACGTTGATCTGGAAGAGGTTATTGAAACTATAAACAATATCAAGGGAGTAGATGGAGTTCATGATGTTCATCTATGGAGCTTATGCTCCAATATTAATGTGTTAGAAGCCCACATATACACTAAAGAACCTGATATGGGGAGAATAGAGCTAATAAAAAGAGAAATAAAGAATCAAATGTTGAAATACGATATTAAACATGCGACTTTGGAATTTGAATGTGAAGAATGTTTGGAGAAATGTTGTACTCAGGATATGAATCACTAACACCAAAAATATCACTGATATTCACCGAGAGATGCTAAATAAGGAGGGTAAAACTCTACAAATCGCATTTTCAAAAAAATATATTCCACAATGGCTAATAGATGTAATTGGTTAGACAAAAACGTATAATTTAACCTCCCGATATAATGAGAACATAAAAAGCATTAATAACTAAATATTTCTGCGATCGGGATAATTTGTCCATTCGCCAGATTTTCGCCCTGATTTTTTCCTGCATCACCTGGGACCATCAACATAATAGGTTTCGGTTATAAGTAATTAACGTGATTTATACTTACGATCAAATCTTCGCACGGATTTTACAATGTATGGTTCACATTTATCTAATTCGGTTAAAAGACAGTCCCGGATGGTTTCAGTCTTAATCTTTTCTTTTCCTCTTAACTTTTGGATGATGTTGGAGTAAACCTCATCTAATATATCTTTTTTTTCTTCGATGGTGTAACCAGCGTCGATGGTTGCCTTCTGTAGGGCTCCTTTTATTTTATTCGGATTAAAATCTTCTACCGTGCCTCTTCTTTTTATTACTTTTGTCATGTGTACCAATTATACTATTATTATTTAAATGATTAATATTTTTGTCTTTTAACAATAAGTTGCATTGATTAGTGTTATATCTCATATCATATTTCTAAACCTCGAACCTATGATCTCATAATTCTTCGTCCTAAAAACCAAGTGTTCCACTATAACTCTCTTTTTCCTTAAATTCTGTTATATTTCCTCTTAACTTGGCTGAGTTCCCTTCTTATACCACCTACCGATTTTTTGTTTCAGGAGATCTTATTAAATCCTCCAAATGCCACCATCTATGACAAATTGAACAATAATAATCTGGTTCAGAGCATTTTGAAGAGAAGCTAACAGGATGCCCACAAAGTGGACATAAAGCATCTATTGTCTTCATTTTATCTTCCTCACTCATAAAAAAATAAATTTTTTAGAAAGCTTTCGTCAAAAGGCAGAGTAAGAACAAGACAACTCACCCAATCAAGTTTTTTGTTTTTGGCATTTAAAAAGTTCATGATAAAATATGATCTTTACCAAAAAAAACTTACCAACCTTTTTTTAAAAAAGTGATTTTTGGGTTCTTGACAAATAAATTATAGTTAAATATGTGTACTTTGCCATATAGGTGTTTAAAGCCTTATTTCATCAAAAAAAAATTTTAATATCTAAAACGCTTCAAAAAATCAGATTTATGGTATCAAAATCATAACTCAATGTGTATTCGTCCTTATTCAAACCAATCTTTTTAAGAGCCCTTTTCACTTTTTCCACATTTTCTTCGGTGAAAGGAAGACTCAACCAGATTAAATCCTGTTTTTCAATTTTTTCAACCTTTAAATCCAATTCCTTAAGTTCTTCCATCAATTCTTCAAATTTAACTTTTTTGGATTTTTTCATGTATAGCCAACCTTAGATTCAAACTTGGTTTAATTGGTTCCTTATAGGTTGAAGGGTGTTTAAGATACTGTTTCAAGTCCAACTATAAGGATCAAACTCAGATGGTGGTATATACATCACTTCGGCGTATCCTCTCTTTAAAAGTTCTGCATTCAGATTTACAGAATCAACGTAAACAACAGCAAGAACCCTACCGTATTTATCGTAATGTTTCTCATCATCGATATCCAAATAAACAATTTTTCCAAGGCACATATTCTTTACATAATCCTTTGCTTCCTGATATCCTGGTTCTCCTCTCTCTGGCGTGTTTACACCAACAAATCTGATTCTCCCAACTCCTTCAACATCTATGGTGTCTCCATCAACAACATGATAACAATAACCGCTTGCTTCATATTTGGAAGGTTGTGTTGAAGGTGTAGTTACTGGTTCTGCTGTTGATTCATTTGTAGTTTGAGTTGTGTTTGATTCTGGAGTAACATTTAATGGTTCTGTATCTTCTCCGCTACAGCCTGCGATAATAACTATCATCAGACTTAAGAAGATTGCAAGGATCTTGGAGTTCATATGAACCAGGGATCAATTTTGCATGAAAATATTTAATTATTGGCCCAGTAGAAATCATATGAGTATGATGCGATCACATATTGAGTATTAACCAAAAACTGAAGGTGATCCCACGAGTGATTTAGGTGAAAAAGAGCTAATAAAATACCCTACTAGCATTTTAAAGTGGCTGAAATGACTTTAACAGCTTAGTCCCGCGAAAATTACAAAAGAAGACTTTGAGAAAAATAAAAGAAAAGGTAGTGGAGAGGACATTAAAAATCTATTGGCCTCTATCGATGTATCTGCTGATTAGTTGGTAGGATTAAATGTTAATATCTTGGATATATTAGTTTTCAGTTTCCAAAAAATCATAGGAACATGTTATAAAGCTAAAAAGGGTACGATGGATAAAAATGGATAATAAGCCATAAAAGGATAAAAAGTTTGATAAAAATAAGCGAAAAGTTCATAAGAATATTTTAGTGATCCAGAAGATCTTAAATACAAAGATTAGACAATGGATTTTTACAAAGACCAAGAGAGAGTCGCTTTTATGTCGTTTTGAGAAGTAAAAGAAGGGAAAAAATTTATTAAGATAAATATCAATAAAAAGGAATATTCTCGAATAAAAAATTTTTGAGAAATAGGTTGTTAAAAGTCTTTAAATTCCATGAATGCATTAAATGGCTTTTTGTAAAATCTTAAGTACTCTTATTGCACCTTAATCCTTCATGTATATGAATAAATGATCAAACAATATTACAATCGAAATTCACTATGGTTGATATAACGAAGTTGGATTACAAGCTCTAGTTCATAACTTATGAAACAAAATCCTAAAAAGTCTTAAAATCTGCTTATAGCAAAAATTTATAGCTTTCTCCAAAACATCAGGATAGTGCGCGCTGTCATAGGTATAGATACCTATTCGTGTCCCATGATTATGAAGCTGAGGGTCTAAAGGCCTATACTGTAGTATTTATCGCTCTATTTGTTTCAAATTTCAACTTGTTAACTTTTCGAACACGAACTTAAAAATCGACAAAAAAAATAAATATTTTGTAAGCTCTGTAATCGCCTCAGTGTATTAAATTTCGCTGTTATTTACATCTCACTGAACCTGTATTTGGCACTGCCGTTAGGATTATATGGAAGGGTTAAGATTCTCAGCCAAATTCACAATCTATGTAGTTAGAAAACTAAATGCTCAGATTATTAGGGAAAATAAGGCACAAACTATAAATTTAAAATCGAAACCATTATAAATAAGGGATTGATTCATAGATCAAAAATGTAAAATTCAAAGGAGAGGTAAAAAATGGAGCATGAGATATTGTATCGCCCATCCTATTCTTTATTGAAGTTGAGTTTGGAGACAAATGAAGCTGTTAGCGCAGAAGCAGGTGCTATGGTAAGCATGTCAAGCGGTATTTCCATGGAAACTACTATGAAAGGTGGGCTTTTCAGTGGTCTGAAAAGGAGTTTGCTTGGTGGGGAAAGTTTTTTTATAAATAAGTTTACAGCTGAAAAGCCAGGTGAAATCACATTAGCCCCCCCACTGCCAGGAGATATTCTGGATTTGGATCTTGACAATCAAACTGTTTTTGTGCAGTCAGGGTCATATATGGCTTCTACTCCCGAAATAGAGATCGATACTAAATGGGGAGGTTCTAAAACTTTTTTCTCAAGAGAAGGATTGTTCTTACTCAAGTTAGAAGGTAAGGGAAAACTATTCACATCAAGTTTCGGAGCAATTCATAATATAAGCCTTGGAGAAGGTGAAAAATATACTGTGGACACAGGTCATATGGTGGCATTTGATGAAACTGTTGATTACACTGTGAAAAGAGTTGGGGGATTAAAATCAACTCTTTTTAGCGGAGAAGGACTTGTGTGTGAACTAACAGGCCCTGGAAACATACTTATACAATCAAGAAGTCAGGATGCATTTTTAGCATGGCTAATACCCCAAATACCTCAAAGGGGCTAAAATTTCCCTAATTTTCCAATTTTTTTACTTTAGATATATTTATTTAGAATAATGGTAGTTTCAATCCTTTTTTTGTGGATCGAGTGTTGCAACAAAAAAGATTGAAAAACGCGGAATATAAGTCATAAAGTCCAATCATCTCCATAAGTTAATTCTTGAGTCAATGTATTTATTTAGAAATATAGAGATAGTAGGTGAAGTTTTAGCAAAAATCTTATATCTAATATACGGTCTTTTGCCAGGCACATAAACCGTTTTTGTTGATAAAACTGAGTGAGAAAACCAGAATTTGCGTTTTTGATATTATTTGGGACTTCTTGATTTTATTTTTTATGTTTTAAGAAAAGATAATTTTTTTCTTGTTTGGAAGAAAACATTATAAAAAGCCAAATGAATGTTTTAAATCAATGAACTTAACTCAGATCCTATCCTCATATTTCAATTCCCTAAATACAATCTTAAATTCGGTTCCATGACTTCTGTCAAGTTCTATTGTACCATCAAGCTGATCTACCAACTCAAACACAAGCTGCATCCCCAACGATTCCGTTTTTCTAAAGTCCAGATCCTCTGGAAAACCGATGCCGTTGTCAGCCACAACCAACTCAATTCTATCATCAGCAGGGCGAAGATCTATTC
>CAZLGO010000046.1:0-14160 GCA_964559295.1 uncultured Methanobacteriaceae archaeon
TGTCGTGCTTTTACCCAACATAATCGATAGCATTTTGAAGTTTTATAGTGCAGGAGTTATGGAAAGGCAGGATCATGCCCCTACAGAAATAACAGAAGACGGAAGACTTTTTGCACCATCAGAAGGTTTTAAATCTTTAATCAGAGCTATTCTAAGAAGACCAATGAGAGAAAAGAGCGTTGTGTTGATTGTATGGTTAATTGGTCTTTTTTTTGGAGCTGTTGGGATCATCTTAGCGTTTACTCTTACTACCCACATTGTGTGAAGATCTTTGCGCCAATTCGCCCCTGGTTATTGTCGTTCTCCATACAGGGTATTTAACAGATCTATAGTAACAGATTCTCCGTATTTATCCCCTAATTTTTGAAATATTTTAATGGATTTTTTAAAAACATCAGTCATCTTTTCTAAATCACCTGATATGAAATATAACGTTCCTATTAAAATTAATGAAACTGCCTCACCCTTTTTATCCCCTATTTCGTAAAATATATCAAAAGCATCTTTAAAATATTTCAATGCGCTATGGGATTTTTCTTCCTTCAGAAGAAGATTTCCCATCATCAAAAGTAGTGTGGCCTCTCCCTTTTTATCTTCTATTTCACGAGATACATTGAAAGCTTCCTTAAGATATTCCATTGCGTCTTTCCCTGAATATTTTTCATGCATACCACTGGCAGTCTCAAGCATTTTTATAACTTCTTCTAATTTGCTCGTGATTTTTTCATAATCCACAAAATACTCTTCGTGCGCCTCCTCTACTAGAGGGGGAGCTTTCTTTTCTTTTTCTGCGATCTCAATAGCTTCCTTAATTTCTTCAACTTCTTTTATTTTCTCAAACATTTCCTTTTTTAGGGATGATCCAACTTGTGAATACAATCTGAGCGCATCTTTATAATATTCCAAAGCTTCGTCTATTTCTTTAACACTAAGGTAATTATCTCCAATCAAATCTAAAACAAATGCTTCCCCTTCTTTATCATCAAGTTCACGATACGTTCTGAGCGCCTGTCTAAGGTACTTGTCTGCTTCATCAAAATTCTCTTCTTCAAGACATAATACTGCCATATCTACCAAAGTATCTGCTTCTGCCTCCTGATATTCTCGAAGCATTTCTTTATATTGATCCAATGATTTTCCCTTCTTTTTCAAGATGTCAAATATTCCGATAATTTGGGGGATTCTCAACATTTATCTCAATCACTCTAATTCACTCAAACGTGTGATACATATCCCCGATGGTTGATTTTCTGGATCTGCATAAAGTTTATAAACATATTCTCTATCTGTGAAAGATTCAAGCAGAGCACTTAAAATTATGGATCTCAAACATACTTGAGGTTTCACACCTTTTTTGATAAGTTCTTTACAGGCTTCTGCACCACAATTCGTTATTTCAATTGAAAGAGTGTTTTTATCCTCTTTTACTGTGATAGTACCTTTTTTTATAAACTGTACATCTTCCAAACATCTTATAATAGATTTCAATGTTTCAAAAGGAGTTTCTCCAACAGGTTCCATATCGATCTCACATCGATCTTTAATTTTTTTAGTTATGTATTCTGTGGCATTCCAGCCTATTCTTTTGGTATAAGCAATGTTTTCTCCGAGAAGCTCAGCTCTCGTTTTTTCGATGCTGTAAATCCAACTACTCATAAGCACGTAGTATAGTTCCTCAAGACTGATTCTATCCTTTGTCATGAAATCACTCCTCTTAAACTATTATCCCCTTATCAGTTATCTGATATGGAGCATTCTTTTTTCCATTCATAATCATCTTTTCAATAATTATAGACTCTCCATCCAATCTTAAAACATTGTCCACGATTTCTTTAAGTACATCCTCTATCTTTGCATTCACTATGCCTTCCGTATGTGCGATGAGGGCAGTACCACCTGCTTCTTTTAAACGCTTGATATATGCCTTCAAAAATCTAACAACAAGCATATCTGGGTTAAATGCAAAAAGAGTTGTTAAAGAATCTACTACGGAGCGGAATTTTGGAGATTTTTGAAATATGAATCTTGTTCCCATTCCCAATTTAACCATGATGTCGGTGGGGTTATGTACAGAAGATGATCTATAGTTGGCAGTTTCAACAACCTTAATTCCTGAAACGCTTGATATGGCGTCTATTATATATAACATCTGATTTTGAATACGACTTTCCAGATACCATCCAAAATCCATTGTTATCTGCTGAAGCTGTTTTATTCCATAATCTGCAGCAAGATAAAGGCACGGTTCGTCCTTTAAGAATCCATGATACATGAATTGATAACAGAATATGGATTTGCCTGTTTTAGGAGGTCCATATACAAGGGTAGCTGTATTTTCAGGAATTCCCCCCATTTCCGTCCTCTTATTGAATGTTAATTTATCAAATCCAGGAATTCCTGATTCGATACGAGGGACCTCCCCTAATTTAACAAATACCATATTTATTCCCACCTATAAAGTCACTCTTCTCCAACAACTATTCCCTTATCTGTTATTTTATAGGGAACTTTTCTTCTTCCGCACCCGATCATTGCCTCGATTGTTACGTGCTCTCCGTCTAATCTTACAATATTATCTACAGCTGCTTTAAGCATTGTTTCAACTTTTGTATCCGTTGAGCCTTCGGTATAGGTAATTACTGCAGTTCCACCTGCTTCTTTTATACGCATGATATAGGCTTTTAAAACACGAACGATGAGCATGTCTTCATTAAAAGCAAGAAGAGTTGTTAGAGAATCAACTATGGAGCGGAATCTTGAAGATTTTTGGGACATGAATCTGGCTCCCATGCCTAAATTAACCATAATGTCAGTGGGGTTATGTACAGAAGATGATCTATAGTTGGCAGTTTCAACAACCTTAATTCCTGAAACGCTTGATATGGCGTCTATTATATATAACATCTGATTTTGAATACGACTTTCCAGATACCATCCAAAATCCATTGTTATCTGCTGAAGCTGTTTTATTCCATAATCTGCAGCAAGATAAAGGCACGGTTCGTCCTTTAAGAATCCATGATACATGAATTGATAACAGAATATGGATTTGCCTGTTTTAGGAGGTCCATATACAAGGGTAGCTGTATTTTCAGGAATTCCCCCCATTTCCGTCCTCTTATTGAATGTTAATTTATCAAATCCAGGAATTCCTGATTCGATACGAGGGATCATCTCAATCACCATATAACAACTTCAAGAGAGCGTCTAATGCTTCCGTGGTTCCTTTTTTTTCCGTCGCCACAGCAGGGATGATAGGAATATCTTTGCCCAATTTCATCATCTCCCTGATCTCATCAGGATGCAGAGCACCTGAAATGTCCTGTTTATTTGCTATAATTATTTTAGGGATGGCTTCTGCCCGGCATTTTCTTATCATTTCCTTTGCCCTTGCAAAAGTCTCAGGTGCATTGGAATCTACAACAACAAAAGCTCCAACAGCTTCCTTTGATAGCACGTTGAGCATCAGATCAAAACGCTCCTGACCTGGTGTTCCAAAAATATCAGCGTAGAATCCTTTATAATCTATATGACCTATATCCATGGCAATTGTTGTTGGAAATGCTTCAAGAGCCTGCCTATCGACAGAAACAGATTTTTTAGAAATTGCTCTTACAAAACTTGATTTTCCAGCATTGTATGGGCCTGTAACAAGGATCTTTGGTATATATACTTTTACACCACCAGGTTGCACCACAAAAAACAACACCATGATCTTCGATGGAGTTGTCCATGATGCTCTTGCGACCATGAACCCTTGACCTATGATGACCCGTTCTTCTATTGTTTTTAGGTCAACCACACAATCCACAGAATTTCTTATCTCATCGATCAAACTTTCCCCATAGTTCCATTTTGTGAATATGTATACCAAAGTTGTTTCGTTATCCTTCGCAGCTTCTTTCCAATTTTTGATGATATTCAAAGCATCTTCATTACCAAGATAATCTATTAACGTGGAAAGATTATTTATTACACCAATACCATTTGGAACATCCTTAATCGCTTTCAGGACAACTTCTTCTATTTGTGAATACTCTTCTATCAAATATTTTCCCTTCGGAGGTGCACCTATAAAATGAGAACTTCCATCTATAAAAAATATCTGTCCCTCATCCATTTTTGTTTCAAGATCCCATCCGTAGGAATCAAACTCATATATGATTGTGTCTGGTTCTGCAACATTTGTGAAGATAAAACCCTTGTCTCCTTCCTTTAACCTTCCATTGAGCATCTGGTAACCAAAGGCTTCGCAATCTACACCAGGATATGCACAGAAAACCACAGAAGCGCCTTCTGGAATACCTCCATCTAACAAATCGTCTAATTTTGGGATATAGCTTTTTTTAATCAATTACATCTCCCCAAGCACTTTTTCGACCTGATTTGCACGGGACTCCATCTCATAGAGAATAAGACCAAGTTGCGCCTCAGGATCTGTCAGTGCTGTCAAAATTGCCTTTCTTCCTGCAGGCATTAAAACTATAGTACCTTTTTCCGTCTTAACAGATATTTCCTCCACAGATCCCGTATTCATCTGTCCTGATGCAGCTTCTGCTGCGCCCATTATGGTTGAACAGAGTGCAGAAAATATTCTGGCATCCACATCAGGAGGGGTTCTTGAGTTTATCAGAAGACCTTCCTTTGAAACTATCCCACTTGCCTTGATCTGTCCAACCTGCATAAGACCGGTCAGTACATCATCAAGCTTTTCTTTTTTTGTTTTAGCCATATCTCCACCCCACATAATTTTTTGGTGGCACAAGCATATAAAATAGATGCTTTCGCCTATCATTCTACCAGCACACGATCTTCGATAAGTTGTAGAACCTGTAAATGAAAATAAAGTATTATTAGATACAAACATCGCGAAATAGTTGAAGAACATGAAAAGATCCATGATCCTCATCTTTCAGCTTGAAATCTACAAAGTCCGTTCATTAAGTTCATTCAATTTGTTTATATTTTTAGTAGCCTTTTAATAAAATTTTATCCGATATTCCTTTGTATCTTTTATCATGCTTTAACAACTATCTGGTCATTTTGAATTTCATAATCAAATTGGATGTTTGTAAAACCTTTAATTTGGATTATCCCACCTGACATCTTGATTACAGCCTGGTTTAACTGTTGAATCGTATTTATCTCAATTACATCATGGGCACCTTCTTCCATTACAAGTAGACAAACACCCCCAACTGCTTTTACTCTCGTTGTAAGAACATGTAGGAATCTGAATATGGTCTTTATATCTGAATACATAAGCAAAGTTGAAATAGAATCTAAGATAAGTCTTATTTTTTTTATGTTCTTCTGTGAAAAAAATTCCAAAAACTCAGTTGCTGCTACCATCATCATAGTAAGGTCAACAGGGCTTTCAACGTAACGTATGTGCCCTGAGAAGGGTAATTCTGCAGTAGCTCCAAATCTACTCGATACACAATCTATTATAGCCAAATTTTCTAAATTTATATCTTCCAAATTACTCAATATTCTCTCTGCAGTTTCATTAGTTGAAATCAGGATGCAAGCTTCATCTTCTCTGAGACCTTCAACTAAAAATTGTCTATAGAAAATCTCCTTTCCTGAGAAGAGATCCCCTAAAACCAATACGTTTGTACCTGGAGGTATCTCTTGTTTGATGTTCTTAATTCCAATGGAATAAGCCATATTGACCATCATCCTGTAATTCCTACATAAAAACTTCTGCACTCAGGTGTATGTGAATTCCATTATCTTTTATCACAAATGGAAAAACTTTTTCGATGATCCTAGATCCCCTCATCTTCAGCACCTCTATAGCTCTAAATCTATTCATTTCATCTCGATGATAATAAAGGCGTATAACACCTTGTGAAGCGAATTCTTCAGTATCCATCACATCATGTCCAAGTTCTGCATGCTTTATCTCATGGGTCATCATGGTTGTGCATCCAAGTTCGTTGAGAGTCCTTATTAAGGCAAGTAAACACTTCCTTACCTCAAATTTTTCCTCATAAAAGTATGAAAGCATGGTTACAGGGTCTATTACTGCCCTCTTGGCATTTGTATCTATTATGGTCTTTTTTATCAATTCAATCA
The DNA here is from genome assembly GCA_964559295.1 of uncultured Methanobacteriaceae archaeon. Lineage (GTDB taxonomy): Archaea > Methanobacteriota > Methanobacteria > Methanobacteriales > Methanobacteriaceae > CAZLGO01. The sequence goes on from CAZLGO010000046.1 coordinate 6,082, forward strand.
AAGCCCCAAGATCAAAGTGTCCTCTTTCTTTAAGTTCCATTCCTCTTGTGTAGGATAAATCTAAAAACCCAAGCTTTCCATTCTTTTCATATTTTCTAAGATCCCAACCAAATGGAGCCATGGTCTTTTTTATGTTTGCGATAGATTCATCAAATGTTACATAGACACCATTTTCCTGGTATTTTTCAATGCCCTCATAAAGAAATTGCGTTACAAGTATCGATTTTCCTGTCCCTGGACCCCCAGAAACCAAGACAACCCATCCTCTTGGTATACCTCCTTTGAGAATTTTATCAAGATTTTCTATCCCGGTTTCGACCTTATCCATCATAATTCCCTCCGATTACATATTCATTCCATCTATCTTCAAGTGGAATCGTTCTGTAATAACAAGCTTTAAAATAAACCTTCGGGATAGATTCATGATATTTTCTCTTAAATTTAATTAAAATGTCTGATAGAGAATTTATTGTCTTTTCTGCTCTATCATCGATACCTTTATTTAATATTATCAAAGATACAAGATTGTATTGGTAAGTTGAATTTTTCAGCATATCGTAGAAGCCCATAAGACTTTTTGCATCCTCTTCAAACAGCAAATTTGTAAAAGAGTCAACAAAAAAAGTGGCTCTTCGTATACCCACAGCATCGTCGATCTTTGAAAGTATCCCTCTGAAAGACTCTACATTAAGTCCTCTGGTATTATAATAATATTTCTCCATTGGTGCATAGATGTCCCTTAACCTCCAAGAATAACAATCAACAAGGATCAGATTTTCATCTTCTACCAATTTAAAACCAAAATCAACAATACCAATACAATAATCAATATATTTCCTGATTTCGCTTGGAGGTTTTGATATACAGAGCATAACTGCAGGATGTCCCAAGCGTGCCCTTTTATGTAGCATGTCCAGTGCAAATAAAGTTTTTAGTGTGCCATTTTCACCATACAATGAGATTATAGAACCAGTCGGTGCAACAACTTTTCCCAGTGTGTCGTCGAGAGCCTTAATACCAAACTTTTCGGTTTCCATTTCCTCACCCAATTGTTGTTCTCTTATAACCTATCTAATATATAAACATAGAGTTCTGTCGTGATTCTAAGTGGGTAAATAAAAAAAACTTATGACAAACTGTCAAAACCAGTTGGAAGTTATATCCATCGTACATCTTGCATTGAAAACTTATATCTGTTCCCATATGCTCTATTTTCTATCCCTGCTGATAGGTATGTGGTATTAAAAACTCCAGCAATGCTCTTAATTGCATAGTAGTTTATAATTCCTCCAGCAGAATCCTTGTCAGCTTCTGTATAAGAAGAAGGAGCTGTGGCATAGATCTGAAGTTGGTACCATGTCCATGTTTTACCGTATTCGGTGGGATTTGGGTTTTTAGGATGAATTCGCCAATTTATTTTTACGATCTTTATAGAAGATGGATTAAGAAGAGTAGGCTTTTTTGTCTCATAACTCTTGTTTTTATATGTACCATAATCGTAGATGGCAAAACTACATGCACCTGTCCCTTCTTCTGCCCCACTTCTTGCTGCAGCCATGGCCATGTTTAGTTCATTTTGTTCTCCTAAAAAAGAAGCAAAGACAAGCACAATAATCAACATAAAGCCCATAACTAAAACGTATTCTGCAGATATTTGACCTTTAGGATCCATATAAATCCCTAAGCTTGAGTTATAACTATCCAATTGTAATAATTATGATAGATATTGTAAATAGTGTATGTGTTACCTGGAAGCATTGTGACATTGACGTTGGTTGGAGGCTCGTCACTTGAGATTTTCTTTGAAGCTATGTATGCCTTACCAATCTTCCCGTCAATCCGTATATAAACACCTGAAGAGTTTACTGTAATATTATAATTGGTCTTATTACCAATGGAGCAAGGTAGGGTAATGTTGGTCATATGTCCACTTCCACCAGCATAGACTTTATTTATTGCCTCTGCAACACGCTCAGCTAACATTCTTGCAGTTCCAAATTCAGCTTCTTCTGCAGCTTCTGTTCTCTCTGATGCTATGGCTATAATGCCCACCGCCACAATCAAAATTATAAGTGTTGCAAATATAAGGTCTACAGCTACCGCTCCATAACTATCCATAGATTTAATATAAACAATGATGATATAAAGGCTTGTTTGTATCTTAGGAGGTGGGCATATAAAGCCAACAGAAATCTTTAATCTTTTGGTAACACTTCGAGGTCACAAGGATGAAAACGTAGGTGAAGAATTACTTGGAATTGAAGAGATAGAACTTGCACTCTCTTCTTATGAACCAGTTCTTAACATAAAGGAATCCGATTTTCCAAACGTCATCCTAATTGATCTGGGTATGGATCCGAAGGATGCCACAAGGATCCTGAAAGATACTCCCACCACCGTAATATCCAAGGTGGTCCCAATAGAGATGGTGGTTAGAACAAGGATACCTGGGATCATGGAAAAGGTTGTAAAACTTGCAAGTGAAAAGATGAGGGCAGGAGACTCTTTTGTGGTAAGATGTGATTTAAGGGGTAGAAAGTATGTAAAATCAAAGGATGAGTTAATTTCAGTCGTGTCTGAAGAGCTGATTGGAAAGTTGGATGTAATAGAAAACGAAAAAAATCCTGACTGGATAGTTCAGATTGAAGTAGTTGGCGAAAATACAGGAATTAGTGTCCTAAAGTCCCATGAAATTTTAAAGAAGCTCTAACACAACCTTTTAGAAAAAGGTTGATCAAAAAGGCGACCTTAGATCACCTGTTGATAAACTTTCTAAAGTTTCTTTGGACGAACACCTCCTAAGGGATACAAATGGAGGAATTATAAATGTATGAAGTTTTACTCTTCAGCGGGGGAGTATATAGATTTGATGAATTAGTGGAGTTTGTAGAAGATATAGGTGGAATGGTGCTCAAAAAAGACTGCTTTGAGATAATACGTGGCGATTATTTTCTATCTGAGGAGATCCATGTTTTGTTGGTTGTACCAGAAGAGGAAACAAAAAATGCAAAATCCATAGCAAAGGGAATAAAAGGGCGCATCGAAAAACCAGAACTTGGAGATGATCAAAGATGCACCTTTTTATCCTACCTTTTAGTGTACGATTGCCTAAGCAGGGCGGACTCGTGGATCAGAAGAGAGCATATAAAAAATCAAGTAGATTGTCCTTGTTATGCAATGGCTTGTAAGAGAGATGAAGAATATTGTCCTTTGGATAACTTAGAGAAACTTTTAGAGGATATGTGTTCCTTGGAAATTGTAGAATGTAGAACAACTGATGGAAGTGTTGAATGCACCTTAAAGGGAGTGGAATGATCAAAGCCAATACATTGATAATCTCTGGAATTATGGCTGTTTTGTTGGGTATGCTTCTGATATTCATAGGAACAGCTCTACAAGCTTTATCAAGAACAGAAGGAGTTCGTGCAGGCGGTGTGATTATGATAGGTCCCATTCCTATCATATTTGGCACTGATAAGACTTTTTTGTTGGTCGCGATTGTTCTTGCAATTGTGCTGATGGTATTGGCTTATCTGTTTTTTTATAGGACGTCTCTTTAGAATGAAGTGTTTATTCATTTGGGTAAATTATACATCATTTAAAAAATGATTCTTTTTGAAACCGAAAAATCCTAAAAAGGAGAATAAAAACCTATGATACGTATATTCATACTAAGCTCTGGAAAATATGGATCAAGGATCGTAAACAACATTGCAGCAATGGGTTTTGCCCCCTATATAGTTGGATTACATGAGTATCCAGAAGATCTACCTGAATTCATTGATGATTTTGAAGATTTCATTCCGAAGAATCTACCAGAAAGTGATTTGGTTCTTTCCTTGGGATTGTATGGTGACATAAATATGATAATACCAACTGTGGCTTCAAAAACCCATGCAAAATCAATAATTGCTCCTATACATGATCCCAAACAAATTCCGCCTGGTCTTCAAAGACAGATAGAAGATGAAATCAAGAACAAGAGGATCATCTTTCCAAAACCATTCTGTTCCCTTAAACCTGTTCAAGATAAATACATAGACGAATTTGCAAGGTGGTTTGGAAAACCTGAACTTGAAATTGATGCAGATGGGATCATAAAAAGTATAAAGGTTAAAAGAGGTGCTCCTTGTGGTTCAACATGGTACATAGCCAAGGAGCTTGAAGGAGTACCTACAGAGGAAGCTGAATTTGAATCTGGAAATAAGCTTCATAATTATCCATGTTTAGCATCCATGAGCATAGATCCGACAGTGGGAGACACAATCATGCATCTTGCAGGCTACAAGATAAAGGAAGCTGTAAAGAGCGCATTGGGATTTGCAACAAGATCTGCAGTGGTTGACCATGAAATCTGTCAGGGTGGAGAAGCTTGCGATCATATTTGTTATGAAGTATGTCCCACCATCAAGATAGGAGATAAAACCATTATTATAGAAGATAATAAAAAAGCAACGATTGATGCTAAATCCTGCGGATGCTGTGGAATATGTGTTAAAAACTGCCCTTTTTGTGCTATTGAGATCATAGATGAGAGGATGGCTTTGAAAAAATGAAAGGAAAAGTGATATTTATAGGTGGAGGTCCTGGAGATCCTGAACTTTTAACTATAAAGGCTGTTAAGGTTTTAAAAAGTGCTGATGTTATTATATACGCAGGTTCTCTGGTAAACAAAGAAATCCTAAGTTATGCTAAGGAAGATGCTAAAATCTACAACAGTGCTTCTATGAACCTAGACGAAATAATAGATATAATGCAGAAGGAAACAGACAATGGAAAAATCATAGCAAGGGTTCACACAGGAGATCCATCTATCTATGGGGCAATTGGAGAGCAGATAGATCGTCTTAAAAGGAAAAAAATACCCTACAAAATAATACCTGGTGTAAGTTCTCTTTTTGCTGCTGCAGCTGCTCTTGAAGCTGAATTAACTTTACCTGAAATATCACAGACTGTTATAATAACCCGTCCTGAAGGCAAAACCCCAAAACCTCAATCCGAGACGATTTCAGAACTTGCAAAGCATAAAGCAACCATGTGTATCTTTTTAGGAATTCATATGATCGAGAAGGTTGTAGATGAACTTTTAAGTCATTATCCAGATGATACTCCTGTTGCGGTTGTCAGTAGGGCATCTTGGGATGATGAGAAGATAGTCAGAGGGACACTAAAGGATATTGTAAGCAGGGTTTCGAAGACTGGAATAAAAAAAACAGCCATTATAGTTGTGGGTGATATCTTAGATCCCAAAACGATCAAAGGCTCAAAACTTTATGATCCTAAATTTAAGCATTCTTATAGGAAAGTTAATCAAAATTCGCTAAAAATAAAAAAATTCAAGAAAATTAAATAAATTCAATTTTCAAGAACAAATTCAAAAATTTAGATTATTCGACAATTTCGGCAAAGGCAAAATTTCTTCTTGTAGAATTAATTTTAATTTTGACTTCGTCGCCCAGTTTGGCTCCTGTGACAAAAACCACAAAACCTTCTATACGGGCAATTCCATCGCCCTCTCTGCCAACGTCTTCAATCTTAACTTCATGTTCATCTCCCACATTAATGGGAGCTGAATTTTCTCTACCGTAGTAGTTATCTCTACCATAATTGTTTCTAAACAATTCATCACTTCCTAATTTAGCCATAAAAATGGCTTGCTTTATGTTTGTCTTGGGAGTATATATAGTTTTGTACACGAATAATCAAATTCAAAAATCATTTAAATAACCCAGACCCACCTAAGCTTATGGAAATTAAAAACAAAATGATCTTAGCACTGGATGTTCAAAACATTGAAGATGCGCTGAAGATAGTTGAAGATGTTTCAGAGCATATAAATACTGCAAAGATAGGATATCCGCTTGTATTAAGTGAGGGTCTCCAGTCAATATCCACCATAAAAGAAAGCTTTGATTTTGGTATTATCGCTGATTTTAAGGTTGCTGATATCCCTCAGATAAATAAAAAAATAGCAGATATCACCTTCCAAGCTGGAGCAGATGCAATTATCGTTCATGGATTTGTTGGGGAAGATAGCGTACTTACATGTTTGGATTCAGCAGAAGAACATGATGGAGATGTATTTCTTTTAACTGAGATGTCACATCCAGGCTCTTCGATGTTTCTTGAGAAGATATCTGAAGATATTGCAAAGATGGGCATTAAATTGGGAATAGATAAATTTGTAGCCCCAGCAACAAGGTTAAATCGTCTGAAAAAAATTCGAGAAATTGTTGGAGATGATTCATTTATAATAGCTCCAGGAGTAGGTATCCAGGGCGGAGATCCAGAGAATACCCTCAAGTTTGCAGATGCCATGATCATTGGAAGATCCATATACTCATCAGAAAGCCCTAAGGATGCTGTAAAATCCATCATAAATAGCATCGAACTTTAAACCTGCTATTTCATAAAACATCTCAAACATCAAAAAGTATAAAAATGAGACTATATGCAAAAATTGAAAACTCTTCAAAACTGGAAAAACACTTTGTAGGATCCCAAAGGATGCAAGTACCAAGACAGCCATCTTAAGGGTGAATCTGTACTTAAAAAACACCTGCCACTTACTTTTTTTAAAAACCAATTTACCATCGTTTCCAATCTCATCAACGTAAGCTGCAAAAGAACATATAAGCAGAGGAATAATCCCGATTGCAGGAATACCAAAGAATAGTGCTACTGCCAAAAATACCACTAATGAGAGAACATGGTTAACACAGTCAATTTTTTTTGCAGCAAGTGTTCCAATTAGAATACCAAAGAATATGCATGCAGCATCAATGCTTATCGTAACTAAATATCCTATACAAAAACCACATAAAATGCCTGCTAATATCCCAAAAGGCTTGTTTTTTTTCTTATCATGCGCATCATCAGATAATTTCATGGAAAATCCAGATAAAGCGTAAAGAATCATCTCCAATGTATCACCTCATGACTTAGTTTTGATGAAACTTTCCTAAAGTTTCGTGTGAAGAATCATCTCCAATGTATCATCTCCCTTGCACCTGCAACCATCAGCGGAAACAATATTGTGGCATCACCTATTACAGTTACAAGATTTGCACCTGGTTTTGCCTTTGCCCATGATTTAGCCTCTTCAAGAGGAGCACCACTTAGACTTCCAGTTTCGCTTCTATCCATGGTTATCTGCAGAGCCATGTCAACCCCTCCTCTTAGTAGATTTGATGCTAAGACATAATGTTTGGGCAATCCACCACCTAAAATCATAGCTGCAACTTTTTTTGATCTGTGCACAATATCAGAAAGCTCATGCATATCCCTGATAGCGTCCAAAAAAAGATCCTCTGTTTGAGTGTACATCCACAACTGCAAACCAAGCATGCTGTCTATCAAACCTGGAGAGTAAATTGGAACGTTCTTTTTGGCTGCTACCTTTAATATAGAGTCTTTATCATCAATGATATTTCCTATTTCAGATAGAAGTTCCCTTATTGAGAATGTTTTTCTTTTTTTTGTTATTTTGTCTAAAATTTCAGCTATTCTCTTCTCAAAGGTCAAAAAATCCTCTGATTTTGTATAAAAATCACTTACTCTTCCGATTCCCATTTTATATAATCTCTCATCATCATACTTTTTAAAAACCTGATAATGTCCTCCACCAAAAGCTTCAAGCAAATCATGGGTTATGTTAGCACCTGTTGTTATTAGTACATCCAAGAATCCATCCGCTATAAGATCAGATATGATTTTTCTGAGTCCTCCAGGTACAAGTGGACCTGCCATGGCCAAAAAGACGGTTGCGTCTTCATCCTCCATGGCATCAGCAAGAAGTCCTGTTGCCCTTGATACCCTTCCTGCACCAAGAACACCTGATTTTCCCATCTCTTCTATCAGCTCAAGAACACTCATTTTATCTTTAATTTCCATGTGCTGAACTTTCATTTCCCCACAACCTCAACCTTTAATAAAGGTTGATCGAAACTTATCTTTGGGACAATCCTCTCCTAAAGGATTGATGACCTTCAGTCGCCTGAGTTTTGTGAACTTTTCTTAAAAGTTCTTTGGGACAATCCTCTCCTAAAGGATTGATGACCTTCAGTCGCCTGAGTTTTG
>CAZLGO010000047.1:0-14023 GCA_964559295.1 uncultured Methanobacteriaceae archaeon
GCCTTTATTTCAAAATTTATAAAGGATGAGATATCTATCAATCGTTTTAAAGTCTTAGAGGTTGGAAATCCATTGGTAGCTACACCAACTTCCATCTCTGGAGCCATATCTTTTATTTTAGCTACAACTTCCTCTATGTATGGTGTATGTATTGAAGGTTCTCCTCCTGTAAAGCTAAGCCTGTATGCACCAATATTTTTAGCAAAGGACGTATTCAAAGCCATAAAGGCTTCTTTAGCTATATCTTCTGGTTTTTCGTATCCTCTGTATATCCATCCTGCATCTGGATACTGTGAAATACGATATGCATTACAATACATACATCTAAAAGAGCATCCAAGCAAGGTCACAGAATAACTCTTCAGGATATAGGCGAGGCTTGTGTATGCTATTTCAGGAATTCCAACACGGCACACTCCTTTTTCCCCATTAAGCCTATTTATTTTGCAATTCCATTCGCACAACTTGCATTTTTTAAGTTCTTTTAGATATTTCGTATATATCTCTCCAATTTAACCTATCAAAAACCGTTGGCGTAAATCAACTTTTAATGATGATCAAAAGATTAAAGCAAATCGTTTGTTTTCTATTGAAGATTGGAAAATTCTAAAAAAATAAAAAAAATCAGCCCAGAATCTGTCCAATTTCTGCTTCCACCTGGCTTGAAACCGCTGGTTCTCCTCCAAGTATCCATACATCTGTGAAGGCTCCCTCTCTTGCTGCAAGGTAGTTTCTAACGCTCTGTGGAACCTGATCTTTCCTAACAAGAAGTATAATTGCATCTTGCTTGATTGCAAATGCTCCACCTGCTAAGGCATCTGGGAAGTTCTCTCCTGTTGCGATGATGAGTTTGCTTGAGGTCATCTTCTCTGCTATCTTAACAGCAGTTTCGTATCTATCTGAGCCTGCAATTCTTGAAACTGAAAGTCCCATAGCTTTAAGCTGATCTTCAACGTTTTGAGATACAGCTGCGGTGCTACCGAGTATTGTAACGTCTTTTGCTCCAAGGAAGATTATGGCGTCCCTTGTTGAGGCTGGCAGATTGTTTGGATCTGTAAGAAGGATTGCTGCGTTTTGTTTTGCTGCATAAGGAGCTGCAGCCAGTGCATCTGGGAAGTTTTTACCTGTTGCGATTAAGACCTTGTTAACGCCTTTTTCCTTTAGTTTCTCTGCGATTTCTGCAGATGTTTCGTATCTATCAGAACCTGCGATTCTTTCAACTTCAAATCCTTGTTGTTTTAGCTTATCTTCAACAGCCTGTGATACAGCGGAAGTTCCTCCAAGGATTGTTATCTTTTTGGTTTGAAGATTCTGGAGTGTTTGAAGTGTGCTTTCTGTTATCTGGTTTGTTGACGTGAGGAGTATTGGTGAATGGAATTCTGAGAGTGGTCCACCTGATAAGGCATCAGGGAAAAGATCGGATCTTGTGAGTATTGCACTGTTAGAGGAACTCCAACCTGCCTTAGCAATTTTGTTTGCTGTTTCTATTCTGTCTACTCCGGCGATTCTGTTTATTGCAATTAAAACATTGCTATATCTTAAAAATGCTTCAATTTGATCATAAGAATCCTCCACACTCCCGGATCTTACCTTACCTTGGGGTGATAAAACCTCACAAGTCACAGCTGGAATTCCGGCTAGATTGCACGCTACTCTTAATTTCCCTGGATTATCAGATACCACATCATAAAATGCTAAAGAGGAACCTGTGAGTCTTTCTATATATTTCGCTATTTCAAAACTTGTATACGGAGTCTTTGAACAAAGCACACTTTTAGGATCTCCACCTGCTGTTGCGTGAAAATCGCCAAGATAAGTGACATTTTTTTGTTTTACAACGCCAAATATTACGTTTGTCGGAGTTCCTGGGACGTTTGTCATCCTGTTTGGATCATTGCCATTGTAATCTCGACTGTTTTTTTCGGTGGAATAGGGTATGGCAAAAGGAATTACATAGAGGGTTCCTCTTATTTTTTTACCTTGTAAGTTATTTATAAGCATCATGACTGCTATCTGGGTTGGTAATTCATCGCCATGGATACCTGACACTACCATAACCCTTGGATAGCTTCCATTTCCAAAAGTGATCATTGGAGTTCCATTTTTAGCGGCAGTGATTATCTGTTGAGTTAGCTGTGTTTTGGGAAGATATCCCATAATTATGGAGTTTTTAGTGATGCTTCCACCTGTTTTATTATTTATAATATCTAAGTTCAACGTGTTTTCTTTCCAACCTGTTTCCGAAATAGTCGAAATACCCAAATTATCCAAATTTGATACTGTCTGTGTTGCTGCAGCTGCTCCACAAGCCACCAGTCCGAAAATAAATGTGAATATTAACAAACTATCTTGCTTTTTCATGTTGAACCCCCACAGGATATTGACTAAAAAAATATAAATGTCTTCTCTCATCTTATCAACTTACCCTTATTTACACAGATCAGAAAAGGTTATATAATCACTTTATGGGAATAAGGTTCTTTGCCATATGTCTGAAAACTTTTAGGAAAGTTCACAAAACGTTTTGATCAAGCTTTTTCCGAAAGATAGGCGTATAAATACCTGATTGAACTTCTTTAAAAAAATAAATAAAAAAATAAATAATTTTAGAGGTTCTTGGCAAAAATCCGAAATTCTAATAACCGCCGATTTGGTTAAATAAAAAAGGATTTCAAGAAGTTTTTAGCTTAAGTAGCATCTATAAAGTATTTTTAATGGAATTTAATGCCTTAAAAACTAATTTAAGACTGAATCCATCGTTTCCCAATTTTCAAAATCAAGTCGCTTCTATTATCTTTTCGCTCATAGAAATTTATAACACTAAATCTCGAAGACTTTGTGTAGTGACAGCACATTTATTTATATTTTTCCTTTTAAAGCAAGGGAAAACCTTTATATACAAGGTGATCATGGATATTGGATAAGTGTCCAAAATGCCTATTTCGGCATTTTAGACTCTATATGAAACCAATTTAAAAAAAATGCGACGATATAAAATGCGACGATCAAGTTAGGGGGAATGTACATTAAGCGAAAATTACCTATTAGCATGCTATTTGTCTTTGTATTAGCATTGCTATGTGCAAATAGTGTCTATGCAGTAGAAAATGTGAATACGCCTTTAGAGAATAAAACGCCAGAAGAAGTAAAAAATCTGATTTTAAATGATACCAATTCCATACCAAACTGCGTGTTAAATTGTGCAAACAACACTTCTGTTTATATAAAAGAAAAAAATGAGGTTCCAAGCAATGTCAGGCTTTCTAAGGAAGTTACAGTTACAACTCCCCAATTTTTACAGCTTATGAGCTGTACTATACAATATTTAGACGAACTTACAAGTTCTGATGCAAGTAAAGCTAACGACGCAGCAGCCAATTACGACAAGTTCATTGAAGAGCTGATGGGCATAATCAAAACAGACATAAAACCTGCCCCAGATCCTCTCGATGGTATTGCTACCGGTGAAATAAAAAAAGCCGATTATATCGACATGGCAAAAAGACTGAGCAACTTCATCAAAACTAATGGAAGACTTCCAAATTATGTTAACACTCCTTTAGGAAAATTAGGATGTGATGTCTTAGTCCGCGAATTCTCAAATATACTAAACTCGTACAAAATAGATGGGAAGTTGCCGGACAAGATTACATTGAAAATACAAGGATCTTCTTTAACTCTTGACCAGATAATGAAGAACGCTGCAAGATTCAGTTATATAAGCGGTTCAAGTACACTTGAAAGCTTTTTAAGGCTTGGTGGTGGAGACTGCTGGGCTATGAGTGAATACTTGTACAGTGAACTTACCAAAGCAGGTATAAGAGCAAGAATAATCCAGTATGCAACTGCATATGCATCAAACCATAGAAGCGTTCAATATTTCAAAAATGGAGCTTGGTTAGATCTCCCATACAGGGATTATCCCATCAACATGCTATTCAGAAACACATATAGTAAACCTGGCATGTTTGTAGTTAAGGGAGGATAAAACCATCGGGGTTAGAAACCCCACTTAATTTTTTCTTTTTTGTTTTCTATGTGATAGAATACTATAGAGCATATTAGATTCTTTGCCAGAACTCTTTATAATCCTTTTTTTATAATTAAGAGCCATTAAAGCTTTATAGCAAATAAAAAGACGTGTGCAGAAAGTTTTAATTGGTTTGTTAGCATCTTATTTCCATATTAAGCATCGCTTCGTGATTAACACTTCCCATGTTTTTAATTGGAATTTTAAAATTACTGGTCGGGTTTAGATCATCTTGGAAAAAATTTACATTTTTCAATGTAATATAAATTAAATTAGTTTATAAAATATCATGCGAAACCACGAGTATTAAAAAATAATAAAAAATATATTTAACATGTTTAAAACAGGTCGTTTTGGCAAACGTTTGCAAATTGCCTTTATATATGATAAAGTCAAAAGGTTTCTTATCTGCCTTTGTTTCTGGAGGACATTAGATGAACCTTGATCTGGAGATAAATGAAAATGGAAATTTAAGTATTGGCGGTGCAGATGCAATAGAACTTGCCAAGAAGTATAAAACTCCGCTTTATGTTGTAGATGAGACAAAAATAAGAAAAAATTACAGAAGACTTTATGATGCCTTTTCTACAAAATATAAGGATTTTAAGATTTTTTACGCATGTAAAGCAAACTCGAATCTTGCTGTGATGCGGATATTGGAGCAAGAGGGGAGCTGCATTGACGCGGTGTCTACAGGTGAAATATATACAGCTCTTCTTGCTGGATTCGAACCATCAAGGATTTTATACACCGGAAACAATGTAAACGATGATGAACTCAAATTTGCGGTATCTTCTGGAATTACAATAAATATCGACTCGGTCTCACAACTTAAGAGGCTTTCTAAAATCACAGATCCATCTAAACATAAAATATCATTTAGGATAAATCCAAAAATAGGAGCAGGTCATCATGAACATTGTATAACTGGTGGGGAGCTAAGTAAATTTGGTGTAATGGAAGAAAAAGCTGTTTCTATCTACAAAATGGCGCAAAATCTTGGATTTAAGCTTGCTGGGATCCATGCCCATATAGGCTCTGGCATTCTGGATCCTGAACCTTTCATGCTCGCTGTTGAGAAACTCATGGAGGTTGCAGGAAGAGTGCATGCTGATTTGGGAGTTGAATTTGAATTTATAGACTTTGGTGGAGGTTTGGGAATACCCTATCATCCAGATGAGTCAAAACTGGATATTGAGGTTTTCTCAAAGGAAATTACAGATCTTTTCAAGGAAAAGCTCGAACAATATGATCTTGGAAAGCCTGAGATGTACCTTGAGCCTGGAAGATACATAGTTGGAGACGCCTCTGTAATTCTCACTAAGGTAAACACCATAAAACAAAGTTACAGGAAATTTGCAGGTGTTGACGCAGGATTTAACACACTTATAAGACCTGCGATGTATGGTTCATACCATCATATTGTAATTGCAAACAGACCAGATGAAAAACCAGTGCAAAAAATAGATGTTGCAGGAAATTTGTGTGAATCTGGTGATCTATTTGCAAGAGACAGGCCAATGCCTGAAATTAAAGAAGGAGACATTCTTGCAATTTTAAATGCTGGTGCATATTCGTTTTCAATGTCATCCCAGTACAACTCACGCCCCAGACCAGCAGAAGTCCTTGTATGCGATGGCAGAGATGAGATCATAAGGGAGCGAGAAACCTTTGCTGATCTTTTATCAAAACAAAACATTCCAGCGAGGCTTCTAAAATGAAAAATTCCGGAAAAACAAAATCTCTCATACTATTTTCAAAGATGCATGGACTTGGAAACGATTATATAGTAGTTGACGAGACTTCTGAAGTGATCATTCCTGAAGATAAAAAGCCAGAGGTTACAGAAGAACTCTGCAGACGCAGATTTTCTGTTGGTGCAGATGGTGTGATATTCGTGTCAACTTCTTCTATCCCTGAGGCAGACATAAAATTCAGGATTTTCAATTCAGATGGAAGCGAAGCTGAGATGTGTGGAAACGGGATAAGATGCTTTTCTAAGTTTATATATGAGAACGGAATCGTCTCAAAAAAAAGTATGAATGTTGAAACCCTCGCTGGTGTTAAAGAGCTTGATCTTGCGATTGAAGATGGTAAAGTAAAATCTACAAAAGTTGATATGGGCACTTCAACCTTTAAAACCAGTGAAATTCCAATGATAAGTGATAGAGATGAATTTTTAGATGATGAACTTCTCGTTGATGATTTAACGATTAAAATGAGTGTTGTAAATGTTGGAAATCCGCATGCAGTAATTTTTACTGATGATCTGGATAGAGTACCTTTAGAAAAGCTGGGACCCATGATCGAAGAGCATGAAGCATTTCCACAGAAAATAAACGTTCATTTTGTCAAGATCTTGAACAAAAATGAAATAGAGATGATTACATGGGAAAGGGGTGCTGGAGCGACCCTTGCATGTGGTACAGGAGCTACTGCCTGCGCCATAGTAGGAGTTAAACTTGGAAAGCTTGATAGGGATGTTCTGGTGCATCTTCCAGGAGGAGATTTGAGAATAGATGTTTATGAGGAAAATGGGATTTTAGGGGCTTTTATGGAGGGTGATGCGGTTTTGGTTTATGACGGGATTATGGAAATTTGAACTTAGAAGTTAGATCAAAAATCATATTTAGTTAAGGTTAGAATGAAAAAATTGTTTGATTTTTAAGAGGAGGATAAAAAATGGAAATAAAAGACTGGTCAGAAAACTTGGCGAAAAATGGTGTGCCTTACATAAAAAAAACACCCCCAGGTCCTGTTTCATTGAAATTGATTGGAGAAGCCAAAAAATACGTAACATCCTGCTGGGCAGGGAAAAAATGTGAGGTAGGAGATGGTTGGGATCTTCCCATCACTGTAAAAAAAGTTGCAAATTCCCTTATACAGGATGTGGATGATAATGTTTACATAGATCTGAATGCTGGAATCTCAACACAGAATTTTGGTTATAAAAACCCTGAGATCTTAAAAAGAGCCCTTCAGATAATTGAAGAATATGGAATGGGAGGAATATTTCCTTCAAACGATTATAACATGCCTCTGATGATCGATGCAAGCAAAAACCTGCTTGATACCGTTCCTCATGGAAGTGATTATCGAATACATTATGCTTGTGATGGGACAGAGGCAAATGAAGCTGCTTTGAAATTTGCTGTAAGTTACACCAAAAGGACATGCGTTGTAGCGTTCATGGGTGGTTTCTATGGGAGAACTATGGGATCTCTTTCATGCATGGCACAAAAAGCAAGAGATGCTGAAACATTCCGGCCATTGAGATCTGCTAATATCTACTTTGCAGAGGGTCCAAACTGTCCAAACTGTATGTTCTGCGATGATCCTGAAGACTGCGCTGGACACTGCATAGAATATTTCCTCAAAGATCGGGTGCTATCCTATCAGGTTTATCCGTATGAAGTTGCTGCCTTCATATTGGAGCCATACACTACAGGAGGACTTATGCATCCTGCCCAACCGGAATTCATAAAAGCCGTAAGAGAGATAACAGAAGAAAATGGAATTGTATTGATATTCGATGAAGTGCAGTCTGGTATGGGAAGAAGCGGAAAGATGTGGGTGCATGAACACTATGGTGTGGAACCTGATATATTCACAACTGCAAAATCCTTTGGAGGAGGGGTGGCACCTTTGAGCGCAGCTATCGTGAAAGACGAGATCATGGAAAACCTTCCTGCATATCATGGTTCAACTTATGGAGGAGCACCAATATCTCTTGCTGGCAACATGGCTTCCATTGAATATTTGAATAGATACAATCTCTTAGATAGAGTAAACTATCTTTCAGATAAAGTGGAGAAGAGATTTGAGGAATGGAGAGATTACGATAAGGTTTATCAGGCGCGAGGTTGGGGGCTTTTGAAGGCTGTTGACTTTAGGGAAGAAAAAGATAAGCCTCTTGTTGATTATAAAGCGAAAGTACAGAATAAATTGTTTAAAAATGGTATTGTGACGATGGCTGGAGGACAGGGAAGATATCTTTCGCTTCTTAGGATCATTCCTCCATTTACAATACCAGAAGAGCAGCTTGAGACTGCTTTGGATATTTTTGAAGAGGTCATTGGACGATGATTTTTTTATTCATTTTTGAATTTTCCGATTAATCGAATTTAAGAACCTTTTTGCAAAATAAAAGTTTTTTCAACTTGTTTTGAATGGTGAACTTCTGATAAAATATGAAAAGGTCTATCTTTGCTTCCTATGGATTTAAGTTCATCTCAAACATGTTTCCATGGAATATCATCAGAAATTGGAGGAATTCCATGTTTTGTATGGATATGCGCGCCATATAAACAATCTTTTGGGATCTTATCAAATTCAGATATAAAATTGTCTTTAGTTACGGCGTATAGTTGCTGTATATCAAGCATTATCCCAACATGCCTTACCAAATCAGGATATTTATCTTTGAATAATCTCCAAAAGTCATTTATATCTGCTTCATTTTGAATGTGTTGTCTGAATGTGTTGTCCTGTTCTATTTTCAATAAAGATTAAGATTTTTTCATTGTATTTTTCATTGTATTCGTTGTATAATCTCTCAATTGCTTCTGAAAACACGCTTATGTTGTTTTTTCCGCCTTGAAAGTTACTTGGATGAATCTCAATGGCATATGGATTTACTATTAAAAAATCGATAATACTAAAAACATGTTTTATAAATTTATTCATCCAACCAGCATCATACCATCTTAATTGTGGTGTTACGCAGCCATTTGATCCGCATCTGCGAAAAACAGGTTCTGTATGCAGAATATAGCTTATATTCGTTTTAAAGACGGTTTTAGAATAGAGCTTTTTTGCGGATTTCTCATCAAGCATGGATCCTACCTGAAGCCCTGTTTTTTTCTCCTCAGTTTTATTTTTCACAAAATCAGCAGGCATTTCAACTATTTGGAAGTCTTGTGTTTTATGTTTTGCATTTATTCTTTTAAGCTTTCTTTCTCTTTCTTTTAAGCTGCCACGTTGAGTAAATGATGCTATGTTTGGGTAAGTGAAAACTTTCATTAAAATACCGCCCATAAAAGCTATCTGACAAAGGTATAAAAAAAATATAAACTTTTGCCAAGAACTCTATAATTATATTTTTTATTTATTTTTTTAATGAAGTTCAATCAGGTATTTATACGCCTATCTTTCGGAAAAAGCTTGATCAAAACGTTTTGTGAACTTTTCTTAAACTTTCTCAGATATTTATGGCAAAGGGTGTGTTTTTCCTTACAGTGTTTTTATGGTCTTTTAAGCAAAAATGTTTTTAGATTTTATTAAAGAAAGCATGAAAAGTCCAGTTGTTAGGTGAAAATTTTCATGATTTATATGCTTGTTCCTAAAGGTTAATGTCCTCCCATAATCTTGAAGATAACCTCAATTATTTTGTATCGTAGATGCATTCTCTTCTTAATTTTAAAAGCTTCTTTTTTTTATCTTTAAGATCCTCCACTGCATGGACGATCTTAGAAAGTTTTGGTAGGACACATTCCACTGTTTTGTGTTTATGAATCCAAAAACATCCTTCACAACTCCACACACCCTTATCCTTTATCCACCTACCGCCCGTTGCACCATCTCCACAAGGGTAAAAAGGACAATAACAGAAAGTGCAGTTTTGTCCATTAAAATGGCATGGATAATACTCGCATTCTATATTTGATCCTAAGGATATCTCTCCTTTAAGAAAAGAGTTATAATATTCCCAAGCTAGGGGGTGTACGTCTTGTGGGATCGCATAACCTCGGGGAGTTATCATATATCCATCTGAAACATAAGTCATAGAATTTCCAATTATTATGGTAGTTGACATGTCTATTTCATGAGCCATGAGTTCTCTGAGGGTTGTTATAATAACCTCAACTTCATCATTTTTGCTTTTTACTATTCCGACCGGAGTTGTGGGTTTTTTAGTTTCAATTAAAATTTTATAAGCTTCTTTAAACGGTTTTTTTCTTTTTTTGCTCATTGGATTGTACAGAACAATTACAAAGTCTGCTTTTGATGCAAACTCAATTTTCCTTTTTATCTCAGATAGCGGGGTTAAAATATCACTTAGACTTATAACTGCAAAGTCATGTAGTGGTGCACCAAGCAGGGATGCTGCAAAGTTTGCTGCTGTTATTCCAGGGATAACTTCCACCTCAATGCTGCTATATTTTTCAACCAACTGAAAGAGGACATTTGCCATTCCAAATATACCAGGATCCCCTGAACTTACAAGTGCAACTTTCTTACCTTCCTTTGATTTAGCTATAGCTATCTCTGCTCTTTCTATCTCATCCCCCATTCCTTTTGCGATTATCTCCTTTCCCTCTATTATGTCTTCTATAGGCTTTATATAACCTTTATAAGCGATTATAACATCTGCATTTTTTATAGCATCTACAGCCCTCATGCTCATATTCTCACGAGAAGGTCCGATGCCAACAACACTGATCATAGCATCACCGAGCCATAAAATTAAGATCCGCTGACGTAGACATGCGCATCGATCTTTTCCTAAGAATCTCTGTAAAGGTTCGTCAAAGGACTTTTAGGAAAAATTGCTGAACGAATTCAGCAAACTTGCAACAATAGTTGCAAGAGTTCACAAAACCTTTTGATCAACCTTTTTTAGGAGGTTGTTTAATTGGGACTATTCGCTGATGCAGCTAATTGATATATCTTACCAATTGCTGTTATATTTATGGTGTTAACATCCACTTCAACTCCACCTTCCTTTGTTTTTGCCATTGCAGTTGCATTTATGCTGTATGTTTCCTTAGGACTTATTATTACCTGTCCACCTTGTTCTACCACGGTTTCTCTGTAGCCTGTTGCAGTGATATTTACAGCTATTGTATCCTTTTCAATATCATCATGTGTTGAAGCAGACAGAGTGGATAAATTTATCCCATCCAATTTACCTCTCTTTTTCAACATTTCAGCGACTGATTCTGGATTTAAAATTTTTAAAACTTCTTTTCCGTATTCAACCTTAAAATATTGATCAATGCCTCTTAAAACAGCGGATATGTTGCCAACTTGCATATCTATTAGCTTTCCAATATCTGGTGGTTGTGAAGTTACAATTGTGTATGAACTTATAAGACCTGCCTCAAAAAACACAGCAAAGAGTATAAAAAACAGTATGATCTTGATGATTCTTGGCAAACTATCACCTCTTTGGAAATTCTTATAATGGTGTGTATAGATATACATACAAAAAGCTTTGCATGGGGTATTATGACCAATGATATTATCATAAAATTCATTGACGCTGGTATTCTCATCAACGATGGTGCTTATGAGAAGATAAAGCATCAAAATAATCCTTTGGAATTTGCAGAAGTCTTAATAGCTGATCTATCCCATTCAGATAACAATGTCCTTGTGTTAACAGAGGAAATTTTGGATACTTATCTGCAAAAGATGGGTCTGGTAGAAAATGGTTCGCATTTAACCAATGTTAAACAATTAGATCAACCTATATCCCGTGAACCACCTAGTTTCCAGGTAATCCAAGATACAACCGGCAAATCATATGCAAGTGGTGAAGTAACAGACTTTGTAACTTATTTTAGGAGTAGATATCAGAAATTAAAAGATCTTTTAAGTAACAGAGCTGAAATAAAAAAACATCGACCTATAGGGGATGTGGATGATACAGAAGATGTCGTGAAAATAATAGGAATGGTAAGTAATGTGAGGAACACGAAAAACAACCATAAGCTCATTGAATTGGAGGATGGAACTGGAGATATCATGGTTTTGGTTCATAATGATAACCACAAATTGTTCGAGCAGGCAGAAAGGATCGTGCAAGACGAGGTTGTGGGGGTTGTTGGAAGTAGGAAAGGAAATTTCGTGATAGCAAATGAGATAATCCGCCCTGGAATTCCGAGAATCGATGAAAAAAATATGGATTTTGCAGCTGTTTTTATTTCAGATACCCACATTGGAAGCTCCGCCTTTCTTGAAGATGCATTCCTTAAATTCACAAAATGGATTAATGGTGATTTTGGTCACGGTGAGCAAATTGAGATTGCTCAGGATGTTAAATATTTGGTTGTAGCAGGAGATATTGTGGATGGAATTGGAGTATATCCTAATCAGGAAAAAGAGCTTATTATAGCTGATATCTATGAGCAATATGAGGAGGCTGCACGCTTGTTCGGAGAAATTGACGATATAAAAATAATAATCTCGCCAGGAAATCACGATGCACCAAGACAAGCTGAGCCTCAGCCAGCCATACTGCCTGAATACGCAAAAAGTCTTTATGAACTTAAGAATGTTGAAATGGTAAGTAACCCTTCGTTTGTAAGCTTAGATGGAATAGAATTGCTGATATACCATGGCAGGAGTTTTGATGACTTAGCGATGGATGTAAAAGGGCTATCTCACCAAAGATCAGACATCATAATGAAGGAGTTGTTGGAGAAAAGGCATCTTGCCCCTATCTATGGTGAAAGAATGCCCCTTGCCCCTGAAGTCGAAGATCATCTTGTTATAGAGAGGATTCCGGATGTATTTCATACAGGTCATGTGCATATAAATGCCTACAAAAAATACAAAGGCGTTCATATGATAAACTCTGGAACCTTCCAATCACAAACAGAGTTTCAAAAGATCTACAACATCGTGCCAACCTGTGGTGAGGTTCCGGTGCTTCACAATGGTGTTTTTAAAATCCTGAAGTTTACATGAGTTCAAAGATAAGGCTTTTATGAAAATATGAAGAATTAAATCTTGCTGAAAAAAATTCCGCAGATCTTTTCTATATCATGGTATGACACGAAACAAACTTTCGTTTGCAAATTTCGTTTGCAAGTTTGTTGGAAAGTAGCGTCGTTTAACATCGAAGAACCTTTTTGGTTCATCCAAAGAAATTTTAAGGAAGAGTTACTGAACTTCGTTTAGCAGATTCGGAAACAAGGTTTCCAAAAAATTCGCAAAGTCCAGGCGACTGAAGGTCGCTTTTTGATCAACCTTTTTCTAAAAGGTTGCTCTAAAGGTTGTTGGAGGTCTTTCAATAAAAAATGAGGCTATAGAGCAGGTAGTTAATACATCTCATTATCTTTATAAAAGAAAACTTGTGTCTGGAATATCTGGGAATGTAAGTTGTAAGTTTTATGACGATGGGGTCTTGAAAATTGCAGTAACTCAGAGCGGTGTATCTCTTAAAAATGTTAAGAAGGAAGACGTTGTTTTGGTGGATATGCATGGGAAGGTTTTGGAGGAAAGTGATAAAAAACCTTCTTCAGAAGTATTTATGCATCTTGGCATCTACAAAACCAGGGTTGATGTGGGTGGAATCGTTCATACCCATTCTCCTGTTGCGGTTGGATTTTCAATTGTTGGAAAGACCCCAAAAACAATGGAGGGTTTGTGGGGTGTTGAAGATGAACATATACCGCTTGTAGAGTATGCGCCCCCTGGAAGTATGAAACTTGCAAATTACGTGTCACAAAAAATGAAAAACAAAAATGCTGTACTTTTAGAAAAACATGGAGTTGTAGCTGTTGGAAAAAATCCGGATGAAGCGGCCCTTTTGGCAGAGGCTATAGAAGAGCTTGCAAAAATGCAATTTGTATCGGAGATTCTCAGTCTTGAATCGCTTCTAATTCACTCAAAACGTTCCATATGAGAGTTCTTGCATGTATTGGAATGTTTGGGTCGTTGCTAATCTCATCGAGTATGGAGATGACGGTACTTGCACGTATTGATGGTTCCTCATCTTCTCTAAACAAGATTTCCTTGGACTCTTCTGCAGCCCTTCTTATATTCCTTGGGACACTTGTATCCTCCATTATATGTTTTAATATTTCAGCACAACGATTAAATGCTTCCTCAGTCATGTTTTAGCCTCCAATATCCTATTAAATTGAAAGTTTATTGTTATCAAGATATGTTTATACGTTATGGTGTAAAAATCTTTTGGTGTTTTTATGAAGGAAGAAAAGATAAAAGAAATGGCGGATATGTTGGTTAGTGGAGTAAAGATGC
>CAZLGO010000048.1:0-13750 GCA_964559295.1 uncultured Methanobacteriaceae archaeon
AGCTTGATCGTTTGAAAAAAAAGGAGTGGTATATGTAATACTTTGTAGTGCACTAAAGAAGAACTTTAAAAGCCAAGAAGCAAACTTTAACTTGATAATCAATAGCATTGAGATACAATAGATCCTTTTTTTATCAGGTTAAAATAGAAAAATATATATCATCTTCTTTTTCTAAATGATTACAAAACCAAATCAAAAAGGAGTTGATATATTTGAAAAAATACCTATTTGCAATAGCTCTTTTGTCTTTTGTGATCCTTGCTTCAGGATGCACAACAGAAGAGGGAAATAAAACTACAACCACAACACCAACAAAAACATATGCACAAGGTGGAATTTCCTTTGATTACCCTGAAAATTGGGAAATTGCAAATGCTACAACCGCAAATGCTATTGTAGCTGTTGCAGATCCACAAAATCAACAAACTCTCGTTGTAATCCAAAAATCAGCACTTCCATCTGGTCAAACATT
Source organism: uncultured Methanobacteriaceae archaeon (assembly GCA_964559295.1). Taxonomy (GTDB): domain Archaea; phylum Methanobacteriota; class Methanobacteria; order Methanobacteriales; family Methanobacteriaceae; genus CAZLGO01. The sequence goes on from CAZLGO010000048.1 coordinate 473, forward strand.
AAAAGAGACTTTTGATGCAACGTATTCTCAATATGAATCTCAGATACCAAGTTACCAGAAGATATCAGATGGAACTCTTACAGTGGATGGAGTAACTGCTTATGAGAGAATCCATAAGGTGAATGTAGACAGTACACAAAAACAGGAAAGGGCTGTGTGGCTTGAGAAAAATGGCACAATATATGTCATACTTTGTGGTGCACTACCAGAGGACTTTGATAAGGAAAAAGCGAACTTTGATATTATAATCAACAGTTTCAAGGTGCAATAGGCACCTTTTTCTTTTTTTATTAATCAAAACGAAAAAATATGCTTATTCTTGAATGTTTTCGGAAATGTATTCATTTACTTTTTAGATTTTCTTGCAAAACACTTTAAAACATCTTTTAGGATTTTACCACAGCCAACATATTTTGATTCGCAAAAAGACCGTATATGTATTTTTTAAAACACATAATTCGATCTTATACGTTCTGGGACACATAGTATCCACTATACGCGTTCTGCGATGTATATCCACCAAGGGTGTTCTGTGAAACGTAGTATCCACTGGATCTTGTAATCCAATACTTTATTGCTGTATAAGAAGCTGCTGCACCCCTATCTAAATCGTTTTGTACATATTTCTGATTTTGGTATCTAACCCAATTATTCCAACTTATTATTCCTTGTTTGTATCCGTTGTACATTATTGTTTTCAAATCTCCGTTCATATACCAAACCTTTGGTGTAAGGGAGTTGGCCTGGTTTTCATATTTGGTGTGTAAAGAACTTGATTCACCGCTTACGCAATGCGGTGCTGAAAATGTATCTGAAATGTAGTGAGAAGCTACTCCAAAACAGTAACTTGCATAGTTGTAGTCTCCTCTTCTGTAACTATCTTTCCCTCTATTAAGCCAGTATATGGCTTTATCATAGCTCTTAGGATAACTGTGATACCCAAAGTCTTTAAATTTTTCATCTGGATCATTTGATCCGTCTCTCATGGATGCAAAATTTAATTTCTGTTTTATATCTTTAGGCATGTTATTGTAAGATACATCCACAATATTTGAATGGGTTTTCCAGGTCCATGCCTCTGCTGACGGTGCAATAGAAAGAGAAAACACAATAAAGACCATTAGGGCTCTTATGAATTGCTTCAATTTACACACCCTCTGTCTTTTACCATCGTATCGCCATTAAATTCCAGGCATCTATGGACGGTGTTTTTTTCTATCTCTTCTGATTATTATTTTTTGTCATTTGAATTAAGACGAAAAATTTATAAATGGAATCTTAAAGCAAAAATTTCATGACGATCAAAAAGATGGTTAATCTTCTATTTTTTAATATTGAAGACCATAACTCTATAAAAATGAACAAAGTACAAAAAGGAACTTTTAGGCAAAATTTGATGTTGATATGTCCATTTGTTTTTAAAATTATCTTTATCTCATAGAAATGAAGCAAAGATACGATTTATTGTAAAAACGTGAAAGAAACACAATTTTCAACATGCCATTAAAATAGCTATAACTGCCTTGATTATTTAATCATCTTAACATCAACCAATAACATGCTTGGAATATCTTAAATTACCCTCACCATTGTTTTCCTATGATGTTTAGAAGAAGAGCCGATCGGAGGTTTAAAAGACAACGGTTTGTCCGATCTATCGTTTTTAATTTTTAGCTGTTAAATTGGGACAGGCATCAAAAATTATTTAGAAAAACTTATTATTTTAAAAAGAAATATTAGTTTCTTAAATATAAGGCAGGTGAAGTATGAAAGTTAAATACACCACTATTTTAGTTGCTGATATGGAAGAATCAATCAGATTTTACACAGATGTTATGGGACTTGAAAAACATAGACAATTCAAACCCAACCCTGAATTGACAATCACATTCATGAAAGGCGAAGGAGAAGGTATAATAGAGCTCATAGAAAACAAAGAAAACCCCCAAGAAATAGGTCTGACAGCAGTGGGAATTGAAGTTGAAGACATTAACACAACAGTGAAGGAACTCAAATCTAAAGGAGCTAAAATCACCCTTGAACCTACACCAATATTGGTTGGAACCCTAGCCTTCGTAGAAGATCCAAATGGAGTCCGGATAGCGCTAATTCAACATCACTAATCCCTATTTTTTAAAACTAATGGTATTTTGGATTAATATTTGATTAGAAGTCTTTGAATCTCTTTCAGGCAAAAGGTAGGTTTTTTCTGGATGGTGTTTAGAATGGTTTATTTTAAAAAAAGAAGCTATTAATAGCTTATGGAAAAGAATTTAAATATGCAATATCCAACTTTGCCAGAAAAGCCTATTTTGTGGTTATTCAGCCCATGGAGGAACTTAATCGATTTTTATATTTTGATGTTTTGGACATTGAAAGGTTCCATTTATATCAAGACGAATCAAAACCTGTTTTTATCCTTTTAATCGTTATTGCTTAATATAGAGCTGTTAATTTTCTTTTCAACGTCTTCTTCAGATATGATATTTAATTAAACAGCACACAGGGAAAGGATAAGGGCTGAATCTGATAGATGGGCATCCCAGCTCTTTCATATAAAATTTTAAAAGCGGAAGTTCAACCGGTTGTTGCGGATAGAACTGGTTTTGAAAGCTTTTTGGATGAATTTAATAGGCAAATATTATTTTTTAATTTCTTTTTTTCCATAACACAGAGATATATTTAAGTAGCGATACAACTATACTTATTAAAGGACTATCTTTGATCAGGCAAAATATCAACATCGCTGCCATATAAATCTAATTTTCATTTTAGATGCATTTAATTTCGAGGGGGTACACTAATGGAAGAAAATATTGTGTATATAGGCAGAAAGCCACCAACTAGCTATGTTCTTGCTGTGATGAGGCAATTTAGGGAAGGTGCAGATGAAGTGAAGATCAAAGCTAGGGGAAAAGCTATAAATAGGGCAGTTGATGTTGTTGAAATAACAAAAAGTAGGTTTCTGTCTGATATTGAGATAGAAGATATTCAAATAGGTACAGAGGAAGTCCAAAGGGACGATGAATCAATAAAACTATCTACAATTGAAATAACACTTAAAGTTACCAAAGAACAATAAAGGAGGTGTTGGGTTGGTATTACCAATATGCGATGTCTGTTTAAAAAGCGGGATATTATGTCAGGGTTGTGAACATAAATTAAAAAGCGGTGAGATTACCCAATTGGACGTGGACATTGCAAAATTACTTTTTAAAGTTGGAAATGGAAAAATAGGTTTTAAAAAGACCGTTGAAATTGGAGACGTCGTTATAATATTAACAGACCATGATCAGGTTGGAAAACTCATAGGCAAAAGCGGAAAAATTGTAAAAGCAATATCAAAAAAGATTGGAAAGAAAGTAAGGGTCGTAGGTGAAGATTCGGATCTTCGCTCAGTTGCAACTGACATATTGGCTCCTGCAAGGATTTCTGGGATAAACATAGTCTATGGAACAGACGGCGGCGAAAAATATAAGATTAGAGTTATGCGAGAGGATTCAAGAAAACTTCCAGCAAGGTTAGATGTTCTAAACAAGGTTATTGAAAAACTTACCGATAGGGACACGATCATAGTTCTTGATTGATAGGTACGATCATATGGAAATTGCACTCTGTGTGACGGGAAGTATAGCTGCAATAAAAGCTGCTGAACTTGCAAGAGAACTTTCAAAATACAGCTTTAATGTAAAATGCTTCATGAGCGACGAGGCATGTAGAATAATTCATCCAAACACCATGGAGTTTGCAACTGGCGGTGAAGTTTTAGTAGAGCTTACAGGTGAGCTTGAACATGTAAAATTTGCAAAATCCGACCTTATCTTAGTTGCTCCTGCTACAGCAAATGTAATAAGCAAGTTTGCATACAAAATTGCAGACAATCCCATTAATACGCTTTTGATTACAGCTTTTGGGTATCAGACCCCTATTATTATGGTTCCATCCATGAATTATTCCATGTACAAAACTATTTCTGAAAATATTAATAAATTAAAAGAAGAAGGAATTGTTTTTGTTAAGCCAAAAATTGAAGAAGGAAAGGCTAAGTTTCCTGATATTAACGATATTGTTCTTTATGTACTAAGGGAAACATCGAAAGGTGAACTGTTTGGTAAAAAAGTGCTTGTAAGCGCAGGTGCGACATTTGAGAGGATAGATCCCATCAGAGGAATTACAAACAAAAGTTCTGGTAAGATGGGAGTTGAAATTGCAAAAGAAGCCTTTACAAGAGGCGCTGATGTAATGTTAATCCATGGCAATATTACTGCAGATGTGCCAAGGGCTTTAAAAACAGTGAAAGTGGAATCCACAAGTGATATGTATGATGAAGTAAAAAAATTAGTAGTAGATCAGGATATATTTATTTCTGTAGCTGCAGTTTCTGATTTTTCAGTTCAAAAACCTTTCACTGAACAATTAAGTAAAATATCTTCAGGTGAAGATGTAACCTTGAAACTTGTGCGAACCCCAAAAATAATAAACTATGTTAAAAAAATAAATCCCAAAATATTCCTGGTTGGTTTTAAAGCAGAGTACGATGTTTCTGATGAAGAACTCATCGAATCTGCATCCCAAAAAATGAAAGAATCTGGCGCTGATCTTATGGTTGCAAACGATGTTGCAAGAGAAGGTGCAGGTTTTGGATCCGATAAAAATGAAGTTATTTTAATTGATGATGAAGTCATTAAGATCCCTTTAAGCCCTAAAAGGGAGATTGCAAAGAGGATATTTGACAGAATTGTTGAGAAGATTTGATTTTTTTTCTTCTTTTGTAATACTTTTTATTAAAAAAGTATTTATAGAAGCTTGATCATATTATTATCACCAAAGGTAGGAGGTCGAAATATGGAAACTGATCTGAAGTATTTGGTTTTAGGGTATCGAAAATATACAGGAAAGACCCAAAGAGAGCTTGCCAGGGAGCTTGAAGTACCAATCGATATTTTAAGTGCATTGGAGATGGGAACTTACAAACATCCCACAAAAAGATTGATGAATAAAATAGAAGAGCTAACAGGGGAGTTTGAATTTAAGAAAAGAGATTTCGTAAATATTGGAAGAGGATACAGAATAAGGGAAGAGTTAGGACCTGATTTCAAGTACTTCATTCAAGGGCTTGAAAAATTAAAGTATATAAGCTCGGATGAACTCAAAAAACTGCCGGAGGAAGAATTTTACAAAACCATAGGAAGCGTAGATCTGGATGAATTTGAAGTTGTTCTTGCAGCTCGAGCTACCTAAGATGGTGATAATATGGTAACAGGCTGTATACTAATAAAACTAAAGGCTGGGAAAGATAGGGAAGCATTTGATAAAATAAAGGAACTAAACGCAAAAGAAATCTATGCTCTTTTTGGACAATATGATGTTTTGGTGATCGCTGAAGCAGAAAACATAAAAGAACTTACAAAGTTTGTAATAGAAAAAATAAGAAGTGTAGAAGGCGTTGACAGCACAAGAACAATAATAGCTGCAGAGATTTAATTCAACCTTTAATAAAGGTTGATCAAAATTTTATTTTTTGTTATTACTTTTTGAATATATTAATTCAAAAAAAATAAAAAAATAAAAATTGTTCTCACGAAGCCTTAGAATCAAAAACCTGATTTTGAACCTACAAAGAAAGCTAAAAATTCGTTTTAACTTATAGATTCATTCTAATTTTATTATTTAACCATTATTTTAGTTAAAAGTATTAAAACCCAAACTCACACACAAAAGCCATATGATCCTTTTTATAAGGAGATAAATCAATTTTTTCAATTATCTTAAAACCACTTGATTTTAGTTTTGATTCTTCTTCCTTAAAAACCTTTTTTGGACTTTTTGTTACATCTATACTTCTTGATTTTACCATTATTATGCCATATCCACCAGATTTTAAAAATAAACGCATGTTATCTACAAAAAGCTCGGATTCTTTTGGTTGAGCTACATCACAGTATACTGCATCCACCTTCTGGAGGAGATGCATGTAATTTCGTGGCTTCGTGGCGTCATCAAGTATTGGGATCATATTTTTCCGCAAACCACATAAATCCACCAGTTTTCGCATCATTCTTGGTGAAAACTCCACACAGTAGACCAAGCCCTCTGATGCAATGTCAGAGAGGTGTGAAGGTGTTGTACCTGCTGAAGCCCCTAAATAAAGGACTTTAGAATCTTTTTTGAATGGAAAGGTTTCCATGCCATTTAAAATCGCTGCAGCAAGCTTTGATCTTCTTGGGTCCCATATTCTATATTCTTTATCATTTACCTCGATTAGTTTCTCTGAGTATACTTTGATACCAGGTGTTAAGTTTTCTGTGGCTATGCTGCCGTTGATGATATAAACACCCTGAAACTTTTGAATAACTCCCATTTTCTCTCCTCTTTAAATTCTAATCGATCGTTGTAAGTATTATTTTTTCCCAACTTTTCTTCTTTTTTTATACTTTTTTGTTTTCTTTTTGATTCTTTTTTTAGCTTTTTGAATTTTTTTTGTCCTTTTTGGGAAAGGATTTGCTTTTTTTATTTCTTCTATCTTCTCCTGGAAACTTTTTTTTATGGTATCATCGTATTCTCCAGAGAAAACGTCCTTTCGCACAGCAAGAGATATTTTAGATGCCAGAGCCCTTGCGATTTTTCCCCTGATCCACCATTTAGCCCCTCTAACTTCTGGATGCTGGTATATAATTCCATACTTTGGGGGTCTCTCTCCTGTTTTCAAGTGCCTGAAAAGAGCTTTTTCCGCACCCATAACCTGAACTGTGCTTGAAGGGAGTTTTGAAAGCTTTTTAATACCCCCAACATGGGCTATAAGTTTCGCACCCAGGGAAAAACCTGCAACATCCCTTAAATTCGGTGCAATCTCTTTCATTTTATTGTCAACGTGATTTAGGAGGGATTTTTTTGATTTCTGAAGTGTTTTTATGGAATTTGCAAAATCCTGAAGCATTTCAATATCTTCTTCTTGAATTTCAGCGCCCATGCTCTCCCCTACAACTATATTCAGATCCAAAAGGTCACTATCGGTTATAGAGTTTCTATCTCCGTATTCTGCAATCAGCTTTACGTATTTTTCATGACTCTTTATCTTATCTAGCTCTGGTTATTGTATTTCATACCATTCTCTTATTCTCTCGATTAGCTTACCAACTGATTCATCAATTTCGTCTATTGCATTTATCGCTTGAATAAGAAGCATATCGTCTGATTCTGATGCTTTCTTTAGGCGGTATTTTGCGATTTCGATGGATACACCATGCACGAGATTTTTAAGTTCATCTTCTGATGCTATAAAATCTGTTTTTTTAAGTACATCTACCATATTAGACCTTAAAAATTCTCCAGCCTTACTTGTACTTTTAAATTTAAATTTAAAACTTTCTTTAAGGTCTTTATATTTTGAAACATTTATGCTGGTTTCTATTATTACAGAGCCACATTTTCTCACAATTCTTTTTAGTATAGATTCTTCTTCCTGCGTTAAATTTCCTTCCTGAATTTCAATGAGTTTTTTCGCAATACTTTTTCTTGGGAAAAGTTCATAATCTAAGAGAGCGAAATTCTCATCAAGGGCTATAAAACCAGCAAAGCAACATGCCAGATAACACTTCATAAAAGTTGATCTGTGTTTTTAAGATTTAAAGTTTCTTTAAGTTCATATGGATTCAATTGTAAGTTCATAAATAAGGTGGCAACATGTTGGAAGTTGAACTTTGCAATGTCAAAATGAAAAATCCTACCATGCTGGCCGCAGGAATAATGGGAAGCACCGCATCTTCCCTTAACTGGGCTGCGAGAAGCGGCGCAGGGGCAGTGGTAACCAAATCTTTTTCATTAGAACCAAACGTGGGTTATCCAAATCCTACAACCATTGAAGTAACAGGTGGCATTTTAAACGCCATAGGACTTTCAAATCCTGGTGTTGATGAATTCTCCAAGGAACTTGAAAAGCTTGATAAATCTGTACCCACCATTGCTTCCATAGTCGGTGCATCTCCAGAAGAATTTTCACAGGTCGCAGCGAAGGTGGAAAATTTGGTTGATCTAATTGAGCTCAATGTATCATGCCCTCATGCAAAGGAAGGTTTTGGTGCTTCTATAGGACAGGATCCTGTATTGACAGCCAAGATAGTAAAATCTGTTAAAAAAACAGTTAAATGCCCTGTAATTGTAAAACTCACCCCTAATGTAACAGATATCGTTGAAATTGCCATAAGTTCCGAGAAGGCAGGATGTGATGCTCTGACACTCATAAATTCTGTTGGACCTGGAATGCGTATAGACATCGATACAGCAAATCCCATACTGCACAACAAGTTTGGAGGACTATCAGGACCGGCAATAAAACCTATCGCATTAAGATGCGTTTTCGATGTTTATGAAGCTGTGGATGTGCCTATAATTGGAGTTGGCGGGATAACAGATTACCAGGATGCAGTTGAGTTCATATTCGCCGGTGCGAGGTGTGTGCAGATTGGAACAGCCATCATGTACAGTGGGTTGGAAGTTTTTACAGATATTTGTAATGGACTTAAAAAATTCATGATGAAGAGAGGGTATGAATCAATAGACGAGATGGTTGGGAAGGCTCATCGAATTATAGGCTGATATTATGCACGTTCCAAAAATTGTCAAGATAAAGCGGATAATTAAGGAAACCAATACTGTAAAGACCTTTATTTTCGATTGGGAGATTGAAAACGAAAAACCAGGGCAATTCATGATGGTCTGGAATTTTCATGACGAAAAACCCATGTCTCTATCTATTATCGATTCGGTAAATGATGAAATAGGTATATCAATTAAAGAGGTAGGTGAATTTACAAAAGCAGTCCATTCCATGGAAATCGGAGATGAATTGGGATTAAGAGGTCCTTATGGACGTGGTTTTGAGATAGCAGGTTCTGAGATTCTCGCAGTAGGTGGAGGCATTGGAATGGCTCCCATATCAGCTTTCGTTGAAGATACGCTTGGTAGGGGTGTGAATGTAGATGTGATAAGTGCAGCTGCGACAGCAGACGAGCTTTTGTTCATTGATAGGCTTAAAAAATCAGGTGCAAATGTAACTGCCGCTACTGATGATGGAAGTTACGGTTTTAAGGGTTTTGCAACAGATGCTGCGGAGAAATTTCTTGAAGAGTCAGATTATGACATGGTTGTAACCTGTGGACCCGAGTTGATGATGAAGAGAATTTTCGAGATGGTTGATAGATTCAAAGTACCAGCCCAGTTTTCCCTTGAAAGATGGATGAAATGCGCTCTTGGGCTCTGTGGACAATGCTGCGTTGATGATACTGGATGGCGAGTTTGTGTTGAGGGACCTGTATTCTGGACAGATGAAGTGAGACTGATATCTGAATTTGGAAAATACAGGCGGGATACTTCTGGAATGAAGCAGGATATACCTTAATAATGATCAATGCTTATTTTATACAAAGGATCCAAAAGATCTTTAATATTCTCCATTAACAAAAACGAACGGTGGACAAATGTTAAAAGATATGATTAAAAAAGTTGCAGACAGACAAAATTTGACTGCGAAGGAAGCAAAAGATGCTATGAAAATAATAATGTCTGGCAATGCAACAGATGCACAAATAGCTGCATTTTTAACTGCTTTGAGAATGAAAGGTGAAACCGTCGAGGAGATAGCATCCTTTGCACAGGTTATGAGGGAGTTTGCAGAGTCTATACATCCTGATGTTTCTGAAGTATTGGTGGATACCTGTGGAACTGGTGGTGATAGGCTTGATAGCTTCAATATAAGCACTGCTACAGCTTTTGTAGTGGCAGGTGCAGGAGTACCTGTTGCAAAGCATGGGGGAAGATCTGTATCCAGTAAATGCGGTAGTGCCGATGTTTTAGAGGCATTGGGGGTTAATATCGAACTTCAACCAGAGAAGGTAAAACGTTCAATAGAAGAAATTGGTATTGGTTTTATGTTTGCACCGATTTTTCACAAAGCTATGATGCATGTTGCAACTGTAAGAAGGGAAATAGGAATAAGAACAGTTTTTAACATTCTTGGACCTCTTACAAATCCAGCAAATGCAAAAGCCCAGCTTTTGGGAGTATATGATAAGTCTTTGACCCTAAAAATCGCAGAAGTCCTAAAGAACCTTGGTACAGAAAGGGCAATGGTAGTCTATGGAGTAGGAGGGCTTGATGAAATTTCAAATATCGGTGAGACGATTATAACAGAGCTTAAATATGGCAAAATTAAAACTTACGCAATAACTCCTGAAGAATATGGATTCAAGAGGGTTTCGATTGAAAATATAGTGGGTAAAACGGCTAAGGAGAATGCAAACATCATAAGAGACATTTTAGCTGGAAAAAAAGATCCAAAAAGGGATATAGTTATTATGAATTCTGCTGCTGCCATAATGCTTGGTGGAAAAGCCAAAGATTTTAAGGAAGGTATTGCAAAGGCTCAAAAATCCATAGATAACGGGCTTGCACATGATGTGCTTGAAAGACTGATTGAGGTCTCGAATAGGAATTAGAATGTTCGGTGGTAATGGTGATCCATAGATTAAAAGGCACCATGACTTCTGGTGTTTTCATTGTTTTAGCGCTGCTTATTTTATCCTTTTTGGTGTTGGCTCCTGTGGTGAATATGATCATACTTGGTGCAATATTTGCCTATGGTCTGCGCCCAATATCAAGAAAAATAGAGCCTTTCTTGAAATTTAGATCCCTTTCCATAGTAGTTGCTATGGTGATTTTAATCTTACCTTTAATTATAATCATAGCCGTGTGCATAAATGCGCTTATAAACACGACTCCAGAGCTGTTAAAGATAATACAACGTATCAATACAGCCAACATAACCAATGCTACAATTCAACAATACATTCCGGTGGAATATCATCCCTATGCTACTTCTTTTTTAAAAGCAACCAATATACAAATAGCAGATGTTTTAGAAAGTGTTATAAACTACCTTTTAGGGGTGGTAAAGTCTATTCCAATGATCGCCCTTGAAATTTTTGTATTTCTTACATCAACTTTTTATTTTGCCAGAGATGGTAATAAAATTTGGGAATACATTGAGTACAGCATCCCTGATGAGAGACGGAGCTTTTTTGATAGGTTATTTAGGGAAATAAGGAGAGTTTTAAAGAGTATCTTTTTTGGGCATTTTCTTACAGCTCTTATAATCGGTTTGATAGCTGCAGTCGGATTTTCTATGCTTGGATATTCCTATTCTTTATTTCTTGGAATACTTACAGGTTTCCTGCAACTCATACCTGTTATAGGACCCTGGCCAACTTACACAGCCCTAGCAATTTATGACTTTCTGGTGGGAAACATCATAAGAGGCGTAGTTGTTTTGTTTTTTGGGTTCTTTTTAAGTGGAATTGATATTTATCTAAGACCAAAATTATCAGGAAAATATGCAGATATCCATCCTCTTATATTTTTACTTGGATTTTTATGTGGACCTATTGTTTTTGGAATAGTTGGGTTTGTGTTGGGTCCTTTAATTTTAGGAGTTACTCATGCTGCCGCTGTAGCATATAGAAAGGAAATTGGTGAAAAGTGAATTAAAACGGTTTTAAAATAACCCCCTTATATACTGGATAATTGCATTTAGAAAATCCAGTATCATATCTAAAATGCTTTTTTTCACTGGCTGTTTTTGGGTCGTTGCGTTTTTTGTGGTTTCATTTATTCCTTTTTTCCCTTCAGTTTCCTTTATGAGTGGTATTTCCAAAGAATTTGATCTTGTTGTGTGTTCGATACCATTGGCATCTTTATAAGTAACCACGAAACCTCCAATGAAAAATGGATTTGAAAGTGTTGCATCCGGTCCAAAATCCTTTTTGACTTCCTCTTCTGTTGGAATATAGATTTTTTCATCGAATGTTTTTGTCTCTCCAGGTTGGATTGTTCCTAAGTTTTTATCAAAATTTTGACTTGATATTTGGACATCGTAGGCTGGCTCATCTCTGTTGTTTGTAACTGTGCATTCGATTGTGATATACTCACCCTCATAAGCTTTAACAGGTCCTTTTTGGGTTGCAACAAGCTGTTGTGCAAACGAAGCTGCCACAGTTGATAATATAAACATTACCATCATCAGGACCAGTATTTTTTTCATATAACCACCTAAAATCTATAAAAACCTCATTTGCTTCTCATTTCCTATTAACTCGTCAAATTCTATCCCTTTTTCTAAGGCTAAATTTTTATCTAATTTATAATTTTCGCCTTTGGTTATTTCAAGATCATCTAAGCTTACAAATAACCATTTTTTTCTCTTAAATTTTACACCCACATATGCTTTGGCTCCAAATATACTTGAAAATTCACGCAAACCAAGTATCTTCTCGGAATTTATGTAGATTTTATCCTTAGAACTAGATTTTACTTCAATTGCAAAATAAACATTACCATTGCCTGCAATAACGTCAGGAAGTGGTTTTTTTGTTGCACTACCAGATGCAGGCGCCCTCATTGCTGCAAAATCAACGTCCCAAAACATACTGACTAAGTCCCGCTCTTCCTTCGATCCTTTTTTACTCATCTCATCCAACCTTTAATAAAGGTTGATCAAAAAGGCGACCTTTGGTCGCCTGACATTTTGTGAACTTTGCAACTATTGTTGCAAGTTTGCTGAACTTTGTTCAGCAATTTTTCTTAAAAGTTCTTTGGATGAAGCCTTTTATAAAAGTTTCGATGAAATTTGGGCTTTTAGTTTTAAAACATGATAAAATAGACTCAGTGGTGCGGTTTGAGATTGGTGCAGGTAAAAATAAGGTATTTAAATTCAGTTGAAGCTAAAAAACAGAATTTATGTATCAAAAATAGAACTGAACAGGCAAGACCATTCTCAAAGCTTAACTTATCACTATATCTGGCTTTTTATACTGGATGCATGGAATGTTCCATTGTTCCCAGGACTTCTTACCCATTCAATAAAAGCATCTTTGACAACCAGTTTTTTATCTGGAATGATAATGTCAACGGTTATGCCTGAGCGACCAGCGCTTGGTTTTTTGGTTATAAATCTTGAAAATTCCCCAGTGTAACGATATTTATTTGTTACAAACCACTGTATAGCACGGACACTTTCCATGTGTCCTATCTTTTCACCTTTGTGCATAACATCAGCTTTGAGGGAGTAGCACTCTTTTTCTATTTTTATCATGAAACTCAATCCCTAAGTATCACTAATGATTTTTTTGGATGAACATATATAAATAGTTTTCTACTTGGTTTTTTAATTATAATGGGGCCGGGGCCGAGATTTGAACCCGAGTCGCGGGATCCACAGTCCCGAAG
>CAZLGO010000049.1:0-13476 GCA_964559295.1 uncultured Methanobacteriaceae archaeon
CACAAAAGAAAAGATCCAGAGGCTTGCTGTGGCGTGAAAAATCTAGGACCCTAAACATAAAAATACGCTCTAATATGAATTCATGGCAAAGAATTAAGATTTAAAAAGCATAAGAGAGGAGATGCTACTTGAATAAAAAAACTAAAATACTCCTTATCCTTTGCTTGATTTTAATATTAGCATTGGGAGTAACGTTAGGGATTTTTCTACAAATGTATACAGGATATCAAAAAAATTTATATATAGCACCTCAAAATCTAATAAAATGACCAAAAACTTAAAAATTTTTTCCCAGAGTGTTGATTGTGAAGGGTTCATCCTTTAGAAGATCGAACATTAAAACATTCGGCGCCGTAATTGGCTTACCATTTCTTGTAATTAATTTTACAACCTCAAAAGCTTGTAAACATCCAACAACGTTTGGAACAGGTGCAATAACAGGAGGTACATCTTCACTTAATTTTTCTATCTCAGAAATCACTTCGTCTGTTAAGTTCTTCCTAAATGAGGGTAATTTAAAAATTTCTTCATAAGTAGGGGTTTTGCTCGTGAAAGTAGTGAGTTGCCCCATAGTACCATGTATTGCACCATGTACAAAAGGTATATCAAAATCAAAAGCTGATCTACTCGCTAAAACCCTCGAAAGTAAATTATCAAGGGCATCCACAACAACATCGCTACCTTTGATAATCCTATCCACGTTGCTCTTGTTTAATTCTTCTTCAATTGCATCAACATTTACAAAGGGATTTATTGCCTTTATGGTTTCCCTTGTTACATTTATTTTGGATTTTCCTACGTTGTAGAAGCTACTCATAAGCTGTCTGTTAATGTTTGATACATCAAAAGCGTCTTTATCAACTATCCTTAAGGTTCCAACACCCATTCTTGCAAGCATTTCTATGGCTGCTCCACCAATACCTCCACATCCTATAACTGTCACTTTAGAGTTTCTAAGTTTTAATTGCTCCTTTTTGGTTAAAATTCCCGTCTGTCTGCTTACAATTTCCCAGTAAGCCATTTCTTCATATCTTTTGGGCATATATTCACCTATTGCATCACTTTTTCTAATAAATTCGAACATATAATTTATTTTTTATCGGAAGTTACGAAAATGTACAATATCTATATTTCACCATTTACCATAACAATTATTCTTATCAACTAATTCATTAAAATCATTTAAGGCAGTTCTATCGCTGATATTTGGATTAAGTTCTTTGTATTCTCTATTTGTTATTTTATCATATTTTAACAAGTATTTTATTGCTTTGCGCTGCCTTTCATTTAATTTTTAATGTCTCTTCTGTGATTTTATATTTTGAATAGATTTTCTGCAATTATCTTGAACAGAATTTTTCTATCAAATCCTTTATTAATTCGGGTGCATCTGGCAAATTCATCCCTCTAAGTTAAATCAAAGATGGATAAAACTTCGATATTTCCCAGGTTTTCATAAGTATAAAAGTCGAGATAAATAAATTCTGCACTTGGTAAGATTGATACAAATAGTTTTAAAAAAGTTTAAAAATTAAAATCAAATAAAATCAAATGCCGGGAGCGGGATTCGAACCCGCGACCTCACGGTATCCCAGGAAAAAGTCAGAGCACTGCTTAATACCCTATGAGCCGTGCGCTCTAACCAGCTGAGCCACCCCGGCTCTATGTAACTTATATATCATCCAACTTAAACCTTTCGATAATCATCTGTTGATCTTCTCTTGAAGGTTCCATCAGGAAATACAGTTATCCAGGTTTTCCTCTCCTCAGGTTTTCCTTCCCTTCTGCAACTTCTACTTATTATGACGTTTTTTAGATACTTTTTGGCAACAAAATACGCACTTTTTACTTCCAAATCGGTTGGATTTCTTGATAGACCACGCACTGATTTAAAATCATTTATTCTGTATTCTATTTTTGGATCTAAGCTTGAGATAAACCGAGAAATATTTTCTATCTCCTCTTCATCTATGATGCCTGGTATGTATATGGTTTTTATAACCAATTTTGTCTTTTTGTGGATTGTCTTTAAATTTTTTAGTATACGTTCATTTGAAAAGCCTGTGTACCATCTATGGAGTCTCTCATCGTATGCCTTCAAATCAAGCATGACTTCGTTCAATCCAGCTTCAATCAAATCATCAAGATAACTCTCATCCAGAAGATAGCCATTTGTCTCAATTATCATATGAGCAAAGTTTAATTCAGAAACCAAATCTATCAGATAATCCTTTTTTAGGGTTGGTTCGCCTCCTGTTATTATTATTTCATCAGGCAATTTCGAATAATATCTAAGGGATGCTTCCTTTACAAGCCTTACCAGCTTATCAACACTCATCCGCTCTCCTGTATCATCCCGGGCAATGCTAAAACATCCTCTGCATCTAAAATTACAGCCAGAAAGAGTTATCCAAACTCGGGGTGCAATTTCTGATAAGGTAATAAAAGGCACGCATCTTTGTTCCACAAAAAACCTTCCTTATTTGATATCCTTTATTATCTCCAAAGGAACTTCCACATCACCACTGGAGTGACTTTGTGCAATCCATGAATTTACTACTGTACACAATTGAAGAACATCGTATCCAGATTCTTCGGATTTTTTTATAATTTCTTTTGCAAGTGCTTCTTTGTTTTTTATTTTTACTTCGTATACATGCTCAATCACATCTAACTCATCGACTTTCATTTTTCCACCAATTGATCTTATTTTTAAATGTATAGATGAACTAATATTAAAATTAGATGATGAAGATGGATGAGCATATAATAGAAGCATTAGGTAAAACTAAGATAATAGTAAGGGACGGAAAGGTCGTTGACGTTGGAACTCCAAAAATTAAGTACTGTCCAATTTTTGACAAATATAGGGGAATAAAAGAGCTTACATCATCATCTGTTAGGGAAAACATTGAATTTAGGATAGCGGATTTTGGGATGTGCACCCCTGATAGAATATTAAAGATGCGCGATTTCCTATCCTTTGGAATATCTGAAACCTTAGGGACGTTGCTTGCCGATAACGTGATAGATTGTGCTGTGATTGTCTGTGAAGGTTGTGGAACAGTTATTGTAACCAATCCAGAGTTGGTTCAAGGGATAGGAGGTAGAGTATCCGGTTTTTTAAGTACCACTCCCATTGATAAGATCATAGATGAAGTGGGAGTTGAAAACGTATTAAACCCGAAAAATGCCGAAATTGATCAAGTAAAAGGTACGCTGAAGGCTATAGAGAAAGGTTATAAAAAAATAGCAGTTACTGTGGTATCATCAAGAGATGCTGAGAGGTTAAAAAAAATTGAAAAAGAGCACGAGAAGGTTAAAGTCTATGTATTTGCTGTTCATCTTACAGGAATTTCTAAAAAGGATGTAGAAAGTCTTTTTGAGCATGCAGACGTTATAACAAGCTGTGCATCAAAATACGTAAGAGAGATAGGTGATAAGCGAAAAATTTTCAAGGTAGGGGAGTCAATACCAATATACGCAACTACCAAAGATGGAATAGATTTCCTAATCAAAAGAATAGAAAAAATTGGAGGGTTAAAGAAAAAGAATGCAAAGACCCCAGAACCCTTGATTTAGTCTAAATATCTTGCTAGTGCATGGATTATACAGCTTTGTGTTATAAGACCCATTAAGTTCCCATCTTTAACAACCGGGATCCTCTGGTAGCTTGTATCTGACATTATTTTTGTAATGTCTTTTAAAGTTGTGTTTCTGTTGACCACCACCAGATCCTTGCTCATAAGATCACCAACTTTGAGCCTTAAAGCCTCACTTCCAGCTAAAAGAATGTCCCTGTGTGTTATAAGACCTACCAACTTTTTACCTTCTACCACAGGAAGCCCACCAACATTGCACCTTACCATTTTTAGGTTAGCGGCTGCAACAAGGTCATCTGGCGAAGCAACATAGACATCCTCTATCATTATGTCTTTAGCATGAAGTTTTTCGATCATAGAGTTATTTATCTTCTAAGTCATATATCAAATATGAGGGATGAAAAAGTGACTCAGATGGAATTGGCTTCTAAAGGAAAAATATCCGACGAAATGGAAAATGTAGCAAAAGTAGAAAATATAAGCATCCATAAGCTTATAAAAAGAGTAGCAAAAGGCTATGTTGTAATTCCAAAGAACATTAACAGCAAAAGCATTCCAAAAGGTATAGGATATGGGCTCAGCACAAAGATCAACGCCAACATAGGGTCTTCTCCAGAGTTAGAGGATGTGCGATTGGAGATAGAAAAGGCAAAAACAGCTGTTCGCTATGGTGCAGATACTATAATGGATTTAAGCACAGGATTTAATCTCAAAAAGGTAAGAGGGGAGATAATAAAGGCAGTTGATGTTCCGATAGGTACTGTACCCATTTATGAGGCTGCTGTCAATGCAAGAAGAAAAAAAGGTGCCATAGTCCACATGGACGAAGATGATATGTTCGACGCTATAATAAACCAGTCAAAGGAAGGCATAGATTTTATGACAGTGCATTGTGGGATAACCATGGATACTGTTGGGAAGATAAAAAAATCCAAAAGGATCATGGGGATCGTAAGCAGAGGCGGAGCATTTTTAGCAGCTTGGATAATTCACAACCAAGAAGAAAATCCACTATACAAAAATTACGATTATTTGCTTGAGATAGCCCAAGAATATGATGTAACGCTGAGTTTAGGAGATGGATTAAGACCTGGATGTCTTCAAGATGCGTCTGACATTGGGCAGATTCAGGAGCTTATAGTTTTAGGCGAACTTGTTGAAAGAGCAAGAAAGATGCATGTTCAGGCGATGGTTGAAGGTCCAGGACATATGCCTCTTGATCAGATTCAAGCAAACATAAAGATTCAAAAGACCATCTGTAAGGGTGCTCCATTTTATGTTTTAGGTCCAATTGTAACTGATCTTGCTCCAGGTTATGATCATATCACATCAGCAATAGGTGGGGCAATCGCAGCAAGCGCTGGTGCAGATTTTCTATGTTACGTCACCCCTTCAGAACATCTTGCAATACCTGATGTTGAAGATGTAAAAGAAGGAGTCATTGCATCGAGAATAGCTGCTCAGGCAGCAGATGTTGCCAATGGAATAAAAACTGCATGGGAAACGGAGCTTGAGATGTCGTATGCAAGGAAAAATTTTAACTGGGAAAGGCAGTTTGAACTTGCCTTTGATCACGAAACACCAGGAAAGTATAGAAAGGAAAAGCCTCCAAAAAAAGAAGATATGTGTACCATGTGCGGGGAATTCTGTGCTCTGCGGATAGTAAGAGACAATCTTTAGATGCTCTTATCCTGCGGATTTATCATTATTAAAACGATCTTTGGTGTTTTTTATTGAGGTGTGAATGAATGGATATGAAACATGTAAAGGGTAAAAGCAAAGGAGACATAGTTGTTTATGCTCTTAGTACATGTGTATGGTGCAAGAAAACCAGGGTTCTTCTTGAAGAACTTGAAGCAGAATACAGCTACATATACGTTGACCTTATAAAAAGTGATGATGAAATATCAGAGATAATGGAAGATATGAAACGCTGCAACCCAAGATTTTCTTTTCCCACTACTATAATCCATAAGAACGGCGTTGTAGAATGCATTATAGGGTATGATGAAGAAAGGATCAGGAAGGTGCTTGGATGAGCGAGGTCGAGATCAACAGGCTGTATGAAAAATTAAATAAAGAGGCAGAAGCTTTTGGATATCATCTCAATCCTGATTTAGAGTTTACAAAAGAGCTTTTGAAGGGCATGATTATAAATGAGAAAAGATACGGATACCGGGCGTGTCCTTGTAGGCTTGCAGCAGGCAAAAAGGATGAAGACCTTGACATCATATGTCCATGCGATTACAGGGATCTGGATCTGAATGAACACGGTGCTTGTTACTGTGGTCTTTATGTATCAGAAGAGGTTTTGAGGGGAGAAAAAAAGGTAGGATCAATACCTGAAAGACGACCAACAATAGAAGAGAGAAAAAAGACTAAAGCTAAATCGTGGGAGGAGGTTGTATCCTCAATTCCACTGCCTGTGTGGAGATGCAAGGTATGTGGCTATTTGTGTGCAAGAGACGAACCACCTGAGATATGTCCTATCTGCAAAGTTGGTAAGGAACGGTTTGAGAGGTTTATATAATAACCTTGAACGAAATTGAATCTTTTTGCCTTAATATCATCATTTCTTGTGATTTAAACGCTTATCGTTAAAATATCAGTAGAAGTTTTAAATTGTGATAAAATGGAATACAGAAAACTTGTGGATGTTTATGAAGCATTGGAAGCTACAACCAAAAGACTCGAGAAAACCTCAATTTTAGCAGATTTTATGCGAAATTTAGATGCTGATATTCTTCCAATTGTTACGTTATTGGCACTGGGCAGAGTATTTCCCACATGGAGTGAGGAAGAACTTGGAATAGGATCAAAACTCCTTATGAAAGCAATATCAACAGTGGTTGGTGTAAGCATTGAGGATGTGGAAGATAAAATAAGGGATACAGGAGACATAGGATCTGCCGCAGAAGAACTTTTCCAAAAAAAGCTTCAAGTGACCCTTTTTGCTAAGCCCTTGAGCGTAGAGATGGTACATGACAACTTAAAAAAAATTGCAAAAATATCAGGTAGTGGTGCCCAGTTTAGAAAAATAGATATTTTACTTGAGCTTTTATCTTCAGCATTGCCTCGAGAAGCAAAATATATCACAAGAACAGTCGTAGAAGAGCTTAGAATAGGTGTCGGAGAAGGTACAATAAAAGATGCTATTGCAGAGGCATTTGATATCAAAAAAGAGATCATAGAAAGAGCTCACATGCTCACAAATGATCTTGGTCTTGTAGCAAAGGTTGCGAAAGAGGAAGGTGAGATTGGACTCCAGAAACTTACCTTAAAACCTGGAAAACCTGTAAAACCCATGCTTGCCCAGCTTTCAGAGAGCATAAAAACCAGCATCGAAGAGATGGGATGGGCACTTTGTGAGACGAAGTACGATGGAGTGAGGATCCAAATTCACAGAGTAACTGATGAAATCCTAATCTACACAAGAAGACTTGAAAATATTAGTCATGCTGTTCCAGACGTTGTAGAATACATAGAAAAATGTCTGCCTTCTGAGGATTTTGTTGTGGAAGGGGAGATAATTGTAACGAAAGAAGGAAAACCAATTTCTTTCCAGTACATTCTCCAGCGCATAAGAAGAAAATATGAAATTGAGAGAATGAGAAAGGAAGTTCCACTTACATTGTATCTTTTCGATGTTTTGTATTACAAAGAACCTCTTGTTGATACTCCGTTTAGACAAAGACGCGAAATTCTCGAATCAATTGTCAAAATTAAAAAAGGAAAAGTTGAACTTAGCAGGCAAATTAGGGTAACTCCAGAGAATGTAAAAGAAGCAGAGGATCTTTTTGAATTATCCATCAAAAAAGGACATGAAGGCATAATGATAAAAGACCCCAACGCGCCGTACATGCCAGGTATAAGGGGAAAAAAGATGCTTAAGTTTAAAGCTGAGCCTGAAACCCTTGATCTGGTCATCGTAGGTGGGACATATGGCACTGGAAAAAGAGCTCATCTTATAGGGTCGTACTTAGTTGCTGTAAGAGATGAGGAAGGGGATCTCAAAACAGTTGCCCATGTTGGATCAGGTTTGGATGATAAGACCCTCTCTGAACTTTCATCGAAGGTTGAAAATCTGGTTTTAAAAAGAATCGGAAGGGAAGTAGAGACTATCCCAGAAATAGTGCTTGAGGTTGCGTTCAGTGAAATTGTAAAAAGCCCAGAATATGAGAGTGGATACTCTTTAAGATTTCCTGTTGTAAAAAGAATAAGAGAAGATTTAAGCATTGATGATGTCGATACTGTGGATCGAGTTGAGTCTATATATAAAAGTAGATGAAGAGTATCTTCTATATCATATTTTTACGTAACACTGCTTGATATCTCCAAAGAGTCTAATATTAATTTTTTATTGTAAATGCACCTAAAAGAATCGTTTGGGGCTTATTTTAAACTTTATTTTAATGACCTTGTAATAACCAAATAACAAAATTTAAATATATTATAATTTAAAATTTTAATTGGTGTTTTTAGCATGAATGACGAACAGCTATTCAAATTCGCCTCTATAACAGCAATTTTAGGGATAGTTGGCATGATGTTTTTTGCAGGAAAAATAACGCCACAAGAAATCAAGGTAAAGGACATGAACAAGGGGATGCTTGAGCAGGAAGTGTCAATTGAAGGATTTGTGGAGAAGATAGATAAATCATCAAAGAGCAATACATATTTTCTATCTCTTGTTGATGAAACAGGAAAAACCAAGGTGATTATTTTTGAAGGTATTGCAGAAAATTTTGAAAATGAAAATTTAAGTATCCAATCCTTCGAAAAAAGGCAGGTGAAGGTAATAGGAAGAGTTAGTGAATATAAAGGGAATATGGAACTAATTTTAAAGGATGCAAAATCAATAAAAATAATCGATTAGAGCTATTTCTTTGAAATCCTAAAATCAATGGTGTATTTTTTAATCTCTTCTAAAATATCCTTTGCATAATAAAAGGAAAAGATTATTCCTAATGCACTTACAACCCAAAATGAGACCAACCTATCGATCAATGCGATGCTTCCACCTATTATTGCTGGTATTCCAAAAAGCACAAAAAGACCTGTAAGAGATATCTCGATGGATCCGATTCCTCCGGGGAGAGCTGATAAAACCCCGATGATATTTGCCAACAAGAATATTATAATGACAGATATTAAGCTAATTTTGATGTCAAAAGCATAGAAAACTATGAGAAGTCTGAAACATTCTAAGATCCAGGAAGTAAAGCTCAATATAAATACAAAGATCAAATTTTTGCTTGTTGTAAACGAATGGGTGTATTTTACCATACTTTTTAGCCCAGCTATGGACTTTGCATACAGTTTATCAAGGACATCTTCCCCAATAGGCAATTTCTCTATCAATGGATGTATTTTTTTGTATAACCAGATGCTCGTATCTTCCCTCCAATTCAGGAAATAGATGAGTGCAACTACCCCCAACGATATAATAGCTCCTAAAATAGATAAATAAAGGACCTTTGGCATCCATATACAAGATAGAATGAGTAACAAACTTACAATCGCCAGATCAAAGAATCTCTCAGTAAGTCCGGCTGATAAACCTTCAGATAAACTTATCTCATTGATTCTCTTTCCTACAATTGCTTTTAGTGGTTCGCCGGCTGTTCTCATTGGACTAAAATTTCCTGCAAATATTCCAATTGTGGTTACAACGTAATTTTTTTTTAGTTCAAGTGGTTTTTTTATTATGATACCCCATCTTAGGGATCTTACACCAACAGCCAAAAGATGAATAAAAATCGCAAACAAAATCAGCTTCCGATCAGCTGTTTTGAAGGCATTGAAAATGTTTCCTGGACCTATCCAAAGTATGAGCAAAAAAACCAACAGAAAACTAATGATCAAAACATAAAACCGCTTCAAGGTTTAATCCTCCTCATTAAAAGCCCTAAAATAAAAATTATGTATTTTAAGGCATGTTTCGCTGTTACATATGATTTTTCAACCCCGTAGGTGGATGGAACAGATACCTCTTTGAGCCTTATATTATTTTTTGATGCTCTATAAAGCATTTCAGATTCATATATGTAATCATCATGTTCTATATCCAAAAATAACCTTGCAACATCGGATGAAATTGCTCTGAAACCACTCTGGCTGTCCGTGATCTTATAACCTGTTATAAATCTTAAGATTCTGGTTGTAAGCACATTAGAAAGCCTACGTTGGATTGGCATATTACTCGGGGTACCTTCCCTAAATCTTGAAGCTATCACAAGCCCAGCATCATTGATATGCGATACAAGCTGGGGTATATGTGCCGGGTTATGCTGTCCGTCTCCATCAAGCAATATTAAGATGTCATATCTGTCTAAAGCAGCTTTAAGTCCTGTTTTTATAGCTGCACCCTTACCCTTATTTTTTTCATGTCTTATTACATCAGCACCTGCTCTTTTTGCTAAGTTAAATGTATTATCAGATGAACCATCGTCCACAACTAAAACGTCTGAATATTTCAGTGCATCCTCTATAACTCTCTTTATGTTATTCTCCTCGTTGTAAGCTGGAATTATTGTGATGAGTTTCACTGCAAACACCTTTTTATACCATTATAGTATTACTAAATATAAATCTTAATCGTAAGAAAGGGCTTTATCAAGCATATCAGAATCCTAAAGGAACAAGATGAAGGTTATGGAGAAAAAAATATGTATAAAAGATCAGCAAAGCTTTTTTTAATCTTTTTGGTTTGTATAATGTTATTGTTTGGTTTTTATTACCTGATACAATCAAACATCAAGCCCACAGAGGCTAAAAAAGCCGATTTTAGCGATTTGGAAGTTAAAGCCCAAAATGCTTCGTATGTAATACTGGGAGCTTCTTATATAGTAGTCCCTCAAAATGCTACAGTAGTTACACAAGTAGATAGGGTTATAAGAGACATTGCGTCACATTATAAGACCGATGTTTCTCCAGATCATAAACCAAAGTCATACAAGGAACTTGTACCATGGATGGAAGGTGCAAGGGTAGCTGAATTGATGAAATACGCTGATGTAAGGGTAGTACCTGCTGCCAATGTACCGTGTAAAAAAATTAATGGTATTTGGTATGGTCCTGATGAGAAGGGGAATTTTATTTTTGAAGTGGATCCAAGTAAGGTTACGCCCCATCGTTGTAAAATAAAAGATCCAAACACAAGAATACAGGTAGATACACATGGTATGAATGTTTTAGTTCCTGCAGCGATTGAAAATAAGGCTTTCTTGGTTGTTGGTTGTGGAGATTTGCCTGGGAAAGCTGAAGCTTACTTGGCAAAACGTGGTATAAATTGCTATGCACCTTGTGATAGATATACATCAACCATCATGCCATACGAAGGTCCTGGTGTCATCCTTGGAGGTGCAGCAGTTAGACCTCTTAAAGATAAAAAAGGAGCCGTAATAGGTGGACAGCCTATTTGTATCAGTTTAAAGGAGCTGATAATTGTCCAAACAACACATAAAGTCTATCCAGATCAATATTGCGACACGCCTTATAGATTTTTCACAGCTTTAGAAGAAAAATATGGGATCAAGTTGAACATGGAAGTAGTTGACGCCAATGTAGATCAGGCTAATATGGTGGTGGAAAAGGCTCGCAAAACAGGTGCTAATGTTGTTGGAGTTAGAGTATTAAGTAATGAGGATAAAAAACCTGTGGAAGAGTGGTTAAAAGAGGATAAGAAGCATAGGGCTATTTTATTCCATTCGGCAGCCTATGAACCAGGTTATTCGTTGTTTTTTGAATTTCCGTATCAAGTAACCGGACAAGACCCTAAACCAATATTCATAAAATATACCTCAAGTGCAGAATTACAAGAGAGATTGGATGAAATAAGGAAATTATGGATGTAGATTATTAAGAAGAGTGTGTGGTGATATTTGAGACAGGACGGTTGACGAAGTGAATGATATGGAATTATATTTGGATATTCTCCAACGGATAAAATCGATAAAGAAAATCCAGCAGCAAAAAAAGTAATATCAATTATCAAAAGCTTAAAAACCTCTATTTAAATTTTATAAAAAATAGAGCAGTATTTAAATCTTAAAAGCAATTATAATTGTTGCTATTGGATATAAAAGCATAATGGGTGTTCAAATGTATCTATCCTATATGAAAAACAAAAAAATGTTTATCCTAATCTTTCCAGCCCTCATAGCATTCTCCATTGCCCTGATTCCAACGTTAAAATATCAATGGCCTTTAAGCTGGGATATCTATTATCATGTCCACATGGCAAAGCTTTACATGGAACAGGGGATTACGTTCTTTGATCCTCTAACCTGGGCGCCCTTTGGAAGACCTATATACTATCCACCACTCTTTCATTTTCTTCTTGCATCTTTGAGTATGCTCTTTAACATGGATCCATTCAAGGTTGCAAGGCTCCTGCAGCCGATTTTTGCAATGCTTATTGTTTTATCTTTCTCGTGGGTTGCATATAAATTCTATGATTTGACTGTTGGAGTTTTGGCTGGTTTTTTTATCTTTTTTAGTTCGATCTTTGTAAGGTTCATGTTACCGGCCCCCGAAGCCATGGCTTTGATTGTATTTCCTGTTTCTGTTTATTTCTACTACTTAGCGGTTGAAAATTACAATTACAAATATGCGATAATATCTGGGATTTTAGCAGGAATTATATTGTTAACACATGCTCTATCAGCGTTGTGCTTATTTTTGGTTATATCTGTCTTTACTGTTGTAATGAAAGTATCAAAAAGAAAGGTTGATCTTAGACCTTTTTGGGTATTTTCAGGGTGCACACTTGCTGTTGCATCGATATGGTGGCTCCCATTGTTACTGAAATATGGTTATGTGGTGAAAATGCTATATATTTGTCCATTAGAAATTTTTAAATATTTGAACATCTTTGGTATGTTATCTTTAACCTTTGCCTTGGTTGGTGGGCTTTTATTACTTAAAAAAAGACGTAATAAAGATGTTTTAATTTTATCCTGGTTAATAACGATTTTAGTATTAAGTGAATCGCATTGGTTAGGAATCCCAGTTTTAAGTTATAGGATTGTAACCTTTGCTGTCTTCCCCATGATGATACTTGCAGGATTAGGCATAAAATGCGTTAAAATCAACAAAGATAAAAGATTTTTCTGTGTTTTTGTTTCAATAATTTGCATAGTAGCCATTTTTTCAGGATTTTCCAAGGTTGATGAATTTAAATGTGCGCCTTCTTGGCTGCGTGCATCTGATTCCGAACTGGACATTGCAAACTGGTTTAAATTACATGGAGATAAAGAGAAGGTAGTTATAACTTCAAATTATAGAATAGACACCCTAATAGTCTCGATTGCAAGGCAACCTGTTTCGCAGGGTGGATATGGTCAGGGGACGCTGAAGATGCTATCCGCAAAGAAATATATAGAAGGCAAGGTTAAAAAATCAGATCTCATCAAAAATAAAATTGGATATTTTGTTTTAAATGTGAAAGCAAAAGCTCCTCCCTATTCAAAACTTGTTTACCAAAATGATGAATATAAAATATATCTGGTAGACAACCTTTTGGAAAAAGGTTGATCAAAACTTAGGTCAATCCTCTCCTAAAGGATTGTTTAGGCAAGCCCTTTTTAAAGGGTTTTACAAGCGTGTGTGGTAGACAACCTACAAGAAAAAGGTTGATCAAAACTTGAGATCAATCCTCTCCTAAAGGATTATTTGGACAAAACCCCTTTTTAAAGGGTTTTACAAGCGTGTGTGGTAGAATTATGAAAAAGCTGTTTGGAACATTTGGAGTTAGAAGACTTGCAAATAAAGAATTAACGCCAGAATTTGCATCAAAACTTGCTGCAGCCTACGGAAGCTTGATAGAAGGTAAAGTAGCTGTTGGGGGGGATACAAGAACCTCGACGGTGAT
>CAZLGO010000050.1:0-13446 GCA_964559295.1 uncultured Methanobacteriaceae archaeon
ACCGCCAGCACGATGCAGAAAGCGAAAGCGTGCATTTCTGCATTAAAAAAATGGGAGGGAGGGTGGGCTGATTTAGATACGCTTTAGTAACGGAATGCACATTTCAGAAATTTTACAGTGATTTTGATTTTGTGATTATAGTAACAATTTGTTATAAAAAAATCAAAATGAATAATTATTCAAGACACAATATATACACAATATATACTTCTTTTTTTAAAAATTTGTATTTTGATATTTTTGAATATTCGTATTCTGTTTTTCAAAAAAATAACTTCGTTATATGTGAATTTAACGAAGTTGCACATTGCTACATGTAGCTTTGATCCTTTCTGAAATTTTATTTTTTTATTTATTTTGAAATTTGAATATTGTAATATTGATATTTCTTTTTTTTAGAATAACAAAATTTTATTGTCTGATAGTTTTGTTATTCTCTCATATGAACATCGTTCTGTTTAGATATTGTTATTTTTGTATTCCAAAATTCCAGAATTTTGGATGACTTCTATTTTTATAAAATAATATTCCACCTCGCCACTCATCACTCCGTTCTTAAACCAACCAGAAATTCCTTAAATCAAAAAAGAAGTAATATTATCCTTTCTTTTTAGAAGATAAAAGTTCTCTTCCTTTTATCTTTTTATGTATCTCACTCCATTTCTTTTTCCCAAAACTATCAACAATTCTAATATAAATAAATTCATCACTACTTGTTTTTAGCAACACACCCTTCAACCTCCTGCAACTTCCTTGCAAGATGCTTCAAAATCAACCAGTTACTCTACCTATTCGTCCGAAATATCATTCAGTAAGGAACATAAGATTCTCCATACGACTTCACCACATGGTCTAAATCGCTTGTGAGCTGATTAATCATGTCTCTTCTCCAATTATCTACGTCCCTTTTCATTTTTCGCCATTCTTCATACTCGTAAGGAGGTTTTATCCTCATTTCGGAATACCCTCGGATTTTTTGATCTATGTTTCCTCTTTGTTTTTTAATCCACCTATACTCCTGGTAGAAGTATTCTGTGAAAATAGGATGAGTGATTGGATTCAACGACCCGTATCCAAATTGATACGCAAACGCATCAGCCAAAATCTCTGTTTCGTACCAGTTCAACATTTGTCCGGCTTCTTCCCACATTTTACAACGCATTCGTGCCTTTATAACTCCACTTTGAAGTTGACAGGCTTCCTCGTAGATAAACGAAGCAAAAGAAGCCTGCATGACAAGCATACTTAATATTGGGACAACGAATCTGACTACTTTTAGGATTCGAAGAATTATGTCCCCTCTCGTGGCGACCTCTATTGACCCTTCCATCACCTTCACCTCACACATTTAGAGCAAGAAACTTCTTCTTTTTTAAAAATAAAGCCTTTAGAACACTTTCTGGCAAAGAACATAAACTTCTTCTTTTTTAAAAATAAAGCCTTTAGAACACTTTCTGGCAAAGAACATAAAATTTTCATTGATTTGGATCCCAGGGATCTTTGATGCGTAATATATCATTTCAATTCCTCTCACATATTAATTTTGCTGCTTTGATACAGTTGTCTGTAGCATCCGCATAAGCCTTAAAGCTACCCCAGCCAGGATAATTAATCTCAGCGAGTAGTGAGTAGCCTGCTTTTAGAGTATTATTACTTCCTTTCGCTTTTTCTGACAGATCAGCACAAAGTCTGTATTTGACCGTAGGGCACATGTATTTCAGCATTAGACGTGTATAAATCTGAATAGCTTCTTCTATTAAAAAACAGTTAAAGACTATGAACTCTAAGACGTATAGAACTCCCGTTACGCCTGGAAGGACTGCTTCAACAAACCCTAAAGGACCTGGTACCTTTACATACGTTTTCCACCATTCTCCAACCATTTTTTTCCTCCTTGATGATTGTCCTCATGAGGACAATACAGTATTACTTCTATTCAGAAGAATCGACCGTATCGTGTCAACCCGGGATATCTACGTTTTCCTGGCATGGCCTCAATCTGATTCACTATAAAATCTGTTTCTCCCTTCATCTCAAGAGCAGCCATTGCGTAATGTGTAAATCCGATTGTACTCGGTAGTAGGAACATGGCGGAAATTAAGAGATACGTTGTATATGTATTCAAAGCTTCGTCAAATCCTTTTTCCATTATTTTTTTTGCAAGGTAAGCATCTCCTTTATTTAGAGCAGATGCCATACCCATAGTTGCACACTGAATGCTCTCTTCACATATGAAAGTACAGAGATTCGCAATCTCCCAAGCGAATTGAACCATTTCAACGACAAGCTGGGTCTCTGCACCTAATGCTTCTAACACTGCTGCCATCTTTTTCTTACCTCTTTATATATTTTCATTCATCTTTTGTAGGCTTCTAACGCAAGTTCTGCATTTTTAAAAAAAGATTCAAATGCCAGTCTTGCAAAAGGAGCAAGTTTGTAACAATTTTCCTGTGTGCCTCCCATTTTTTCGATTATATCCTCCTCTACAGCTGCAATATATCTCGGAGTATAAGATTTAAGCCCAGACACATCCATACAGAATGCTGCGAGCAGTATGCCCTGCATACTTTCTTCCATCATAAAAAGGGCAAGGACAGCCATCGTTGTTGCCGCCTCGACTATGTATAATGCCATCTGAGCCGCTATCCCTGTTGGGATTGTACCGTTTATTGTTGTCATTTTGTGTTACACCTTTTTTATCTTCCACATTTATCTTTTTTTCTGCTCTCTTCCCCCAGTGGGACGATATCTCCCCATTCTTGCCTACTGCGTGGTCTATCAGGAGCTCGATTAGGAGGTACATGGTCAGGAGGTACAATTGTGTCTGGAAGCTGCTTTGAAGAAGGTCTTAGTATATTTTGTGAAGATGGATTCCTCCAATTGGTCCAGTTTTCCTTGGATTGTTTCCAGGCCGTTTGTTGGAACTCTGCTTTATGTTGTGTCTGTTCTATTTTTCCTATTACAGCTTGCCAGTGTGGCAAGACAATTCCAACAGGTTTTGTTGGTGTTAAGATGTCAGATGTAGTATCCGCAATCGCTTCTTGCTCTTCTACTAAATTTATGCCTTCTCCTGGCATATTGTTAGTAAAAGCTATGAATTGGGCTAAATCGTAAGCTGACAACACATCTAAACTTATTTGACTTGACAGCTTAATAACTTGTGCTACAGCATTTATAATGAACATTACCAACTTGATCACCGCTCTTTTCTACATTTAATCGTAATATTTATATATCGATACTTTGATATAAACATATTCAAATGCATGTACTATTGCATTTCCTTAAAAGGACAATAAGGAGAAAAATATGGTAAAAGTAAAAAACGTCTTTGGTGATGAGTTATCAGGGACAGTGGCAAAAACAGGTGTCTATTCTAAGTGGAAAGGGAGAGCATACAGACGTAAATGGGTGAAACCGGCAAATCCGAACACACCAGCTCAACAAGAGGTTCGTGGAAACTTTGCTACTGGAGCTGCAAAATACAAAAGCTTCAACGCTTATCAAAAACAAGCATATGACCCTCTCGCTGCTGGGCTTGTCATGTCCGGTTACAACCTTTTCCTCTCAAGATGGCAGAAAATGACAGATGCAGAACGAGAAGCGTATGTTGAACCCCAGACTGGTTTTAAACAAATTGGTCTTGGAGATTACTCAGATGCAAACGACATAAGCATAGTTACAAATCAGAAGGAATATTCCGCAGGGACTCTTCCTATTGTTATCGGAAAATCTACGTTTACAAAAAGCACTGGAGACCTCGATCCGGTCGGAATTGTAGACGTTCAGCGTGGAAGGATAGACATGCTCAAATCCTTAAGCGGCACTTTAAAAATTAATTATATGTCAGGAGGAAGAGTTGTTACAGCAGAGGAATTAGGAACAAATCCCTCTACGGGCGATATTTTCTACACAGAATACTTCCCGATCGTTTATAAATCAAGCAAATTGGTTTTAGGGACAACAGATCAACACACGATGGAAGTTGACATTGTAAACAGGAAATTTTACGTAACATATCCAGATACCTTTTCATCCGGTGGGAGCATTTCCTACAGGAATTACACGCCAAAACCGGACGCAAAACTTGAAATCGTCAAAGCTGGTTCAAACTTTATTACACACAGAGGCTACAGTGACGCAAGTGGAATTATTAGGCTTGCACAAACAATTGAAGATGGTAACAGAGACGTAACGTATGAGGCAGCAGGTGTAGTAAAAATCATTAAAGCAAACGTCTCAGCGATTGACTCCGCTAAGGACGAATACATAGCTATGACGGCTGTATAAGCTCAAAAACTTCCCCTAATTTTTTCTTTTTTCTGGTGAAAACATGGTTAGAGTGTATCCTGGAACACATGATACATGGTTCAACAAAGAGCGTGGATTAATTCACTCAACGGTTTATGGAAAAAGTTATTGGTATAGACGTTCCAGGGGGGATAGAAAGACTATAAAGACATATAAACCTTCGTTCTCTGAGCGTGCAAGCGATAAATTAATAATTTGCAACCAAATATGGCGTAATTTGCCACCTTGCAAAAAAACAATCTATAGCGCTATCACAGACCCCTCAGCACTGGCTATAGGTAGAGGACTCCTCCCATCCGATGTCTACCGGGATTACGACGTTTTTATGAGTAGATGCATGAGAGACCCTTCATATATGAATCAAATCTTAAAAAACTTCCGTTGCTGGTGTATTCACCCTGTTGACCAGGCGAGGAACCGTATGCAAACTTCAGGACATCTCACAATGACGATAGAGCCTAGTAAAGAGTATAAACTCAAATTCAATCAAACGAAATCTTTAGTAGACTGGGGTGCATCCACCGAGGGTTGGAACTCTTTCTGGGGAGGAGTGAATGCTATCGACGCAATCGGAAAAATAATCGAAGGAACTACACATTTCCCTGTTAAAGAATTTTCTCTGATTGCCTATCCTGCGATCGGCGTTAAATTGCCTCCCGGCAAGGAATTCTGGATAGGTGCTAACCATTTTACTGAATACATCGTTGTATGGATTCCAATTTCTTTTAAGAGAACAACATATCCCTACGATGAATATCCCCCGTATGACACTGAGAATATCCATATCTCCAGCTTAGAGACAGCTGGACCGAATCCTGATGATTATAACGGCCTAAAATACACATTCACACCTCCTGAGATGGACTTTTCGATGTGTCCCTCCAATCAGATTGAAGTTTCGGTCAGATACAACGCTCATCACGTTAAATGGGAAGTGAAGAGCGGAACAAAGGAGCCTTTGTTTGATGTCTCCATATGCGGCTTGAAAGTTGCCGCAGCAGGTGTAGGAGGAGGCAAAACTGTAACAGTGAGTGGAATAATTCCGAATCCCAGCGTTTCAGGATATTACGACATTTCCCCTGAAACGCTGTTTCCTTCCGATCAAGACAAATGGAAAAAATTTAAGAGGGCAGAAGTGGTACCTGGCAGCGTGAAGTTGGTGTACGAGGATTGTTGGGAAGCTGGAGGAGAAAAACGTTGCATCGAAAAAAGATACAAAGTCACGTTCCCTGATGATATTTACTTCTGTGGGCCGAAAAAAACACCTCAAATGAAAATCAGGGCAACCTCCCCCACCAAAACACATCCTGGCGCAGCTGAAGACAAAACATGGGGGATTAAAGACGGATTTGTTGCCATTTATCCAGGGCACGACTCCTACTGGTGGTATTGGTTTGTAGACTCTCACGGAGTCTATCTTGAGCCCGGAGTGACAGAATACTGCATTCCCTACGCAGGCTACTGGTGCGGACCTTTAGGAGAGCTTCTTTTACGATATACAACTACATGGAGTCCTTTTTGGAGATATTGGCACGTTGGAGGCGAAGTTCTAGGAATGGAGGTGTTGGCATACAAATGAGAAAAGGAGAATATAAGACATGTTGGCGGGGGGGCGGTAGAACGTTGGCGTTAGGCGTAGGCAACGTTGGCGGGGGGGCGGTAGAACGTTGGCGTTAGGCGTAGGCAACGTTGGCGGGGGGGCTTTAGGAAGTGTTTGAATGAGAAAAGGCGAATATAGTATCAACACAGAGTATTTTACTGTGTTTGTGCAAAAAAAAGGCAGAAGAATTGTGATCGAGCTAAATGAAGGAGTTTCAGCTTCAAGACACAACATGATGCTTCTTCGATACGTAAAACAAATATATAAAAAAGGTGTAGATAGAATCAATGCAGACCATATCACATTGCCCTTTCTCGACAGGTCGATATCAGTCTGGAGAGGCAAACGCAAAGTGGATGTGGTATATTTCAAAAATGGGATCAAATACGATTGTGAAATCAAAACAGAAAGAGAAGTTGGTAGTGATCGTACGTACAAACAACTCGCAGAACTTGCGAAGAACTGCGAAAATCTGACACTTGTTGTACCTCAAACTGCTGTTGAAAACGCAAAAAAGAATTTGCATATCTTCAAACTCGATTCTGCTATCAAAATCGAGGCGTTTGAATAAAAAAGGAGAAGAAAATGGATCCTGCGGTAAAACCAACGTTGTCCGCAGTAGCGACAATGTTTATCATGTTAGGATATGGCTATTTTCAGAATAGAGACCTCTTTGGTCTCATTTGCCTTATTGCCGGGATAGCTATTTATATCCTAAAGGCATACTTATATCATATCAATCAGGAGTGATTGGATGGATAAGAAGCAAGAAATAATGATACGTGAAAAAATAGTTGAACTAATCGACGCTTTCGTAAATAAAGAAATAGGAGAACAGCTTGACAAAAACAAATTGGCAAGAACGATTGAACAGAGAATAACAGCCATCCCTGCCGATCATTTCCTTACAAGGGCAATGATCAGAAGGGCAAAATGGGAAGCACGTAATCTTGATTGCAATTACAGATGTTTTATTTGTCACAGAGAACATGATAAAAAAGAAGATTTTGTCAAAGACCTTGAGAATCACGTTCTTGATTTTTACGCCGGAATTCCGATGGAAGTTGCTTCAGACTTCCTAAAAAGGCTCAAATCAAGAATTCCTGAAGAGCAACACGCTAAAATCATTGATAGGATGTATAGAGAAGTGAAAAACGAAAAATAAAAACAAATCAAATAATTTTTGCTTCTCTCATTTTTCTAAAAAATTTCTCAAATTCTTCTCGAAGTTCGCCAGGCTCTTTTTCCAATTCTAAAGCTGCTTCATGTAATGTTTCCGCACTCACATATCCGTCTCTGATTTTCTCTTTTGCAAATTTGTTGAAAATATCTTCCTTTTTCATGACATATCTTTTCGTCACAAGAGTTTCAAGCAGTTCATCTTCTTTTGTAGCATACACTTGTCTATGTATGTCTTCAACAAGCTTCATCATTTCATCTAAAAGAAGATACACATCCATTATCAAATCCAACTCTTTTTCTCCCATTTTTTCACTTTTTCCAGATAATTTAACCTTCAACCCACTTATACAACCAGAATGTGCCTGAAAAGCTCCCGTTTGTCACTCGTATCTCTAATGACGTGATATTATCTGTTGTATTAGTCCACCAGGCAACGCAGTCCCTTCTCCCTAATCTTGTATCTGATCTAAAATCTATTTCCATTCCTGTGCAGTAACGCTTCCGTGTCCGAGCTGCATTTCTTTCTGCGTAGAATATTGACCTTCCCCTAACAAAATCATTTGTTTCTTCCGTCGTGATTCCAATCCCCATCACAGCCACTTGCCAATCTATGTACGATCCATGTGCCCATGTTGCAAAAATATGATGCACCCACTTATAATTATTACCAGAATCGCCGTTTGGTCTTATATGCAACACTCCTGCATTACTTCCTCGAACGCAATCTAATTCAAATTCAATGAGATATTTTTTATCAGAATCTCCATCTAAGCCCGTAAATGTTGTCGTTACCGTCCCAGAAGGCACAGTCCTTTTTTCAATTAATTTCCAAAATCCGACCATAGATACGTCGTGTTCCTCATTCCAAGCCGTACATGGTAGGGGTGTATCTGTATACTTCGTATGATGCACTATTCTCATATTCTCCATCTCTCAAAACAGTTTTCTTGAAAACAACCTTCCTCAAAGCAGCTTACCCATTTTATCCACTCTGCGGGCTCAAAAATATGCATTATGCCCGCTAAGGTTGTTACTTCTACTTTCCTGCTTTTTTTCTTTGCAAACTGCTCAA
Source organism: uncultured Methanobacteriaceae archaeon (assembly GCA_964559295.1). Taxonomy (GTDB): domain Archaea; phylum Methanobacteriota; class Methanobacteria; order Methanobacteriales; family Methanobacteriaceae; genus CAZLGO01. Next base: position 8,166 of record CAZLGO010000050.1, read on the forward strand.
AAGTCTTCTGAAAACGCAACTCATCAATATCTGAAAGACCATTAGCCTCAAAAACAACATTTCCATCCACATCTTTCTCTGTTACCTTTTTTATGCCTTGATGAGTAATTCTATATTTTTTTGCCTCTTTGTCCAAAATTTCAAAACGGGGAACCTGCATTGCAAAAACCTTCACCCAGTTGACCCACGTCCCTGGAACGCCCGGAATATAGCCGCCAACATGTTCCTTGTAATATTTTTTCAGCTTTTCCTTCTGTTCATAACTTAAAGACTTCCAGAACTCTACCCCCTTCCTAAACCGCTCCATTTGCGCAACCTGCCATGGAGTGCTCTCATACTCCCTTTTAAAACCTTCCCTTCTTATTTGCTGTCCATATTTCTTTTGAAATATCTTCTCTGCCTGTTTCCCTTTATATTCATCACCGAAAATGTTTCTGACCTTTACCATAGCAGCTTTTTCACCTAAGAAGATTTAAGCATGAGTTTTTCAATGATATGCAGAGAGTTTCCCCATGTGACGTTCCTAATTGCCTGCTCAATCGCCTCAAAACTAAAATCAACGATTCCTTTTGACGGGTCTGCTACTCTAACTCTCTTTAATTGCGTGTTTACTCCAACGAGGTAAATATAGTGTCCGTATGCATTTTTCCAGATACGTCTGCCGTTCACATCAAATTCCAGACCAGGCAGGGTTACAACATGAATAATGATTTCTTTGCCTTCCTTTATCAGATTTGCAACACCATTCCAGGACATATTTGCCTTTGCAACATTGCTGTACTTCAATACCATATTGCAATGTTCTCCTGCCTTTTCAACAGCCTTTCTGAGACCTTCATACGTTGTTCCACTTGTAGTTGTTCCTGCCCATTTCATGAGCTGTGATTCATCCACGTTGCAGCCCAAAGCAGAAAGGGCCATTTGTAGCGACGATGGACCGCATGTGTATCCCGTATCTTGCATGTCTCTCAAAAAGAAGCCTGTTAAAACCCATCCGTCCGTATTCTCCTTTTTAGCTTTTATTTCAACATAAAGCGGCGGTCTATTGTATTTTTCTTTGAATTCATAGTATCTCTTCAACATATCCTCAAATTCATTTATACAAACTTTTCCTTCTTTCAAACAATCCATTCTCCTTCCTCCTCTGCCCTGATAGAAGGTGAATATGAGTTGCCAAGACCAAAGACCTTCTACCAGTGAGCCTTACCGCCATTTAGGCGGTAAAGGTTTCTCAATCTGCTCTCAGATGAAGGAGGTGATGAATCAACAAGATGAAATACATCATCAGCTTTTTCATGATAAAACATGAAAATATGCCTTTCTTGCAAATCTGCAAGCTCCTCCGGGTTTTCACCCTCAAAAGTGCTGCGCACTTCTGAGCGTGCAAAAAAATAATCATTATCAACCTTTTCCAAAATCACCCTTACATGCTCGTTAAAATCAAGCTTTATCCAAGGCTGGTGACATCTTTTTGCCTGTGACCACCAATCTGTCAATTTATCCTTAATCCACTCCGCTGTAGCGTGAACAATTTCTTCAATTTTTTTGAAAAATCCCATATTCTAATATTTAAAAAAACAAGTATAAAAAATTTTTGCACAAAAATGGATCAAAAAAAAAAAATAATTTGATTATGTAATGATTCTTATGCACAATTTTTCTTTGAAAATTTGAAGAATCGTGTCAATTAGTCCATCTACGTCTACTCCTGCCTCGCTTTCCACGCTGTCTTCAATAGCTCTCCTCATTTCTGAAATCATGTCATCATATTCTGTTGATGACATGAAAACTAACGTTTTTTCCACCATTTTACAACTCACCTCCTTCTAAACCTTTTTTCATTAAAAAATAAAAGAGGATGTACATATGCTTGCATATGCGACATCTGTAGATGTTATCTCTGCATCCGCAGTACCACTCACAGTTATCATCGATTTCAAGGGGGTACCAATTTCCTCCTTCTCCCTTGACTTCGTAGTGGTACCTGTCGATTTTTTTGATTCTCTCGTCGTTGTACATATTCACCGCCCTTTTGAGCCGTCTCAGCCTGTCGATCTTTATTTCGGACATCCTGGACACCTTAGAACAATTATATCTGCTTTTTCAAACTCAAAGGCTCTTCTGATTGTTCTGTATAGCTCTCTATATCCTCTTATTTGATACTCTTGCCTTTTAATCTTTTTACCTTCCTTGTATAGCTCCAAATAAAAATTCCTCATGCTTTTACCTCTCTTTTATTTTGTTTAAGCAAACGCATAGCTGCTTGAAACTGTTCATCCGTGATAAGATCTGCTTTTCGCATTCCTATCACGTCTTCTCTAAGACCAACTGTACTCACGCTATCTCCTGTTTTTTCTCTGTTTGCAGCGAGCATATCCACGATTTCCCTCGCAGTCCAAGAGGAATAATACTCTTGTCCTTTTTTTTGTGATTTTTCCAGAAATGCCTCTTCTTCGTTCTTTTCCTTTCTGAACTCTACTTCCATGGTGCTTTTCTGTGATGCAGGCATTTCCTCCGCTGGAGTTGCATTGTATCCAGCGAGGGTCATGATCCAGCCTAAAGGAAGGCGTAAAGCTTTCCCAACCGCTCTCGTTTGAGCCATCGATTTGATTGCAAACTCCTGCGGTTTGCCCTCCTCATCGTGCCATCTGTGATAGATTTTGCCTGATTTTGTTTTCAAGACTTCATCGCTTCTGCAAGTTGCTTCTGCGTGTGATAATTTACGCTCATCAGGCGTGTAAACATCACATGCAGCATCATATATGATTACATCCTTTTCTTTGTGTTTTCTGACTGAAATGATGATAGGACGAAGATTAAACATGTTCGCAAGTGTTGTCCATCCCTCTACTAACACGTACTTGTTTCCTCGCCCCGTTTTCACATAAAGTCCTTGTTTTTCGATGACGTCATGTAAGACGTCAGCTATTACTGTTGCTTGCTGAATTACCTCCTGAGGTTCTTTTGTTTCAAAAAGGACAGGGCGTGTTTCCTTCATTTCATCACCTTATTTTTTTTGTTTAGTGCCTCAGATGCTTTCAAAGCATCTCTAAGACGTTGCAGTCTGCTCTTTTTAAGAGCAATCATATTTAATACAACGTTTTTTGTAGAATGATGTGAACTCATTCTATAATCTTTTTTGAGAAGTTCAATTTCTTTTTTCACTTCTCTTATTTTCATTTTCAATGTATTCATTCTTTCAATCCTCCTTTTCTTTTCTAAAAAGAAGAAGAAGGCCTATTGTACCCACTTCTTCTTCCAAAACCGCCGAGCGTCCTCGGCGGTATTTACAGCTACTCTAAACTTCTCTTCATGTTTTGCCTCAAATTCATCGGGCCCCAGCTCCTCAAGGAGCTGGTTAGCCCTGAGCCAATCAGCCCCGGCCAGGGCATCGTCGATTGCCCCGGCCAGGGCTGCATTCCGGCATTCCTGCCGGAACGCCCAGTTAACTATCCTTTTTCCAAGGAGCTCTGCGAGCTCCTCTTTTATTCTTATCTCTTCCATTTTATCACTCCCTTCTTTTTTCCGCCTCGGAGCCTCAGCTCACGAGGCTTTAGAATTAAAGGCCCTTTAGGGCCTCTTCTACTTTCTCCTTTCCGTACTCGTCGACGAGCTCTGCGAGCTTGTCGACGAGCTCACTCTCGATGAGCTCTTCGCCCTCTGTTTTTGCCCGAATCTCATTAAAGATCCGGGCAATTTCACCGACGGCGCTGTAAGCGTCTCCTCTTGTGTTGAAGGCGGCGTCGTATAATTCTTTGATGACACCGCCTTCAACAATATGCATATCGATGTGCTGCCCCGGATGTCGCCAAGAGCCCGTTTGACGGACTCTAACGACGACATCGCCCTCTGAAACGATGCCGCCGGAGCGTAACCACTCACCTTCAAAGGCGTAACCGTTCCTCTTGGAGGTATCTACTCCATCGAGGATTTTCGCCCACAAGCCTCTTGTTGTTTTCCTACTGTCTCCAAGCTTAAATTTAATCTCGTATTTCCCGACACCAATATTCTCAATCTCCATTTTCTGTTCACCTCACTCCAAGTCTGAGGGGTATACCTTACCCCCCTTGGTGTAATATATAGTGTTCAGTGTATATAAATGTTTTGGTCAACCCCCATCTGAGCCATATCCTCCCTTTTTTTCAAGAAAAACGCTCTCAGAAGGCTTTCTGGAAAAACTTACACTTGAAATTTAATGACTTCAAGTGTAAAAAAATTGAACAAAATAACAAAAAATAATCATAACAGCTATAAAAAATTGAACAAAAAACAGTGATTTTTTGTGTGATTCAAACGACGTGTTGATACTACACTTTCACACAGTATTCAACATATCTGATACACTCTATCGTTGATTTTTTTGATTTTTTCTTCACGTACAGCAAGCTGCAGAAGATTTCGACAGACCCAAGTGTCCCTTTTTGTCACCAGCCAGCATGTAGCTATCCAATCGTGCTGAGAGAATTGATACTCGAATCCTTTTTCCTTCAATTTTTGAATGATTTTGTCGATATAACGACTCATCATCTCTTTTCTTGTCAATCCCATCCTTTCATCTCCTGTTTTTGATTTTTCCTGCTAAAAAACAGCAGTTTTTTTTCAACTACGGAATATCCACAAGTCTTTTTTTGAAATATCAAATATCGTGTCCGTAGCGCTCAAAATAAGCATGCCTAATCTCTTCAACGCTGAAACCTGAAATTTCAGACTGTTTTTCAATGACACGATCAGGCACTTCGAATTTTCTGTTATACCAATCGTCAAGCACATTAAGTACTTTTTCCATCCTTTCATTTTCAGCACTTATATGCATTGTCATCTCTTCCTTCATTTTACGAATATTTTTCAGCTTGTTTTTGAAGCTCGCAATTTTATTTTCGTAGTAAGCGATTTGCTGAAGCAGATATTCTTCATCATCGACTTCCTCAAGCATATGCTTGATTCCAAGCACGAGAGCTTCGTTCCACCTGATTCCCCGCATTTTAGCCTTCCGATGCAAGTTTTCGGGGATCGAGGTGGTAATCACCTTTGCTTTGAATTTTTCCATATTAACGCACCTCCAATATTGTATATGTATATCAGATATATTTATATTATTTATATTATTTATATTATTTATACGTAATATATATATTCTTGGGAGAAAATCTGCCTGAAGTGTATTACATATTTTGTTGAAACGTATTAGTTGTTATCATTATGTGATAATTTTTGTAAAAAATTGTCCTATTTGTGAAAATTTTCCTAACACATCTGATTTCAAAAATGCAGAAATGCACGC
>CAZLGO010000051.1:0-13044 GCA_964559295.1 uncultured Methanobacteriaceae archaeon
CTCCGCAAACTTCTTTGCATTAAGTTCATGAATTATATGTTCTGCCGCCAATTTCCCCACATGTCCAATCCCAGGAAGGGCCTCTATGAATAGGGGTTCTGTAAGATCCACATCTTCTATTATTTTTATGATAGTTTTATTCATCTAAATCCTCCTTTTTCTTTTTTGAGTATTCTTCTGTATTTTCCATATTTATCCTTAGGGGAATACTTTGGTGGATAAACCACCCCTACTTCCCCACCACAGTAAGGACATCTATCTTTGAGTGTATATTCTCTACAAGATCTACATTTTTTCATTTTCATTTTATTTCACGGTGGAATTCTCCTTCACCACCTGCCTTTACCACAGTGTCTATACATAATTGCGCTGCTTTCTTTAATATCTTTTCAGCTTCAATATAATCGGATGATTTAACCACAAATCGATATCTTGGAGCTCCAACACATTGTATTGAGATATCTTGATCCGCAACAGACATCAGTGCATTTTTTATTATGTCGACACCATCGGGTGCATAGGATCTCAAATCAACATACCCTGTTATTTGAACCTCTGGAGGAGTTATATTCTCTTTTGCTATTCTTGTTATTGCTTCAGCCCATAGATCATCAATTCCTGCATCTTTTAATGGTTTTTCGCCCTCTTCTGAAGCTACCTCAAATGCCCCATAAAGATCACCGAATTCGTCCATAAGGGCGTATCCTACTTCTTCATACGCTGTATCAAGATCTTTTCCTATCCTCTCTGCAGAAAGTTCAAGTAGTTTCTCTGCTTTCTGTTCGATCTTCCACTGTTGGATTTTTTTTGTTCTTTGATCTTCTCTTATTCTTTTTAAGGAGATGTCCACATGCCCTTTTTTTGGATTGACTCTCAAGACTCTTGCAACGATTTTTTGGTTCTCCCTGACATGATCCCTAATGTTTTTTACCCATCTTGATGATACCTCTGATATGTGAATGAATGCCTCTTTTTTATCATATTCTTCCAGGTTAGCAAATGCTCCATAACCTAAAACCTTGCGAACTGTTGCTACTACAAGTTCTCCTTCATCTGGCCATTGTTTTTTCTTTTTTACCATGATAACACTACCCAACAACCCTTTGGAAAAGCGTTGACGTAAACATTCTTGTGAACTTTTCTTAAAAGTTCTTTGATGATTGCTGAAGCATTGCTTCAGCAAATTTGCAAATGTAATTTGCAAATGAAACTTTTCCTAAAAGTTTCTTTGGATGAACCCTTTTTAAAAGGGTTCAAAGGTTGATTGTAACCTAATCCAGGACCTCAACGATCCGTGCTAAGATCTCTGATTTTCCACCTCTTGGTTTTACAAGTGTTTTTCCACAAATGATGCATCTGACTACAGATGCTGCACGATCAAATACGATTTGCTGATTTTCACAATCTAAACATCTAACCCTTAGGAAATTACCCTTTGGATTTTCAGCTGCCTCCATGCCATCACCTAATTGTAAATTCCACCTTTCCAGCTCTGAAAGAAGATCGTTTCATGTGAGATTTTCCACATTCCTTGCACTTGTACCTTAGATCCAATTTTTTAACAGGTTTTCCTCCAGATGGAAGTGGTCTTGGATAACCTCTATAACCACTTGTGACTCTTCTGAACTGACGTTGCCCCCATTTAAGTTCACTTGCACGTCTTCTTTTTGATTCAAATACCTCGTGAATTGTATGTTTTCTGCAATTTGGACAGTAAGTTCTCCTCTCTTTGGGAATTTTCATATGATCACCTCTTTATTATAAAAATGAGCCAGGTTATCTGAAAAAACTCACTTCAGATAAAAAGTTTAAGTTGATATTATTTATATTTTTGGATGAATCTTCCTTTCTTATTTTTTATAAGAATCATGGCATTTGCCTCTGGCATAGTGATTATATCTTGTGGATAAATAGGACCATAGATGTTTTTGTCAATACCAACAATTGAAGGAAGCTCCTCAAATACTATCAAGGTTCTTATGGGATTTTCTTCATTGGTTATTAAAGTTGCTTGTTCCAAGTTTTCTGAAGCCTCATCAAAAACTTCCAATTCTTCTTGTTCTTCTTTTTGGTTTTGAATCTCTGGCTTTTCTTCAACTAATGATGTTTTTAATGACGTGATCATCTTTTCTCTGTGTTCTGTTAACAACTTAACTAAGGATAGGTAAAGTTTTTTCTCTTCTAGTGTAGAATTAGATGGAACATCATCAAAAAAGTCAGAAACAACTGTCTTTTCGAATAGCTGGTATGATCTTTGTACATTCATCACAGCTTTATTTATTATCTTATGTTCACGTCTCTCGCATATCTCTGTTGCTATTCTTTGAGCTTCCCGTAGAATGTCAATGTCACGGGAAAGAGGATTTTTGTCTACTCTCATCATCAACTCATTTAAATAGTTGGAAACATCCTTGTAAAAATCAGCTCCAACTCGGGCTAAACCGCCAACGTTTCGCTCTTTTTTTTGGATCTCCCTCAATTTTTGGAAAAATTCATCCAATGCTATTCCTCACTTTCGATCCTTGGTGCTAATAGGAAACTTAACTCCCCCTCTTCTCCAATTTTAAAGGAAAGAACAAGGGGCATATCATTCCCAATGCTCAAGGTTGCAAAATCAGAAAATTTATCGGCCTTTAGCATCTCTCTTATTTTCTCAAGGGAAAATACTGATCTTGTTTTTGCGTAGGTCTCCTCGAGAGGATACTCTATATTCGCTCCTCCGAATTCTCCAACGCCTGATGCAATAAACCTGTCCTCTTCTGTTGAGAGAGCCACTTTATCAGAAAATATAGCAATATCCTGGATGAAGGTCTTTAGAAGATCGATAGGAATCTCAATTTCCGCAGGATAATCCAGCTTCGGTGGTGTTGGGGTTTCGTCTTTAATGTCTATAAGTCTTATTTTGAAGACGCGACGTGCTTCGCCCTCGAATGTAATAATAAGGTTCCCTTCGTCGACACTTAACTCCAAGATGTCTTCGCTCTTTGCTCTTTTCAGTACCTTAATGAACTCCTCTGTATCAGCACCAATTTTGAGGGGTTTATCGCATGTAAACTCCTCAAAAAGCTCTGGTTTAAGCTCAAGATGCACAAAGGTTATATGGGCTCTGTCAATTGCATCAAGTCTTATTCCTCCCTCATCGATCAGCAAAAGTGCCTCATCCACGATGGATGAAATAGCATCGAAACTCGTCTTTAAGATGTTTGGATCTGATAGTGTTGCTTTGAACATATAACTCCTCCTAATTTTTATTATTTTTTCCTTCTTTTTCAAGCTCTCTATCTATTTTTTTAAGGAAAGTTTTATTTACCACCCGATGTGCCAACGTAGCTGATAAGATAAGAACACCGCAGAGTATTAAAAATACTGAAAACATTGCTTTTTCGCCGAATATCACATTGTCAAATCCCTTCTGATAAGGAGCAGAAAATAGAGATACGCCGCAAAAAATCAAGAAAATACCAGCAGGTAAACCAATGATAATTACTATTTTATCTTTTTTTAATTTGGAGATCTTTAATCCATCGTCATCAAGATTTTCAAGTCCCCAAAAATATGTGGCGATTCCCTTTACCTTCTTGACAAATTCTGAATCCAGCTTCGAGAAAAATTTTTTAGTAAAAGAGAGAGATTTTATATCGTAAGATGTTTTTTTTGTCCTATCATCTGAGTTCTTTTTCATGTAATACACCTTTTTGTTAATCATATTCTCGCCATGTATATCCACACGAGGTACATCTTAAAAATCTTGTTTCAGGTTCATCAGCCCCCCTCGTCTGTCGTAACCACCAGAAAGCCTCTTTATTTTCACATTTTGGACAAATAGCCCGGGTAGTTGGTAGAGTCTTGACGTCTCCTTCTGTGACTATTATCTTCTCTTTTGATGATATTTTTTGAGAAACCCTATATTTGCTTATTAACTCTTTGGTTGTCTTCTTTTTGTATCCACAGTTTTTACACTCAAAAAAGTTATTAGCAGGAAACATAACTGTTCCACATTTTGGACAAAACTCCATTTAAATCCTCCTAACCTACAACCTTTTAGAAAAAGGTTGACCAAAAAGGCGACCTGTGGTCACCTGAATTTTGTGAACTTTTTGGAAACCTTGTTTTCTAATTTTTATTAAAAGTTCTTTGATGATTGCAAATGTAACTTGCAAATGATACCTTGAAAATCATGATTTTCAATGCCACGAAACCAGAGTTTTCGTACGGCTTTCTAAAGGTTTTTGGATCGATCCTCTTTAAAGTGGATCGGTTCACAATGAACTTTAGGAAAAGTTCACAAAAAAGCATTTTGATCCATTATATTTGTGTAGGTTGACTGAAACCAACTTACATTTAAGTGGTATAAATCACTCTTAAATAGGTTTTTTCCTAAAAAGTCGTTGTAAATTCCTTTAGCCCATCTTTTAGGATTTTAAAATGGTCAAAAGCCAAATTCAATCCCAAAACTTCTTCTTTATTAAAACATTTTACATCGGATGCATCGGTAGCTGCCTTCAGTTCACCTCCAACTTTTTCTGCTAAAAAACATACCGAAACAACATGACCTCTTGGATCTCTTTTTGGATCTGAATAAACACCCACTATTCTCTTTAGACTTATAAGAAGTCCTGTTTCCTCTTTTGCCTCCCTTATAGCAGCTTTTTCTACGGTTTCACCATATTCCACAAATCCACCAGGTAATGCCCAGAAGTTTTTATAAGGTTTCTTTTTTCTTTTGATCAGTACTACCAAGCCATCATATATGATTATCACATCAACAGCCAAAAGAGGAGTTTTCATGGAATCACTTATGCATTTCCCTTTGATTCTCCAGTTGCAACCCCAGCAGCTATAAGATGAGCTACTCTTATGGGCTCTGGTATGGCACTTCTTGTTGTTGAGATCCTAACGATCTCCTTTGCGTCTTCTATGTCAATACCATATGCCTGGATATATATAGGCTCTTCGTTTTCAACTTTATATACTCTCCCAGCATCTAATACAGAATTCCATCTTCTTTCCCAATCATCAAATTTTTTTAAAGCTTTTTTTATTTTTTCAAAGCGTGGGAATTTTCTTATTATCACAACAACAGGTATTTCGGTTGCCTCAAAAAGTTCCCGGATGTTTACAACATTAAAACCAGCGAAAGTGATTCCGTCAAGCATTATAACCCTTAATTGATCCTTGTGCCTCGAGTTGTTTATCATCCTCGTGATATTATCTGTTGCATCTGAACCATCCACCAAAATATAAGTTCGTAAAATCCCATCAAGCCAGTTTCCTCCCCGAAAGACCGTGCCAATTACCATAACCTTCTTTTTTGTCCAGGGGGTGAATGGTGCATCATCAATTCCCAAAATCCTTATTTCTTGCTTTATTTTCCTGAATTTTTTATTCTTCATCTTTAACTGATTTTATAAGATCTTTTAATTCTTCGCATCTTGATTTTAATGTTTCTGCAGCATTCATAAGAGATTTTCTTGGATTTTTACCCCTTATATACAATTTCGGCTCCCCTATGATTGGATGTTCTATAACATAGGCTGCAGCTCGAACATCTTTGTCTTCCATTAATATTTTCCTTAATACATTGCACAATGTGTGGGATTCACCTTCAAGTTCTATTTCCAACTCATTTTTGGTATCCTTTATAATCTTCATTTTTATCCTCCAAATTGATCAAGGTATATTATAGACAGTTTTCTTCTCTCTTTGTTCCCGCAATTTGTACACGTAACTTCATTTTTGTTTGATTTCCTCATAAAGTGTCTGCACCTCGTACACATGGCCTTTATAACTCCAAGTTCCTTCTCTGCTGTGGTGAGGCTGATATTATCAATACCAACGATTTTTGTTACCTTAGCCTCAACGATGTCTCCAATTCTAAATTCATCAGACAATTTTGATACGTATCCGCTCCTCGCCTGTGAAATATGTATTGTTCCAACATAGGAAGTTAGAAGGCTTCTTTTATTATCTTTAATCATTTTTATCCTTATAAGGGCTTTTTGACCTCTAACATCTGATACTTGTCCAATCACAATCTGTCCTTTTCTTAAAATTGGAGGAACACTTGTTTTTGGAATTATGGATATTTTTTTATCCTTCTCATCTACTAAAACAGTTCCAACTACCAAAGATCGTATTTTTCCTCCTTCTTCATAGGTCCATTCAGAGGGGACGAATTCTTCACTGACACCTAAGGCATTACCAGGTAGAACGAAATCTCCGGATTTGATTTTCATTGATTCACCTCTTTCAACCTTTAATAAAGGTTGATCAAAAAGGCGATCTTCGATCGCCTGTTGATAAACTTTTCAAAAGTTTCTTTGGATCAATCCTTTTTAAAAGGATTGTTATAAAAGATTGTTTGTAGGTTTCTTTAGAAACTTTATTAAACTTTATTAGAGTTCTTATTTACTTAATTTCATTTATTTTTATTAGAGTTCTTATATTTAATCTCATTTATTTCATAATCCTCCCATTTCCTTTTATTTAACACTATTTGAAGCTCTTGCGGTGTCAAAAGCGGTTTTTTGTACATATGAGCATCATCTATGGCTATTCTGGGACATGCAGTTATCACAAACGCATCTAAATCCCTAAATGGCATCAAAAGGTCAGGCGAGATGTTGTTTAGCATGATTATAAAAGCTTCCTTCCCTTTTTTGTTGATCATCTTCTTTAAAGTTTTGGCAAGATCTAATCTGAACTGACCTTTCTTTGACGAGACTATGATCCCAAACTTGGAAGCTTCTCTTGCCCTTGTAATCTTTGCAAATCTGATCCTCAAGATCCTATCTGCAAATTCATCAATGGTTCTTGCTTCGTTCATATAGGGATCTGCTATGATAACCGTTTTTTCACCAAAAAGCCTAATACCTAGTGCGTGGAAATTACCACTCCCCACATATAAAAATGCATCAACATCAAGATCCTTTATGGCTGAAAAGTTACAGCCCAATACCTGTCCCTCTTCTGTTCCAACACCTTTTTTTATTACCACTTCTTTTTTGTTTTTTCCCAGAAAATCCGCAATATCATTTATAAGATGCAAATGCTGGGTTGTAGTCACAAGCCCAATTTTTTTATAATCCCCTAAAAGATCAAGGGCTTTTCTAACAGGTTCTATAACATCCATTTTTGAATATGCTTCAACAAAAAGAACAGGTATCCTATAGTCCATTGGAAGAGGGGTATGTCCAAAATGTACTAGAAGATCAACTATGCCTTCCATCTGAGTATCTGAAACATCGCATGCACCATAACACGTATCACCTGTTATCAGCGCAATTGCATCAGTTTTATTCTCTATTTGTTTTGCTGCCCATATTGCATGGATTTTAAGACCCTCAGGGAATTGTAAACCCACGACCTTTACATCCAATTTTTTTATTTTGTCTATGATCCTGTTGATATCAAGCTCATATTTTACCATGTAGTTCATCGTCGATACTTTTTTCTATTACAACCTTTCCGTCCTTAACATCCACCTTCACCAGCGTCTTGACAGTGTAACCTGTTTCCCTCTCAACTCTTTCTCTTCCGTCCCCTCTTTCTATGACAGCCAAAATATCAACAATTTCAGCACCAACACTTTCTAATGCTCCCAAAACTGCTATCATAGTTCCTCCAGTGCTAACAACATCATCTACAAGAATAACCCTGTCGCCTTCTTTTATGCCATTTATATAAAGTTCACCTGCGCTGTATCCTGTCACCTGATGAACAGCTATCTCACCTTCCAGATTGTAGATCCGTTTTCTTACCACAACAAATGGTATGTTTGTTTTCAAAGATAGTGCGGTGGCAATATGAATCCCCATGGCTTCAACGCACACGATCTTATCAACATCTAAATTTGCAAACTTTATGATAGCTTCTGCAACTTCTATTAAAAGATCAGATTCAACAAGAAGAATCCCATCGGTTATTGGATGAACAAAATATTCATATTCACCTCTTTTCGTTATAGGAGAATCCCTCAGGCTGCTTTTTAGCTTCTCCAACATTTTATCACCACTTAATCATTTTATATATAAACCATTAATTTAATATCTACAAAACATATAAATAAAGTCATATCACACTGATTTTAAATTAAATTACAGCAAGCTAAATTAAATTATAGCAAACGCTGCGAGGGAGAATATGTTAGGTAACCTTAGTAAAAACTTAACAAAGACCATGAAAAAAATTGCAGGTATGTCCTTGGTTGATGAGGAAGCCATAAAGGAAGTTATAAAGGAAATACAAAGGGCACTTATCCAGGCAGATGTTAACATAAAACTTGTTTTTGGGCTTTCAAAGACAATAGAGGAACGGGCACTTGAGGAAGAACCTCCAAAAGGGATTACCCGAAAAGAACATGTAATAACCATTGTCTATGAAGAACTTGTGAACCTTCTTGGTAAAAAGCCAGTTGAAGTTGAAGTAGAGAAAAAACCCTATAAAATATTATTTTTAGGGCTACAAGGAAGTGGAAAAACAACCACCATTGCAAAACTTGCAAAATACCTACAAAAGAAGGGACTAAAACCAGCGATTGTATGTACAGACACTTGGAGACCTGCAGCATATGAGCAACTCCGCCAGTTAGCTGATAAGATAAATGTTCCTTCATATGGAGATCCAACAAATAAAGACGCTGTTGAGCTTGCTAAAGAAGGAATAGAGCACTTTAAAAAGCAGGATATCATACTCATAGATACCGCTGGCCGTCACAAAGAAGAAAAGGAACTTCTGGATGAGATGAAGCAGCTATCTCAAGTCGTAAATCCTGATGAAGTTATGCTGGTTGTGGATGGAACAATTGGTCAACAGGCAAAGGAACAGGCCCTTGCATTTAGTAAAGCTACCGATGTGGGATCCATAATTGTAACAAAGTTAGATGGTTCTGCTAAGGGTGGGGGAGCACTATCTGCAGTTTCAGAAATAGGTGCTCCTATAAAATTCATTGGAACTGGAGAACACATCGAAGATTTTGAGGCTTTTGATCCAGAGCGATTTATATCAAGACTTCTTGGAATGGGAGATATAAAAACCCTAATTGAGAAGGCAAAAGAAGTAGCAGCCGAAGAAGTCACCATGGATGCCGTGGATGCTATGTTGAGTGGGAAATTCACCTTAAAGGACATGTATTCCCAGTTTGAGATGATGAGTAAGATGGGTCCCATGAAACAGATAATGAGCATGCTCCCTGGGATGGGAAAACTTCCAAAAAATGCTTCCCAGATAACCGAAGAAAAGATTAAGCGGTACAAGATCCTCATGGATTCCATGACAGAATACGAACTTCAGCATCCAGAGATAATTAAGCAGTCCCGTGTGAAGAGGATAGCAAGAGGGTCTGGAATGAAAAATGAGGATGTTAAAGAACTCTTAAAATATTACAACGTTACAAAAAAAGCCATCAAAGGTTTTGGAAGAAGAAAGATGGGTGGTCCTGTAGGACAGATGATGAGACAGATGATGAGATAATGGATCTTGGTCAAGCTTTTTTTGGAGAATTAAAAACTAGCTATAATCTTGGAATTTTCCTAAAGAATCATTAAAATTATTCTGATTTTGGATGTATGTAAAAATGAAATCTCAAATAATGAATAAAACAGTTGAAATTATGGAAATTACAAAATTGAAACTCTGTAATCGATGTTTAGGTAGACAATTCTCTAAATCAATTGATGCTCCCGATAACAAGCATAGAGGCGAGTTTATAAAGCAGATCTTAACTGAGGAGGGTTATCATGTTCAAGATGTTGATTCGTGTTATATCTGCAACAATATATTCCATAAAATAAAAAACGGTCTTATAGAGAACATAATAAAAAAAATAGATGGCTGTTGTGAATTTTCAACATTTCTGGTTGGTTGTCGCCTTAGGGAAGAAATTATCCAAAAAGAAGAACAGATTCAGAGAGAATTTAATTTAGACACCGAGAGTATCAAAAAAGAAATAAACAGAGAAATTGGAAAAAAATTATCCAAAGAACTTAACGTCCAAGTGGATTTTGAAAACCCAGATATAGTTGTAATCGTGGATTTTATAAACAATGATATACACATTCAAATAAATCCTCTTTTTATAGAAGGACGCTATAGAAAACTTGTAAGAGGAATTCCACAGACTAAATGGCCATGTAAGAAATGTAAGGGAAAAGGAGGTGAAAATTGCAACCATACAGGCAAGATGTATCAGGAATCTGTAGAAGAGCTAATCTCAGAAGAAGCGATTAGGGCTACGAGAGGCACTGCAACAAAATTCCATGGTGCTGGAAGAGAGGATGTTGATGTCAGGATGCTGGGGAATGGAAGACCATTTGTACTTGAGATTAAAGAACCAAAAATAAGAAATATCGATTTGGATGTTCTTGAGGATAAAATAAACAGATACGGGAATAAAAAAGTGGAAGTTTCAAATTTAAAGTTTGCAGACAAGGAAAGATGCAGAGTCATAAAAAATTCATCGAGACGTACATATAAAATGTATCAAGCAATTGTAGAACTTGAAGATGAAATTAAAGAAGGAAATCTCAAGTTGTTAGATTCTCTAAGGATTGTAAATCAGCGAACACCCCTAAGAGTATCTCACAGAAGGGCGGATAAAATAAGAACCAGAAAGATAAAGAAAATACAAGCAAAAAAAATAAGTCCAAGAACAATTGAAATGATAATAGAATGTGAAGGTGGACTATATATCAAAGAACTTATATCTGGTGACCAACATAGAACAAGACCAAGTGTGTCCGAAGTGCTCAAGATGGATGCCAAATGTACGAAACTTGATGTGTTAGATGTCAAGCTTTTAGAAAAAGGTTGATCAAAACTTATCTTTGGGTGCTGAATTTTTTACGTCGATCTTTCATGAAGAGTTGTTTTGATCAACTTTTTATAGAAGGTCGGCTGTGGAGGTTTAAAAATGAAAAAATCAAAAGGTTCAAGAAGCAGAACGCGGCGCAAACTTAAAAAAAGCATAAGAGAAAGAGGATTAAATCCCATAACCAAGAGTATACAAACTTTCAATGAAAATGATTTTGTTCATATTGTAATCGATCCTAGTGTCCATAGAGGGCAGCCTCATCCTAGATTCCATGGTAAAACAGGCAAGGTGATAGAAAAGAGGGGTAAAGCATACATAGTCCAAATAGATGATGGTAATAAGTCCAAAAAATTGATAATAAGACCGGAACATCTTAAAATACAAAAGTGATCCTATGATTGGAAAGAGAACAATTGATACAGATCCTATCACCATTGCAGAAGTTAAACAGATGCTTGAAGAGTTTTCGAAGTCTCATGAGCTTACCTATGAACAAAACCTTGCCCTCGATCATGTGACTAAATTTTCAAAACTTGACGCCGAATCTGCAAAAAAGCTGGTAGAAGAACTTGAAGAGATGGTCAAAAAAAAGCAGGCTGTCAAGATTGCAGATATCATGCCAAAAGATCTTTCAGATTTGAGATTAATATTCGCAAAAGAAAGGGTCTCACTTAAAAAAGAAGATTTAGAGAAAATTTTAGAGATTTTAGATAGCTATCGATAAACATCGTTGATGTGATTGCATGGAAGAATATGCAATTATCCTTGATTACCTTCCTTTAGGTTATGTTAAAGAAGGTATGCCTTCTTACAAAAGAAAGCCTGTAGCGCAAGCTATTGGCAAAGACGAGTTTACTCTTCTTGAACTTATCCCCAGAGAAAATGTTTCGTTGGATATACATGAGAAAGTCTACATAGGCTCAGGTAAACGGGATAAAATAGCTCGTGTAAGCAGAAGACTCAAATACGATGATCTTACAGCCACTGCGAAGGTTGAGCTAAATTATGTTATCCAGGAGATCATTAAAAAAAAGGAGGATGACTTCGTCGAGTTTTTCAACAAAGCAGGTCCCATTACAACAAGACTACATCAATTAGAACTTCTCCCTGGAATCGGAAAAAAACACATGTGGGATATTATAAAAGCACGTCGAGAAAAACCCTTCGAGAGTTTTGAAGATATAAAAAAACGGGTTCACATGCTTGCAGATCCAAAAAAACTTATTTTAAAAAGAATCCTTTTGGAACTCGAGGCCACAGGAGAGAAAAAAGGAAAAAGAAAATATATACTATTTACAAGACCCCCTGGAAGGAGACAATAACTTCAATGTTATTTGAGGAAACCAAAAAAATACTAAAAAACCATGATATAAAGCTGAATAAACGAAAGGGTCAGAACTATCTTGTAAATTCAGACGTGCTAAAGAAGATCATAGATTACGCGAGCGTGTCAAAGAAAGATACAATCCTGGAGATCGGGGCTGGTATCGGGACTTTGACAATTCCTCTTGCAAATAAGGCAAAAAAAGTCATTGCAATTGAGCAAGATGAAAAAATCGCTATTATTTTGGAAAATAGGCTTGCAGATCTTGGTATTTCAAATGTTGATGTTATGGTCGCAGATGCAACGAAAATAGATTTCCCGCCATTTGATAAGGTGGTCTCCAACCTTCCATATAAAATATCATCCCCTGTTACATTTAAACTGCTGGATTACAGCTTTGATTTTGGAATTTTGATGTATCAACTTGAATTCGCGCAGCGAATGGTGGCCAAGCCTGGTGATCCTGATTATTCAAGACTTTCTCTGATGTCATACCTCTGTGCAGACATTGAAATCCTCGATGAAGTTTCAAAGCACTCATTTTTCCCAAAGCCCAAAGTGTCATCTGCAATAGTTAAACTGATACCAAAGAAAAAAGTAACTATTGATGAATTCTTTTTGAAAGTTTCAAGGGCGCTTTTCCAGCACAAGCGAAAAAAGGCAAGAAATGCTTTGCTTGATTCTTTCCATGAAATATCTGATGTGGATAAAATTGCTGCGAAAAATATAATTTCCAGATTGGATCAGGATCTAATGGAAAAAAGAGTTGTAGAGATGGAATCAGATGAGGTTGTGGCAATTTCCAATGAATTAAAAAGGATAATAGAAAATGAACAAAAAAGTGAGCAGAAAAAGAATTATAGAGAATTTTGAAAAACCTAAGTTTTTCGGTTTGGTTTAGCAAGTTTTA
>CAZLGO010000052.1:0-4677 GCA_964559295.1 uncultured Methanobacteriaceae archaeon
TAGTATGGTTTCTACAGAGCCCAAGTTTCATATCGGCTCTGGACATGGCTACCATGGGATATGCTACCGCTGCTGCAATCGGTGGTAAACTTGCTGCTCCGGAAAGACCCGTGATCGCAATCGTAGGAGACGGATGTTTCCAGATGAATGGAATGGAGATAGCAACCGCAGTAAATTATGATGTCCCTGTGGTCTGGATGATTCAGAATAACTCGAAACTCGGGTTGGTACACGAGCTTCAGAGATTTGCACTGGGAGATAAAACTGTGTCCACAACATTCAAAGAAGTAAATTTTGCAAAGATCGCAGAAGGACTTTGTGCAACAGGATACAGGATAGAACGTCCAGGAGAATTGTCTGAAATATTGCCTGACGCCATCGAAAGCGATTTTCCAACGGTGATCGATGTCATAATTGACCCGAACGAAGTTCCCCCGATAAAACGGTGGGTAGAAGGTGTAAGCGAACTTAGTTTAAGATTGGATTACCTGTGAATTACCTCTCTTAAATTGTTCTTTAAGCTAAATATGATGAAAAGCTGAATTAATATTTTTTAAGTACCAATATCTACCAATCCTACCAAAAACAAAAAAAAGTAAATGGTGTCAAAATAATGGACAAAAACCCGAAAAAACATTCAATAATCAATTTTTTCAAAACAAAAGATTTTTTAAAAGGAGAGGAGCATCATCATATACTATCGATCCATGCAATTGTTGCTTTGGTAGGTAGTTTAAGCGCAATGTTGATCTTAGAAAGCGAAAAAATGTCAATGTCGGTTGCAGTGCATTCTCTGATAGTACTCCTTGAGAAAACATGTGTGATTGTGGTAATAGCTTATCTTGTTACAAGAGCCAAATTTTTTGCTGATATACTGGATAAAAACTTTACGCTTAAAAATCAGGTTTTAATGATTTTGATCTTTGGAGCATTCTCCATATTCGGTACCTATTCAGGAATAGAAATATTTGGTGCCATGGCGAATGTTAGGGACCTGGGTCCCATGATAGCTGGATTGGTGGGTGGTCCCTGGATAGGAATAGGAGTAGGGTTCATTGGTGGCCTTCACCGGTTTCTCTTGGGAGGATTCACCTGTATCCCCTGTTCCTTAGCCACAGTGCTTTCAGGGCTCATTGCTGGTATCATCTACCTGTTAAACAGGGACAAGTTCATAGGGGTTGCTGGAGCGGTGATTTTCGCGGCTCTTATGGAATCTTTCCATATGATTCTGACTTTGATTCTGGCAAAACCCTTTTCAATGGCGCTTATAGTTGTTGAAGATCTCAGCATGGCTATGATCTTCTCCAATGCTTTTGGGATGCTGATTTTCGCATTTATTATTTCAAATAGGATAAAAGAACGAAAAACAACTGAAGAACGAGATAAATATTTCGATGAACTTGAAAAAAAGAAATATGAACTTAAAATTGCGCATGATATTCAACAGAGCTTTTTACCCCATAAGATACCTAAATTAGAGGGTTTTGACATTGCTGCATTGAACATCCCGGCAAAGGAGGTGGGTGGAGATTTCTATGACTTCATTCCAATTTCTGAATGTGAGATTGGAATGACGATTGCAGATGTTTCAGGAAAAAGCGTTCCAGCTGCACTTTTCATGGCTCTCTCCCGAACTATTATCCGGGCAAAAACCATGCAAAATCCAAAGCTGGTTGATGCAATAGAAAAGGCAAACAAGCTGATAGCGGATGATGCAAAATCTGGTATGTTTGTGACAGTCTTCTATGCCATATTAGACTGGAAAAAGAGAACATTGAGATACATTAATGCAGGACATAATCCCCCAGTGATGTTCAAATACAAAACAAGTAATCTATTAATGCTCAGGGCAAATGGAATAGCATTGGGTGCAATAGAGGATATAAAACTGGAAGAGAATGAAGTCACACTTGAAAGCGGTGATTTAGTGGTTTTCTATACAGATGGTGTGACCGAAGCTATGAATGATAAAGGAAGACAGTTTGGAGAGGACAGACTTTCCAAACTCATTAAAAAGAACCACGATCTATCTGCAAAAGATATAGCTAAGAGAATAGAGGATTCTGTGCTATCTTTCTGTGGAGATAAGCCTCAGTACGATGATATTACACTAATGGTTTTAAAGGCAGAGTGAGAGTGAATATTAAATGAAAGATCAGTTCAAACTTGATATAGAAGCTAAATCAGAAAATTTAGAAGTTATATGGGATTTTATCACTGATTCCATGAAAAAGTTTGGCTTGAATGATCGAAAGATCTTTGATATCCAAATGGCGGTTGACGAAGCCTGTACAAATATAATAGAGCATGGTTACAGAGAAGAAACGAATAATATCCGTATCATATGCATCAAAAAAGACAAAAAGATTATAGTGATCATCAAGGATAGAGGGAAACCATTTGATCCCACCTCTGTACAACCACCAAACCTAAATACGAGTCTGGAGGAGCGGGAGATGGGTGGACTTGGAGTATATTTCATGAAAAAATTGATGGACGAAGTCATATATGACTCCAAGGATGGAGAGAATATTTTAACCATGATTAAATTTATATGATGGTTATAAACACAGTCATCTATCAAAAATTGATTTTTCATTTAGAGTAATAAAAAACGCTTAAATGACAACGTCTTAAAGAAATTGATGAAAAATATTTACATCAAAGCTTTCATGATGAGTTAATGGAAAAGTTTTTATTTGACCTTTCTTAAAATAGAAGAGGCAAAAAATAAGGAGAGTTTTATATGACATGCAGCATTTTAGTTGGTGGAGAGTGGGGAGATGAAGGTAAAGGTAAATGTATAACTTATCTTTGTTACAACGATAAGCCCGATATTATAGCAAGAGCAGGTGTTGGTCCAAATGCAGGACATTCTGTTGAATTTCATGGGGAAAAGTATGGTTTGAGAATGATCCCATCAGGATTTATACACGAGGATGCAAGGCTGCTTATTGGTGCAGGTGTTTTGGTGGATCCTGAGGTTTTCCTGTATGAACTTGATTATCTGAGAAAATATAACGTCAAAGGCAGAACATACGCTGATTATAGATGTTCTATAATAGAAAAAAAGCACAAAGAACTTGATAAAGGTTCAAATTATCTTTCAAAGAAAATAGAGACCACTGGGACTGGTTGTGGACCTGCAAACGCTGACAGGGTTATGAGGATCGCAAAGCTCGCAGGTGACATTGAAAAGATGGCTCCCTATACAACGGATGTCCCAGCTGAGATAAACGAGGCATTAAACCATGGAAAAGATGTTTTTATCGAAGGATCTCAGGGTTTTGGTCTTTCTCTTTATTATGGAACGTATCCTTATGTAACAAGCAAGGATACGACTGCAAGTACCGCGGCTGCTGACGTTGGAGTTGGACCCACCAAGATCGATGAGGTAATGGTGGTTTTTAAGGCGTACATAACAAGGGTCGGAGCAGGACCATTTAAAACTGAAATATCTCAAGAAGAGGCTGAAAAAATGGGTATTGAAGAATATGGCACAGTGACAGGGCGAAGAAGAAGAGTTGGGATGTTTGATATGGAACTTGCAGTTGAATCCTGTATGATAAATGGAGCAACCCAAATAGCCTTAACTTGCGTTGACAAGCTTTATCCAGATTGTGAACGTGTGAAAGATTATTCAAAGCTTTCAGCGGAAGTTAAAAAATTCGTGGATGAAATTGAAGGTGAAACAGGCGTTCCAGTAACCATAATATCAACTGGGCCAGATCTTGAGGATACTATTGATCTTAGGGATGAATTGCTGTAGATAATAAAAAAATGAGTTTTAAGGTGTTAATATTTTTGGTTCCTTTTCACTTTCAAGCTCCCTAAGCGCATCTGATGCTATCCATTTGGCACTCTTTGAACCATTTTTTGAATTTCTTTGGCAACTTTAATTGCTATTTTATTCAGATTAATGTTTCGCTTGCCAATCTGTCTTAAAGCCCAATTAACCGCCTTTTTGACATAAACTCTTTCATCAGTTGCTTCTCTTTTTATTAAGGTGAGAAATTGTTCAAATCTATCGTCAACAGCCTCTTTATCATGAACCGCTAAAACAGCTATCAAAGTGAAAGAAGCTCTTTTGACGAATTCTTCTTTCCTTTCGCTCCATTCGAAAATCTTTTTATGAGCATAAGGCGTCTTACGAAACAGTTTCATGCAGCACTGATCACAGATCTCCCAGTAATCAAATTCGAAGGCCCATGCCCATGCATCTGCTCCTCGCTAACCATCTTAGGGTCTTCGATCATGCAGGCCAGTATCCTTGTCTCCCGGTAATCTGCCTTCCACAGTTTAGCTGCCAGGGCATGGTCTTTATCTGCCTTTTTAGCAATTCTTCTGAGTTCAGGTATTCTAACAGCATAGGTCTTTTTAGGGTTGATACCAAACCGTGCCATCCCTTCCACATCTTTTGGATTGGAGAGGGACTTTAATTCTTCCATGATCTCATAATATTTCATTTTAGGGCTCCATTTTCTGCATTGCCTTTGTATTATTTTTTAGATCAGATTAAACAACTGCGCCGCATTTTTACCCAATATAAGCTCCTTATCCTTATCACTGATGTTTAAACATTTTATTCTATCAATATCTTTTGATGGATCTATCCACGGATAATCAGAACCGAAGAGTATTCTATCCGCACCTATGGTTCTAATGATATCTGCGGCT
>CAZLGO010000052.1:4687-13005 GCA_964559295.1 uncultured Methanobacteriaceae archaeon
CATCGTCCAGCGTGTTAGGGCTGTCGGTATAGGAGATGGCAATAGCAGTGTCAAACATCACATTGGGAAATCTTTCGGCTATTTCAATGCTTTGATCCCAGAAACCATTTCCCAGATGAGCCAATATATGCTTAAGGTCTGGAAACTCTTCCAATACACTTTTACATCTTTTTGGTTCTCCAAATTGTGAACTTCCATTAGTATTAGTACCTGAATGTGCTGTTATGGGTAAATCATGTTTTATTATCCACTGATAGACAGGTTTCATTCTCTCATCATCTGGTGAAAAATTTTGAGCAACAGGATGCAGCTTTAAACCCTTCATTCTCCATCTGTACTTATGTTCCAGCTCCTCTACAGGAGTTCTGCCTTTCATGGTGGGACTTACAGATATGAAAGGAATGAACATTGGATATTTGGCCTGTCTGTTCTTTCTGGGTGCTGTTATTGCCGCCGTCCAGAAATTCATGTTTTTAATCTGATTATCAGGCGCAAAACTTACCAAAACAGCTTTATCTATACTTGCTCTTTTCATGACTTTCAAATACTCTTCTGGAGTACCGTAACTGTAATAACCAATACCAGTGTCTATTTTTATATTTTCCAGCACCATTTTTCCCACTTCTTTTGAGGGAAATAGATGCACGTGTGCATCGATAATCATGAAATTTCCTTTTTTTATTTTATCATTTAATTTTACTGGCTGTACTCTGAGCCACGTATCCAATTGAAATGCTCATTATGGGGATTAATAAGTACCTCAGACCTATCTGGGCAAAATAAGTTTCAACCGATATTTTGGTCATTGGAACCAGTACAATTAAATCTAAAAGGATATTCAACACAAACCAAAGCATACCCACTGTAATCCCTTCTTGAAGATAGTTCTTCTCCACTTTCCGGAAATAAAGTACCAGAAACAGTGCTCCGGTTAAGGACCCCACCACTATCATCAGAGACTTGAACAGGGAAACATCCATCAATAGCTGTCCCTGGGGGGTATAGAAGAAAAAAGAAACTACAAATGGAATTATCCAGGTTAAAAAACCAAATATAACTATTTTGAGGATTTTATTCATGTTTTCATCTCCTTATTTCCTTTAGAGTTTTATTTTATCATATTTCTATTCCTTTTTAATCTCCCTTTTTTTAATTGGCTGTCTGATGACTGTTTTGAGCCTTTCAGGTTTGGTCCGGCGCACATCATTTAAATAGATCTCATGGTGTCTTCCTCTCATCTTGTATCCCTCATCTTCAATGAATCCGTGGAGTTTCTCGATGGTTGGACCTTCAGCAGAATAGGGACCTATATGCATGATTTGAGCAGATAATCCCTCATGAAAACTATCAAATCTTATTTTAGAAAGTGCAGGGGGATTTTTCTTTTCTTTAACCTCTTTGATAGCCCTATCGATCATGCTATTCGTTATGAAATCAGGTTGCATTATCATAGAAGTCCATTTCCAGGCGCTTTTATCCTCTATACTGAAGTTTTCCATATCATCAACCCACCAGAGACCCTCCAGCGGCATTACCACATAGTCCTTAGATTTTTCCTTTTTACTGATAAATTTCACTCTAAAAGAAACCGGAAACAGGGCTTCTATGGCATCTTGGTATTCCTGAGAGGTGTTTGGATCCCCCTGGCCATCTATCATGAGAAAATTCATTCTTGGTACATCAACAATGGAAACCTCCTTTGTGGAAGGATAATACAACTCTTTAAATTCCCTTTTAAAATCAATCTTTTTCATATATTCACCTCCTCTAAATCAGCCTTTTCAAAATATATTGCCTTTTCGACATTCTCGTTGAATTTACCGGCCCTTTCAAATTGCAGCACACAGACATTTGCTTTCATTTATTTTCCTCCATATTTTCTTCTTTTTTTATTTTATCCATAAATTTCTCAACCCACTTTTTCTCAGTCTTCATATGAGCAAGAGGTCGACTGAAGAGTGCGATCACATGATAAGGTGCCTTTGTTCTTTCCATCATATCTATTGAATCCCTAAGGAAATTGATGCGTTCATCTACCGAATCTATATAACGCTTGAGACATTCAAAAACCTCCTCAGGTTCAAGGAGTTTAAGATAGGCTATACCAAGATCAAAAGGCGATATTAGCTTTTTATTCTTCGAAAGTAAGAATTTTACCTTCTCTTTCATTGTGATGATGCCTTCTTCAGTTACAGTATAGACCTTCCTGGGAGGTTTTCCTTCGACCTTTTCCAATTTGCTCTGAATTAAGCCCTTATTTTCCAGTCGCTTTAGAACGTAATAAATCGAAGAAAACCCTATCTCAGTCCAATTACGCATTCCACGCTCTTCAACAATTTTTTCTATTTTATATCCGTATTGTGGACCCTCGCAAATTAGACCGAGTACCGCTGCTTCAATATTTGATATCCTATTCATATAATATTCTATGTATATAATATATATAAATGTTTTCTTGTTAATTATGAATCCTAAATCGTCCGGACTATGAACAAAATAATCGATTAGGTTTATTTTCGGTGAAAATGTTATTGAGAAACCATTAATTTTTAAATATTGTGTCCGGTGAGGAAAGTAATTAAAAAATTACGT
This sequence comes from uncultured Methanobacteriaceae archaeon, assembly GCA_964559295.1. GTDB lineage: Archaea > Methanobacteriota > Methanobacteria > Methanobacteriales > Methanobacteriaceae > CAZLGO01. The sequence goes on from CAZLGO010000052.1 coordinate 7,280, forward strand.
TGGATTAAAAGAAATCTTCTAAAATGCATTAAATAACTACTAATTTAAAAAAAATGTTAAAATATTTATAGGAAAAAACACAACAAATCAATAAGGTGATGGGGTTCACCAACAACCGCTTATTTTTAAGCTAATGACTCCTGATTAAAGATTTGGGAGGATACATCATTGGCAGCAGATTTATTAACCCAACCTGACATATTAGTGTTGGCCATCGTTATCTTTTTAGCAAGTTTAATTTCTCTAAGAGTAGGATTAGCAGTAGCAATAATAGAACTGGTTATGGGGGCTATTTTTGGAAATCTTGGTTTTCTTCATGCTAATGACTGGATGACCCTTATAGCTTCATTTGGTGGAATACTGCTAACATTTATGGCAGGTACAGAGATCAATATCCATGTTATGAGGGAGAAATATAAAGAAAGTTTTCTAATAGGATTTTTCTCATTTCTAGCACCTTTTATAGGAGCATCTTTTTACACTTACTTTATAGCGGGCTGGAACCTGCAGGCTGCGTTGATTGCAGGAATTGCACTTTCAACAACCTCACTGGCAGTTGTGTATTCAGTGCTAATGGAAACGGATCTTCCGGACGTTAATTTGGCTAAAATACTGTTAGCATCCACATTTGTGACTGATATGTCAACGGTTCTAGTATTGAGCATACTTTTCATTAAGCCAGATCTATACACGATTCTATTTATTGTAGTTTCCATTGCAGCTATAATTTTGGCTGCTAAGTATTCTAAACATATTTTCCATCATGATAAATTAAAAAATAAAGTTATAGAACCAGAAATAAAATATATTTTCGTGCTTTTGGTAATATTCATGTATTTTGCTGCCATTGGAAATGGAGAGGCAGTTCTACCAGCATTCATATTGGGACTTCTAATGTCTAAGGAGCTAGCAAAGGTGAAAGAATTGATGGTTAGGATGAGAACCGTGGCCTACGCCATTATAACTCCTATTTTCTTTATAGTAGGAGGTTTAAAAATTTCCTTCGCGTTGATCATAGCATCACTGGGTCTATTCGTAATATTATTTGCCATCAAGATAATCACCAAGTTCATAGGAGTTTACTTCCTTGCAAATAAATACATGCCTGATGGAAGTATGTATACTACTCTTCTAATGAGCACAGGATTAACATTTGGAACCATAGCCAGCTTATTCGGCCTTAAAGCAGGTTACATAGACCAAGTGCAGTATTCTGTACTCGTAGGAGTGGTAGTCTCAAGCGCGGTGATCCCGACCTATATAGCACAGAAATGGTTCTTACCATGCCACAGTGAAGATATAATTGAATAAATATCGGGTGGTACATTGAAAATTTTAAACAAAGCTTTAAAATTTGTGCATGAAAGAGAACATGAGGAAGGGGGTTTTACTTTATATAAAGGCCTTCCCGATACTAAAAATACTTATTATGGGGTAAAAATCCTTAAAATGTTCAATAAAGACCCCTATAACAAAGAAAAAACAATAGAATGGATTGAAAAATTACAAAAAGGTAGAATGTATGGAATCCAGGGAGTGTTCTACAGAGTTAATATCCTAAATAGTTTCGATAAGGAAATTAAAGTTCCTGAATCTTATATTTCAAGGTTAAATTCTAAGACTGAATTTGCAAATCTGAGAATAGCATATTATCACACCGTTGTATCAAAAATTTTAGAATTAGATAATCTTCCTAAGATAGCAGATTGGATATTATCAAATCAAAATGAAGATGGATGCTTTGGATCAGGGCGATCTGAGATTTTATCCACTTACTATGCACTTGAATCTTTAAATTACATAGATCCCTCCCTAATTCAAATGAAGGATCTCATTGTTAATTTTACTCGTAATTGCCAAAATGAAGATGGAGGCTTCACCTTTATACCTGATAGTTATCCTCCTTTTATAGAACCAACCTATGCAGGGATTAAAATATATGAAATAATAGGCATGGAACATGAAAAACCTGATAAAACCGTAAGGTTTGTGCAAAATCTTCAGAACAAAAATGGAGGGTTTCGAAGATCCCCGTATTTAGGTATCTCCGAGTTAGAATACACATTTGAGGCCTTATACATACTCAAAAGTATCTGCAAATGGTAAAATTTACCTGAGATTAAATATTTCAGTGTGAAAGAGGAGGAGGGTGTTTTTGTGTAGTCTTATTGAAAATGTTGATATTAGAAAGATATTGGATAGCAGAGGAAATGCAACTGTAAACTGGACATAATTACTGAAAATGGCTTTGGAAGGTTGCAGCTCCAAGCAGTGAAAGTACTGGTGTACGTGAGTTTACAGCATTTTTCAGATAAAGGAGTTGGTTATATAATAAGTGAATTCGGTCAGAAGATTGCATCAGAACTTGTTGGAATAGATGTAAAAAATACAACTCTAATCGAGACTACATTAAATGAATAGACGATAAAGAAAACTTATCAGCCTTGGAAAGCAATATAATAGTTGCATTTTCCCGTCCACTCATAAACGGAGCATAGGTGGAGAAAGAATAGCAAAACTTAACGAAATTATCAGAATTGAAGAGCAGATGATAAACAACTATTGCGAAATTAAATAAATAAAAACTAACGGTGAAAAACATGAATAATAAGAAATTTGAAGGTTACAGAAATATATTCAAGGGCGATGCCATGAAATTCATTATCCTCATGGGGATAGTGAGTCTCTTTGCGGACATGACCTACGAGGGAGCAAGAGGTATAACCGGGCCATATTTGGCCATTCTTGGGGCTAGTGCAGTTACAGTAGGATTCGTGGCTGGATTTGGTGAATTAGCGGGTTATGTATTGAGATTTTTCTCAGGATATCTTACTGACCGTACTCGCAGTTACTGGGTTATCACCATGAGTGGTTATCTGATTACTATGGTTGCAGTGCCTCTTTTGGCTTTGGCTGGAAGTTGGGAAGTAGCTGCAGCATTGATCATAGCCGAGCGGTTAGGAAAAGGTATTAGGACACCATCCAGAGATGTGATGTTATCCCATGCATGCAGCCAGGTAGGTCGTGGCTGGGGATTTGGTCTGCATGAAGCTCTGGATCAAATTGGGGCAATATTAGGTCCATTGATCGTTGCAGCTGTTCTTTTTTTCCATGGAAACTACCAAACAGGATTCGCATTTCTTTTACTACCAGCTCTATTAGCCATTTTAATACTGGTAATTTCCAGATTCCTTTATCCTCATCCTCATGATTTAGAATTAGAAGTTCTCCAATTAGATACAAAGGGATTTAGAAGAGTCTACTGGCTGTACGTAATTGCAGCGGCCTTAATAGCAGCAGGTTTTGCCGATTTTGCTCTCATTGCTTACCATTTCCAAAAGGTAGCCCTTGTTTCTGCTGCTTTGATACCTATTTTTTATGGGACGGCCATGGGTGTGGATGGCGTTGCAGCTCTAGTATTTGGAAAATTATTCGATAAAGTAGGTTTATCCATCATGATAGTTGTGGCTTTACTATCCTCACTTTTCGCTCCTCTGGTATTTTTAGGGGGATTTTATCTGGCTTTTTTAGGAATGGTACTCTGGGGGGTGAGTATGGGTGCTCAAGAATCTATAATGAGGTCTTCAGTTGCGGTCATGTCTTCTGTGGAAAAACGCGGCTCTGCATATGGTATTTTCAACACCATCTACGGTGTTTCATGGTTTGCTGGAAGCTTATTCATGGGTATATTATACAGTCTCTCCATCGCTTATTTGGTGGTATTCTCCGTCTTGATACAACTTATTTCCGTCCCAGTTTTTATTTTAACGTTAAGGATGATGGATCAATATAGGAAAAAAAGGAGATAAACGGATGAACATTAATTGGGATAAAATACCAAAACACAAGAGGTAAATTTATGAATTTATGGAAAGACGGACACTGGACCTTCTGACTGTGGACGATCCAAAATTCAAAGTTTTTTAGAATATGATTAAAATATTAACATGATGATGTTTTCTATCGGTTCTTTAGAAATTTAAACGAACTAACATTCTAAAATTAAGCTATAAGTCCTTAGAATCTTCAAAATGAGTACTTCGATTGTTTGTTATAAAAATTTCCAAAATTGGTTTAAAGTGCCATAGTTCCCATACTTAATACTTTCCCTGACAAACTCTCCGGCTCTTCTGATAGCCTTTTCAAGATCAAATCCTCTTACAAGAAACGCTACAATCGCAGATGAATATGTACATCCACTACCATGGGTATTTTCACTTTCTATAAGCTCACCTTCGATGATCTTGATTGAACCATCATATAGTATGTCTGTTCCTCCAAGATGTCCTCCAGTTACAACAACATCACAGAGTTTTCCTATCTTTAAGGCTGCTTTTATTGCATCTTCCTTATTCTCTATTTTTATCCCAGAGATTTCTTGGGCTTCAAAGATATTGGGAGTTGTTAATCTTGCAATGGGAAGAAAATGCTTTTTAAGCGAATCTGCAAAATCTTTATTGGATAAAAATCCCCCAGATCCAGCAACCATTACAGGATCAACGACAACTTTCAATTCGTGTTCTGAGACCTTAGAGGCTACAGCCTTTATGATCTCATTAGAATAAAGCATTCCAGTTTTTGCGTATTCTATTTTTTCCTGTTCTAAAACCACATCTATCTGTTTTTCGATGAATTCCGCATTCATAGGACAGATATCCTCAACTCTTCTGATATTTTGGACTGTTAGGGCTGTTACTATACCCACACCATAAACACCCAACGCTGAGAAGGTTTTTATATCATTTAGAATTCCTGCACCACCTGAAGGATCAAAACCAGCGATTGTCATTGCAATCATATCTCTAACCTCTTAACCTCAAGTCTTTCAGATCCATGATTTGATCGTATCTTTAAAGGCAGTTTCTTTAGGAAATCCCATGTTTTGGTTCCCTTGCCGTGTAGTATGATCTCCCCAAGATCCTCTGCTGTGTTAACATCCAAGGACAAATAAAATGAATCATAAATGCTGTATGGAATACCTCTTTTTCTGGCTTCTTTAATATGTTTGAAAAAACTATATCCTCCAAAACTCATTGGAATGCTTGAAGGCGGGCAAAGTAATGCGTTTGTTCCCCCGCCCTTCGCAGGAGCTATAACGACATTAAAGGTTTCTCCCCTTTTGATTATCTCATTAACGTGGATCTTCTTGATTAGGGGTACATCTGAAGGAACTATAAGTACGCGATGGCAAAAATTCGAACACCAATCTACAGCCTGGGTAAGTGCTCCATTAAGATCAGTTTTTTCCTCCTCCTCGAGAAGTATTACGCCTTTATCTTCAACAAAATTTAGAACATCCTTATCAGAGCTTATAACCACCACCTTTCCGACAGAATCTCTCAAAATAGCTATTACATCTTCTAACATAGCTTTTAGGAGATTTTCGCGCTCTATTGCCGTCAATGTTGGAGACAGCCTTGTTTTAGCATGCGAAAATCTGGACACCGGAATTATTGCAAAGGTTTTTTTCATGATCCTATTCCCAAAGATTCTTTTGTCCATTTTATAATATCTTCTATCCAACCTTGAATCTGTTGGCTTGTGCTTTCTGTCTGATTTTGCGCTAAAGATTTAATTTCCTCAGAACTTATGTTAAATTGACTCATGACTTCAAGCTTTGCATCGTATATATTTTGTTGAAGCTGTGAAAATGATATGCCTTGTTTTTCAACTAAGGCTAAAGCTTCTCCACTATAAGGGTCCACATCTCCTCCAGAAACAATCTC
>CAZLGO010000053.1:0-12719 GCA_964559295.1 uncultured Methanobacteriaceae archaeon
CTCCAATCTGCACAAGAAACATGCACCATCATTACTCTCATGGAAATAGCCATTGTCTATACAATTTTTAAGCGTGATAAGGTTTCCATGGTCGGTGTAAGGTTCGTAGGGACATCTTTTTATAAAAAGAGGAGATGTTGCATTCTCATAAACTCCTGCATTCGCCATACCTTTAGCATCCAAAAGTTTTACAAGACTTAAACCATATAGGATTTTTGTATCAGTGTGATTAACCCCTCCATAATCTTTACATTTTATAAAAGGTAGAGGATCTTTTAATTGCTCAACAGATACATCCTGACTTATGGTTTCGTTATGAACGATGTTACTTCTTTTTACATAGACAGTTGAATTGATCACAACGTACCATGGGTCGGTTGATGATTCCACAGAGTTGATGGTACATGTGATGTTTGTTGCGCCGGTTTCGCTTTGATATTTTTCTGCCATTTGATCCATCTTCGTCTGCAAATTGCTTTTAACAGTTTTACTACTGTTTTCTAATGGTATTCCGCTTTCAACAACGTTGTTTGCTGTTTCTTTTAAAACTCCCTTTCCAATAATTGGAATGTTTCTTTCTATGTCTTTCGCTGTGTAAAATGAAACATCTGATCTTAAAGCTAAACTTGAAGATTCCTCACCCATATGAGTCATCTCTACAAATACAGCAAGCAATAAAATAGCAGGAATAATAAGAAGAAAAGACAATCCAGTCATTACGTAACCCTTATCATTCATATTATCAACCTTAAGATTTTCATGTTGGAATGAGATCTGTGGTAATACCCATTGCTTCGGCCTTAACTTATATATGAATATACTTATATTTCTATTTAAAGTTTTATTTATATTCTTGTCAATCATATCAATATCATCAATCGTTAAGTTATGTTCCATAAAGTTCTAAATTCCAGTATATAGAAATTCATAATTTGATTAATGGAAATTAATATCTCCAATCAATATATTACTCATTTTTTAAGGCTTAAAACTAAAATACAGATTTAATCTTGGGAATTGATATTCACAGAAACCCTTGTAGATACATCATCGATAAATTAATATGCAAAAACATCAAAATAATTTCAAGTTCTAATAACGATTTTAGAAGTCTCGTCACTTAAAAAAGGATTGTTCTGAAATTTTGATCAACCTTTATTAAAGTTTGAGATGGAGGATTAATATGAAAGAGACTGTAAGAACATGGCGCCATATCCCACAGCGATACAATCTAATAGGTTCAGAATGCCTACACTGTGGAGGAGTTTTCTTTCCAAAAAGGATAATCTGTCCGGAATGTAGAAGAAAAGGTAAGTTAGAAGATATCAAATTTCGTGGAGAAGGAAAGATCTATACTTATTCTGTTGTAAATACTCCTACCGCAGAATTTAAAAACATAGCTCCTTATATAGTAGCAATTGTTGAATTAGAAGAAGGTGCAAAAATAACAACCCAGATAGTTGATTGTAAACCAGAGGATGTCAAAATAGGAGATGAAGTTGAGATGGTCTTTAGAAAGATCAGAGAAGAAGGCGACGAAGGAGTGATATCATATGGATACAAATTCAGGCTCAAAAGGTAAAATAGGGGTTCTACTTGTGGGTCATGGAAGCAGATTGCCTTATGGTGAAGATGTTATAAAAAAGCTTGCCCAAATGCTTAAAGAAAAGGAAGATTACATCGTAGAAACTGGATTTATGAACATATCAAAACCTTCTATACCGCAGGCCATAAACAAACTCAGCAAAACAGGTGTTGAGAAGATCGTTGTAATGCCTGTTTTTCTTGCACATGGAATTCATACAAAATATGATATCCCCCATATTCTCGGCTTAGATGATGGTCACGAAGATACCCATGAGCATCATGAGCATGAGGAGATCAAATATGATGGTGAAATAATTTATACAGAGCCTCTTGGTGCTGATAAGAGACTTGTTGACATAATAAAAGACAGGATTAAGAATGCCCTTTAAAATTTTTGATATCGGAGAGAAGCAACTTATAAGAAGGCTTCTTGATAAGACTAAAAAATCTACAAGTAAATCTCCTTTTTTAGATGATCTATCCCTGAAAAGTTTAAGTGACGATGCAGCACTCCTTGATCTTAACAAACATTATCTTGTTGCGACATCTGATATGTTGATAAGATCTGCCCATTTTCCAGAGGAGATGACATACAGGCAAATTGGAAAAAAAACCGCAACCGCAAATGTAAGCGATTTAGCTGCAATGGGTGCTAAACCGATTGGATTTCTTGTTGCAATAGGATTGCCAGCTTTCATGAAAATTGATGATTTTGACAAAATGATAGAGGGTATCCTAAAAGCTTGTTCTTACTATGAAATGCCGCTTATAGGCGGGGATATAAACGAATCTAGTGAACTTACTCTTTGTGGAACTTGTTTGGGGCTTATAGAAAAAGGAAATGTTTTAATGAAAAGTGGAGCTCAGATCGGAGATGTTGTTGCTGTTACAGGTCCTTTGGGGCTTGCAGCGGCTGGTTTTGAGGTTTTATTCGCTGCTGAATCTAAATTGAAGGGTTTAGATCCAAAGGTTAGATCCCATGTTTTAAAACATGCACTGGAACCTAAAGCAAGATCAAAAGAAGGGATTCTGCTTGCAAAAACAGGTTTTGTAAACTCTGCTACTGATATAACAGATGGTCTTGTAAGTGAAATTGGAGAGATAGTGGATGCAAGCAATAGTGGTATCGGAATAACCATATACGAGGATATGCTTCCAATTCCAAAAGAGGTTACAGAAGTTGCCCATGCAGTAAGAAAGGATCCATTAGAGCTTGCTCTTTACTACGGAGAGGATTTTGAACTTCTTTTGACCATGAAGAAAGACTCGTTTGACAAGCTTAAGAGGAGAATCAAGCTTTACAAGATAGGAGATGTGACGTCATCTGGTAGAATTGAAATGATAAATAAAGAGGGATCAACTAATATAATAACAGCAAGAGGTTACCAACATTTGGGGAAATACCATGAAAAAAGAAGCTCTTTTGTATGATAAAATAGATGGTACCGTAAACTGCAAGGTTTGTGCAAGAAAGTGTGTTATTCCAGAAAAAAAATTTGGATTTTGCGGGACGAGAGAAAACTCAGATGGTACCCTCTATACTCTAATCTATGCTGAAGCATCTTCCATGGCAGTTGATCCAATAGAGAAAAAACCACTTTTTCATTTCTACCCAGGAACAACTGTTTTTTCCATGGGGACTGTAGGTTGTAACTTCAGATGCAAACACTGCCAAAATTGGACCATATCTCAGGCTACTTTAGATGAGATTCCTACAGAAAAAGTGATTCCAGAAAAGGCTATAAAACTTACAAAGGACTACGGCTGTAAATCAATTGCATGGACTTACAATGAACCAACCATATGGCTTGAATATACCTACGAGTGTGCAAAACTTGCAAAAAAGGACGATATAAAAGCAGTTTATGTAACAAATGGATACATGAGCGAAGAATCCTTTGAAATGATGAAACCATATCTTGATGCTGCTAATATTGATTTAAAGGCTTTCTCAGATGAATTCTATAGGGAAATAAGCAGTGCAAGGCTTCAGCCGGTCTTGGATACCATCAAAAGAATGTATGAAAATAAAATCCACATAGAAGTTACAAATCTAATAATCCCAACTTGCAATGACTCTGAAGAAGATATACGTGCTCTTGTAAAATTTATGGTAGATGAACTTGGGGAGGAAGTCCCGCTGCACTTTACAAGATTTTTCCCATATTACAAGATGAGTCATCTTCCATCTACGCCCCTAAAAACTCTTGAGAAAGCCCGTGATATAGCAAAGGAAGCCGGAATGCGGTATGTTTATGTTGGAAACGTTCTTTCACACCCTGGTGAGAACACATACTGTTATAACTGCGGAGAACTCCTCATAAAAAGAATGGGCTTTGAAATCCTCCAGATGAACCTTAAAAACAGGAGAAAGTGTCCAAACTGTAATAGTAAGATTGATATTTTGATTTAAAAATCTTATTATCTCTTAATTTATAATCTATTAATCGTGGATTTGTTATTTTTAAAGATTTAATAATAAAAAGCCCCATAAAATCGAAGGAGATGAAATAAATGAACTCGATTAAAAGAGCGGTTCGAATGGTGAAATACAAAACAGGTGAAAAATGATTAAAGAACTGGCACCCTGACACGGACAAGAAATCGAAATTATTGTTTCTAAAAAATTATATTGATTTTTAGGCGTTTTTATTTAAAAATAATCATAAAAATTGCCTACCTATCATAAAAAATTATTACAATTATCTACACATTTTATTTAGAATTTCTGCAAACTCACCCTCTCAAACTTCTCCTCCTTACCAAGGGGCTTTGTTGCATCAACCCCAACCTTAGTGGTTGTACCATCAGGCAATGCACAAGGATCAAGGGAAGAACCTCTTACTTTTGGAATTATAAGGATATCATCATCTCCTTTAACCCTTGTTGCAACGGCATATTCAATATCTTCGCTCTTGAAAATATCGATATCCTCATCCACAACGACAACATGCTTTAGGGAAGGATGGGCTGATAATGCAGCCATTATAACATTTTTACCGTCTCCTTGGGTCTGCTTTCGGATTGAAACTGCAGCATGAAGCCAGCAGCATCCCCCTTCTGTTAATACAACATTTTTAACTGTGGGAACTGTATTTAGAACTGCTTTGTATATCCTCGGCTCCTGAGGAAGACCCTGAAGCAGTCTATGCTCCGATCCAGCAGGTAGTATGGCATGATACAGAGGATCTTTTTTGTGATGCATTCTCTCAAGTTCAATCACTGGTTCATCTCTTACAAGATCGTAGGTATCAGTTATATCCACAAATGGTCCTTCCTCTGTCCTTTCATTTGGTAAAATCCTGCCTTCAAGGATTATCTCAGAATCAGGAACCTCCAAATCTACTTTTTCACATTTTATAAGCTTCATTTTACCATTTTGAAAGTTGTTCGCCACTTCAAGTTCATCTGTTGTTATTGGTATGGATGTGCAGGCTGCCAAAAGGGTTGCTGGATGAGTACCTATTGCTATCGCTACCTCAAGAGGTTTATTCTCTCTTTCTGCCTTTTTATAATAGGTGTAGAGGTGCCTTGGAACGATTCTTATTGCAAGTCTGTCTTCGTCAATTACAAGCATTCTGTGTATTGAAGCATTCTTTATTTCTGTTTCAGGGTCCTTTGCTATTACAACACCGGCTGTTATGTATGCTCCACCGTCCTTCCTGTAGTGTGTTAATATTGGAAGATCACCTAAATTTGGTTTCTTTGAAATAAAATTATCCTTAATGCTTTCAATGGTTGAAATTGGCTTGGGATTTTCCATTGCATTTATTATCCTTTTTGTAAGATCTTGAATTTTTGATGATATTCCCCTTGCAATTTTATCCCTGCTGTTACAAATGCCTGATATTACCTTCATATCACATTCTTTAATGTTTTCAAAAATTACAGTATTTTTATCATGCTTTTTTAGAATCTTTGCAACACCATATTTCGTTGATACTTCTTCCTGGATCTTTATGACCCTAAACTCATCTTCAAGGATTTTTAGGAATTCTCTCATAAATTCACCTTTCAGATTACTTAATATTCAGGATAAATATCAAAAGCAAGATGATTAAAATACCAAACAACAAATAATTTCCAGGGCATTTACATAAAGTCAACGGACACGTCTTGCCTTTATCTTCACCCTTTTTGTCTTTATTTTTCATATCCTTCATCCAATCATCTCCACGGATTTTTCATATATCTTAAAACATCATTCTCTATCTTTTGATCGCCAATTCCAAGCATTTCTGCAGCTAACAAAGCAGCATTTCCTCCATTTCCTATCCCTACAGTTGCAACAGGCACCCCTGGAGGCATGTTTACCATTGAAAGTAAGGCATCAATACCCCCAAGTTCAATTGAACATGGAACACCAATTACTGGTTTTTCTGTGTGGGCAACAATAGCCCCTGCAACATGGGAAGACAATCCTGTTATGGCTATAAATACTTTAGCATTTTCCGCCTTCCTCAGACAGTCTTCAAACATTTTAGAATGTCTTACAGGAGATACAACATTAAAGTCATAGGATATTTTCAATTTATCAAGAAAAAGAGTAGTTTTTTTTGCAACATCCATATCAGAGTGACTTCCAGCGATTACAGATACATCAAAATCTCCATATCCTGTAGCCTTTCCAGATGAATCCTCCTTTTTGATCTGAAGATCGAATGCTGCAGGCTGGTAATAATCACCCTCAAGCTTCCCTAAAAGCTCCTCTTCATCTTTTTGTACCTTATCAAAAAATTCCTCCCTTATGGATGAGACTCTTCTTCTTATAGTTCTATCATGAATCCCGATTATCTGTGAAGCAAGATATGCCCCATTTTCACCACGATCTATTCCAACAGTAGCAACAGGTGCTCCAAATGGCATCTGCACCAAGGCAAATAGAGCATCCAAACCTCCAATTTTAACATCCACAGGTACCCCAATAACTGGTTTGTGGGTGTTTGCTGCTATCATTCCAGGCAAGTGTGCAGAAAGCCCCGCAATACCCAAAAAAACATCAAAACCATCAGTAGATTCTATAACAATTTTTTTAACCTTCTCGTATGTTCTGTGTGCTGATGCAATCCTAATATCATACGAAATTCCAACGGTCTCTAAAACATCAATTGCTTTTTTAGCAATATTAAAATCAGATGCACTTCCCAAAAGAATCATGACCTTTGGTTTCATTGTATACCTTCATATCTTTTTTAATGATGGATTATGGATTGACATTTAATAAAGTTTTTTATGATGTAGGTAAAAGCTTATCATTTAAGTAAGTGTTGATGTGAAATAAAAAAAGAGGTGTATTTTGTGTCATGGATCATTTTAATTTTTATCATGCTTTTGGTATCCATTAAAAACAGAAGTTCGCACAAAAAGAAAGTATCTGTAGTGATCCCAGCCTACAACGAAGATAAGACTGTTGGTGGTGTTGTTGAAGCTGTAAAAGCCTTAGATTATATTGATGAGGTAATCGTTGTAGATGATGGATCTGAAGATGAAACAGCCAAAAAGGCAGAAGAAGCTGGAGCGATAGTAATAAAGCACCCTAAAAATAAGGGAAAAGGTGCTGCAATGAAAACTGGTTTTAAAAATTCAAAGGGGGATATCATTGCATTTATAGATGCTGATTTGCGTAACCTAACTCCAAAAAAAATAGATAAAGTTATAAAGCCCATATTGGAAGGAAAGGCTGATGTAACCAAAACCAAGTTTAAAAGAGAGGCTGGAAGAGTAACTGAATTAACCGCAAAACCCCTTTTAGGCTTCTTTTTCCCAGAATTAAAATTTGATCAGCCGCTGAGCGGACAGTTTGCTGCAAAAAGATCCTTTCTTGATAAGATCAAATTTGAAGATGATTATGGGGTAGATGTTGGAATCGTTTTGGATGCGGATGTTATGGGAGTTAAAATAAAAGAAGTTGACATCGGTAAAATCCAACATACTCTATCTTCTCTGGGTGAGTTGAAGACGGTTGCTCATGAAGTTGTAAGAACCATCGTGGATAGGGCGGTGGAGTATGGTAGAGTCACCATGATAGATTCTCTTGGAAAATATATGAGAATGGGCATTTTAGGACTTTCTTTTGCATCTTTGGGGATTTTCTCAATTTTCTTTCTTAGATTTGTCCCGCCAAGCCTTGGAATAGCTATTTTAATAATAGGGCTGATCATAGCATTTGTGTATTTATCCAGACTCATAAAAAGTTCAGCCCACGTGATTTTAAGATCTGAAGGAAAAGTTCAGACCATGAAGTCATTTATATATATGCACTTTCCAATAATTGTATCTGGATTGATTTTGGTAGCCCTGCTCACAACGCTTTTAGGTTCTGTTCATGTTGACGAAGGAAAGATCTCCATAGAACCCACCTCAAGGAATCTTATAATCTGGGAACCCGCCCAAAATAAGAGTTTTGAGATAAGGGGCCCCTATACGGTGGACAGTGCATTAGAAAACGAATATAATATTTTGAGAGTACCGGAAGGAGCTGTAGAAACACTGGGGCTTAACTATGGAGATTCTATGTATATAAAGGGTAGAATGTATGGTATAAATGAAACAAGACCATGGGAAGATAACATATTAAGGATACCATTTGATGCAAGAGAAAGTTTGGATCTAACAGTAGGGGATGTTATACCAGATAGTAACATCAGAAAAGTCTTTAAAAACATATATGCTGAAAAATCTTTAGCTTTAGAGGGAAACATCAAAAATAACCTGACCATAAAAGAAGGAGTTTTTATTGTGACCGATAAAACAAAGGGTAGAATAATAAACATTTATGTCGATGATAAGAAAGTTACAGCCACCGCCGGAATATTAAAAAATGGTTATTATAGCGTCTATATAAATGATATACAATATGAAACCATTAAAATCAACGAAGAAGATATTAAAAACACTTATTTTCTATATTGGGATAATTACGTTATAAAAATAGAAATTGGAGATGAAATAAAATCTGATATGGAATTTGCACCTTCTGATGAAGGTAGATTTTTGAATTTTATTTTTCCAGAGCAATGATCAATAATAAACCTCGACAGCTTTCTTTATATCATCATAAAGCCCCAATGCTGCAAGAGCACCTATTTTACCTCGAGATCCTGTAATTTCAATGAGCTGGATTCCAAGTTCCTCTGCAATTTTTTCCGCCTGTTTGAGGGATATCATAGATTTTTTAGCATCTTGTGAATATGATCTTAATTTTTCTGGAATTTTGATACCATCTAAAATTGCCATAGATGTTTTATCAGAAAGCGTATATTTTTTAAGCAAATCATGAGATTTTTCTATGAGTTTTTCCCTCTCATCAGGTTTTATGGCAAATACCAAAGCCACGGCTACGCAATTTTGAGTTTTGTTTGGATTATGAGGGTAGAGTTGCACTATCACATGATCTATGTATTCAAAACCCATCTTGCTCAATTCAAATCCCACATTATTTGCAAGGGTCCATGTAGCTCCTTCTTCTTTTGTATCAGTATCGTCTATGCCTATTACAATCTTTTGAAGCCTTGGTGTTACAACAGCAGCCCTTCCAAGCTTTGAACCTCCCCCCACATCATAAAGTTCCACTCTTTTTACTCCTTCGGCCATTCCTCTGCACATAGCAGCTCCAACACCTGCACCTGCCAAACCTGCATGGACAACCCTAACTTCATCCCCCTCGATGGATACTTCCTCGATTCCTGCAGCAGAGAAACTTGGTTTTAAATCCAGAACGGTTTTTCCGGCCTTTACAAGATATATATGTTTATTTCCATCCCTTTTTGACTTTAATACCAGATCGCTGGTCCTTCTATATTGATAGACCATCCATTCAGAACCTCCAATACAGGGATGATATTCAACGATTTCCACAAGGTCGTCGTCAACCATGGTGAGGACTTTTTTGTAGGGGGCTATCCAAGGATCTTTGTATTTCTTTTTTAGATCAGTGGGTGTTAGTATTTCCATGATATGTCTCCATTATGCTTTGATCTTTTAAAAATTCTATATTGAACATGTCTGGTGCAAATGAAATGTTTTTACCTTAATTAAAGATCTATTGTTCGATAATCATCATTTCAAGGAGGATAAAACCCATCAGCCTCTTTTCGATATTTAAGCCATGATGACAGCATATGATCCTCAATAACGTATTTTTTGTTGATGTGAGAGAGAATGCCCTTATTTTTTAACCTGTTGGTATATTTTAACAAAGTCCGATTTGAAAATTCAACTTGTTCCAACATTTCGCTCCAACCTAAGGGCCCCCTTTCAATAAGCAGTTTTACGATTTCTTTTTCATATTCAGAGAGTGTCGCCCATATAGCCATCCACATAGTTGCTATCTGGTCTATTTTTCCATAAAAAGTTTCTGTGACCAGTTCATCGTCATAATCCTTGTTTTCTGACATGGTGTTACAGAAACTGTTTATATAGGAGGGGTAGCCTCTGGTGCACTTGTAGAATCTTTGGAAACCATCTTCAGTAAATCTGATCTCAGGGACTTTTTCTTCAAGATAGTCCCTCGTCAGCCCTTCTGTAAAAGGATCAACCACAAGTTGAATCATTCTCCCTCCAAAAGCTCCATTCGCACCGTTTATTTTATCAACGATCTCGCTGGCTGCAGATGTCGAACCAGTGAATATATAGCTCACATTATCCTGATCCTGGGTATAACTCCTGATCAGCCAAAAAAATGCTTCTGCAGCATTTAATTCACCTATGAGTTGGAATTCATCGATTATTATAACAAAACCATCTATTTTATCTCTAGATGCGTCTACCACTTTCTGTGGGAATTCCATAACAAAGGAACTGAGCTTTTCATAGTCATCCTTGACCCTTGGAATGGCAATTCCTAAAATGTTTCCTGCTTTCCTGAAATCGTAGTCTTTGTTGGCTATTTTTTTGAATAATGAGTCTTTTAAGTTGTATATTTTTCTTAAAATTCCCAGATCTTTTTTTCCACATGCATCTATCATGGTCTCGAAGAGGCTGTGCATTATCATCTCTTCGGTGAGATTTCCCCTCTGGATCCCATGTATCTTGGATATGTCTATATAGGCTGCTAAAATGTTTTCAGGCAAATCAAACATGAGCTTCCTTAAAAGATAAGATTTTCCAACGCCTCTGTGACCTGTAACAAGTATTTGATTGGCCGCATTTTGCTTTAAAGCATCTAAAAATGATTTTAAACGTGCTAATTCTTTTTCACGATTATAAAAATATTTGTTCAGGTCTGAAGGGATTCCTAAAGGTAGGTTAGGCATCTTATCACCTTTTCTTTGGCTTGGATCTGCACTGGTGTACCTAAGTTCACAGGTTACTTTAGGTTCACCTTTCATATAAGTGTATCTATTTACACAAGTTAACTTGAGTACACTTTATAGGTCTGTGTACTCAAGTTCACAGGTTATTTTAGGTTCACCTTTTCCTGAAGTGTAGTCAACACCACAAGTTACTTTAGGATCTTGGTTGAAGAATGGATCATTGATGTATGTACCATATATGCTCTTTACTTTAAAATCTCCTACAAAATCCTGATATTTCATTAAAAAAGGATTTATCAAAACTCTTGATTGGATAGAAATATTTACAGTTCTTTTTCTAAATGGATTCGTTCTACCACCATAAATTTCATGATAAACATGAAAAATGATTCTTATGTTTTTTATGTTGGGTTAGAAAAGATTGGCATGTTTTTTTATGAAAGTTTAATAATATCGATGTTTTTTTCTCATTTATGGTGAAATGAGTTTATTTTTGATTTTTTGAAAAAAATAAGGAAATAAAAAATTATTCCAGTCGCTCTACCATCTTCACAGCAGCTTCAACAGCACGTTTTGCATAATCAACCCGTTGATGTGCTTCCAATCTGGTCATTTTGGGACCTGAAATTCCTAAAGTAACAGGTTTTCCGTACTCCAAAGCCAAATCGGCTATTTTACGTGATGCATGCTGCGCAACGATCTCATCATGAGCTGTAGAACCCTCTATTACCGTGCCAAGTGTTACAACAGCATCCACATCAGACTCTTCAAGGAGTTTTTTAACTGCAAGAGGCATGTCAAAAACACCAGGTACCTTTATTACTTCTGTTATTTCTGCTTCTAAAAATTTAGCATGCTCTTTGGCTAATTCTAACATCATATGGGTTATATCATAATTGAATTCTGAAACTACAACCCCTAATCTGACCTTTACCATTTTTTAACCTCCATTTCAACCTTTTAGAAAAATTGATCAAAACATGTTCTTTCAAGAATTGATCAGAAGTTTGAGACCAAAAACCCTATGAATAATCATGATTCCGTTTATTCTCATATCTATATTAAAACATATGCAATTGGGCTTAAAAGCATTATAAGGATTATGATCAACGCTATAAGTTGTACTTTAGTCATATTTTAATCTCCAAAAGATTTTGAAATTTCTGATACAGTATCGGCCAATATCTGAATCTCTTCTTTTGTGTTGTAGTAATGAACTGAGGCTCTTACAGTTCCTCCAAGTTCATACGCACCAATGTGTCTTACAGCAGGAATCGCACAGTGATGACCGCTTCTTACACATATTTTTTTAAGCTCGTCAAGTATTTTGGCAACTTCATGGGGGTTTATGTTATCTATATTGAAAGACAGCATCCCATAAATATTTTCTGGATCACCATAACATATCGTGCTTTCTATGCTATCGATTTTATCAAACATGTATTTTGTAAGTTTTCTATCGTGTTTTTCAATTTTATGGGTTCCAATTTTTTTGATATATTCTATGGCAGCTCCTAGACCTATAATTCCTGCAATGTTTTGGGTGCCTCCCTCAAATCTGGCAGGAGCCATATCAAGTGTAAAATCATATTCTGTAACGTCCAAGACTGTTCCCCCACCTAAGTTCATTGGTTTTATCTTATCAATGCACTCACTCCTGCAGTACAAAAATCCAGTTCCAACAGGTCCTAAAAGACCCTTATGTCCTGCAAATGCAATAAAATCAGCATTTGTTTTTTTAACATCGATTTTCATGTGCCCAGCTGATTGTGCAGCATCGATCAAAAAGAGAATATCATTTTCCTCTGCGATCTTTCCAATATCATAAATCGGCTGCACAGATCCAATTGCATTTGAAATATGGGTAGTTGTGATAAG
>CAZLGO010000054.1:0-12512 GCA_964559295.1 uncultured Methanobacteriaceae archaeon
TTGAGTTGGTAGATCAGCTTGATGGTGAGATAGAGCTTGACAGAAGCCATGGAACCGAATTTAAGATTGTATTTAGGGAATTGGAGTATGGGAAGAGATATAAAAAATAAGAAAGTCTTTTCATTTAACAGCTAACAATCCAAAAGTTTCTCGAGCTTCAGCTTCAGATGCTATACCAACCGTTACCATGTCGATGTAATCCAGTGCCCCCAAATAATCAAAAGCTTCTTCTGGTTTTAATATGCCGGCTGCAAGTACCTTCTTTGCAATTATTTTCTTACCGAGTTTTATAAGTAATTCTTTGATTTTAATCCGTTTTAAAACTCCAAAATCCTCAGAATCCATAAGATAACCAAACTTGTTTATTGGAACCATGTAAATATCAAAAAGATCAAGTATTGGAGATTCTAAGAGTTTTTCGCTTGTTCTGAAAGGTCTATGTGTTGCAAGACCTGCAATGGCATTTTTTTCTTTTATAGCCTGAAGTTTCTCTCTTATGAAATCCCATTCCAAAGTATCGGTGATATCTGCATGAAGAAGCATTGCACTTGCTTCAAGTTCTGAAAGAAGTTCTATATCCCAATCTTCCTTACCTGATCTTATGGTCCCAATGATATTCAGCTTACAACCATCTGAAATTGCCCATCTGAGTGCATCCACCACTGGTTCGTATGGGATGAGTTGGATTCCTCTTATTCCAAACTCATAGGACTTTTTTATTATTTTTAAGATGTTTTCTGGATGTTTGTATAAATCTAAATAATACAATCTTGCTCGGTGTCCAAATTGCCCTGCACCGATAAAAGGAGAGGTTCCAAGAAGTGTTCTTGGTATCTTTTTATCCTTGATCTTTATATAACCCTCAAACATTTAGATCCCGTATTTTACTCTTTTTGAGCCATTACTGCTGTTCCATAGGCTAAAATTTCCTGCATTATATCTGAAATGTCATTTGAATCAAAACGTACACTTATTATTGCATTGGCATCCATCTGTTTTGCATGTTCTATCATCCTGCTTAAAGCTTCTTCTCTTGTCTGCTCCATCATATGCACATATTCCTTTATTTCTCCACCAAACATGGAGCGTATTCCAGCACCTATTTGTCCACCAATACCTCTACTTCGTACAGTTAGTCCATATACAAACCCACGAGTTTCGGTGATCTCATAACCTGGTATATGATTAGAGCTTACCACAATGAATTCATCTATTCTCATACTAAAACCTCCTCTACTTAAATAACTTTTGAATATCATCAAATTGTTCTGTTATCCAATGATATATATTCCTTTCACTTACAATTTTCTTCAGGCCCCTCAAGCGTTTTTCTCTTTCTTCCTGGCTCATTGTTACTGCCTTATATATTGCATCTGCTGTCTGGGAAATGTCAAAAGGATTTACACCAAGAGCATAATCTTTAAGTTCTTCATAAGATCCAGCATGCTCTGATAAAATTAAGGTTCCATTATTTTCATTTACAACTGATCCTTCTTTTGATACTATATTCATACCATCGCATATCGGGTTGACCATAAGGCAGTCGTAGTTTTTAAATGCTGCAGCTACCAAGGCATAATCTGCCCTAAAAATCTGTTCTATTGGGGTCCAACCTTCTTTTGAGTACTTTTCATTTATTTGAGCAATAATTTTGTCAATTTCCCTCTTATAATCTCTGTATTCTTTAATTTGCTGTCTTGTGGGTTTTCCGGTTGATAAAAACTTAACCCTACCGTGGAACTCTGGATGTTTTTCTAAAAAGAGATCATAAGCCTTGAATCCCCTTATGATATTTTTGCTGAGGTCTGCCCTATCGGTCCTGTAAATTAAAAAATTATCTTTTTTAATTTTCTTTACAATCTCCTCTTTTTTTCGCACTTCTTCTGTTTTAGAGTATTCCTTAAGTCCCTTATCGTCAACAGATATTGGATAAGCTTTTATGAAGGTTTTGTGACCATTATACCATACCACGTTCTTCTCAAGATCCACCCTATCAGCGTATTTTTCACATGTCCTCAGAAAATTCTTGACGTATTTTTCTATATGAAAACCAAGGATATCATTTGAAAGGAGTCCTTCAACAATAGCTTCTTCCATGTAATTTGGTATTATGCAAAAATATTCTGGCTGTGGCCATGGTATGTGGATGAATTGGCTCAAAAATATATCTCCAAGTTCCTCTCGAATATAAGTGGGACAAAGGTATAGATGATAATCCTGTAGCATTATAAGAGGATCCTTTTCATTTAAGCTTGCCTCCTCTATTACCTTCTCTGCGAACTTTTTATTTACATATACATAACCATTTTGCCATGCTTCATGAATTCTATCATCGATTTCTGGTGTATATGGGGGATTCCACATATAATGCTGGACAAACCAGAGCAGGGGATTGCTTATCATGCTGTAATACCTCTCATATATCTTTTGATCTACAACAACGAAAGGAACCCAGAAACTCGGATCATCCTCTGGAATTGGTACTCTGTTATCTGGAAATTTTTTCGCGACCTCAGCATCCTCACAAGACATGGCACTTGCAATCCAGGTTCCGTTGACCCGTTCCATAATTGGAAGTAGGGTGGACACGAGTCCTCCAGCCCCCCTTCTCATTTTTATTTTACCATCGTTTCCTTTGTAAAATTCAACAGGACCTCTGTTTGACGCAGCAATTAAGTGTTTGTCTTCCAGAAATTTCTCTATTTGAGAGTGAGCATTCTCATATTTTTGAATGGTACTCCCTCCCTTTTAATTTTTAATGGAAATACCCCTTTACTTGTGATTTATAACGCAACAAATTTAAATGTATTTTTATTTATAATAGTATTTAACAGAAATTGAAGCTGGTGAGAAGGATGGACAAAATGAAGGTAATTATCGCTGATCAAATAAACAAAAAAGGGATAGCTGAACTTGAAGATGTGGCAGATGTCCTGGTTGCAACTGATATCTCAAGAGAAGAGCTCATAGAAAAAATTGGAGATTTTGATGCAGTTGTCGTAAGAAGTAGAACAAAGATAACAAAGGATGTTATAGATGCAGCCTCAAAACTTAAGATAATTGCAAGAGCTGGGGTTGGTGTAGATAACATAGATGTTAATGCTGCTACAGAAAAAGGGATCATGGTAATCAATGCGCCTGAGTCAACTTCAATTTCTGTTGCAGAACATACGATGGGACTTATTTTGGCATTAGCAAGAAAAATCTCAATTGCAGATAAATCCACGAAGGAAGGAAGATGGGAGAAAAACAAATTCATGGGCATAGAGCTTAATGGCAAAATCCTTGGCATTATTGGAATGGGAAGAATTGGATCACAGGTTGCCACAAGGGCTAAAGCATTTGGAATGGAGATCTTAGTTTACGATCCGTATATAAGCGAAGAATTTGGACAGAAACTTGGTGTGACCATCACGGATCTTGAAACTCTCCTTCGAAAATCTGATATTGTAACCATACATGTTCCTCTAACTCCAGAAACAAGGAACCTGATAGATGAGGATGAACTTGAATTAATGAAAGAAGATGCCTTTATAATAAACTGTGCAAGAGGCGGAATAGTAAACGAGAAAGCATTATATAAGGCGCTTCAAGATAAAAAAATAGGCGGTGCAGCCTTAGACGTGTTTGAAAACGAACCTCCTAATCAAAACCCTCTCCTTAGACTTGATAATGTGATTGTAACGCCCCATCTTGGTGCATCAACAGCAGAAGCGCAAAGAGACGCTGCAGTGATTGTAGCTGGCGAAATAAAAAAGTTTTTTGAAGGTGAACAACCGAAAAACGTTATAAATCTTCCTGTTTTGGATTCAGATACTCTAAAGGCTATAAAGCCCTATTTTGAACTTGCAGAGAAATTAGGAAACTTCTCAATACAGATGGTAAAAGGTAGCATAAAAGAGATAGATGTAACTTATTGCGGCGAATTAGCGGAGTTTCAAAAGCAAGATATCCTAACAAGGGCTTTATTGCAGGGGATTTTAAGTCCAAAACTTACAGAACCTGTAAACTTGATAAACGCGCCAACAATTGCAAAAAACAGGGGAATAATAATAACAGAAAGCAAAAGAAGCGATGCAGGAGAGTACAGAAGCACCATAAGAATTGAAGTAAAGACAGACAAGGATGACGTAAGTATTGAGGGAACCTTCACAAAGGAACCTAAAATAATAAAAATCAACAACTACAAAGTGGATGTAAAACCCAAAGGAATCATGCTAATAGCAAAATACGTTGATCTGCCGGGAACAATAGGTGCTCTGGGAACAAAACTTGGAGAACATAACATAAACATAGCAACAATGCAGGTTGGAAGAAAAGCACCTGGTGGAGAAGCTGTAATGGTCCTGAAGGTGGATCAGAGCATTCCAGAAGATGTGGTTGAGAAGCTTAAGAAGCTTGATAATATGATGGATGCTGTGGCTGTGAAACTGTAGTTGATTCGAATAAAAGAAAAAAAGCATTTTGGATGATTTGATCAATTTTAAAGGTTGTTTATGTTCACTAAATGATTATTTTGGAGAGCTATGGGGCCAAAGATTGATCTAAAAATGTGAAAACTATTAACGATATGATTTGGTAGGTAAAAGGAATGTTTCTTATTTTTCGCCAAAAAGAATCCTTATATGTGTACTTCTTAAGGAGATTTACAATGGATGTAGTTAATAAAGTTAAAAAACAATTATAATTAAGGTGTATGAAAATGGACGAAATAGAAGTGATATATGAAAAAGGTGTCCTTAGAATCGTTAAACCGGCAAAAATAAATTCGGATGTAGTATCCGTGAAAATATTGAACAGGGACGAGATTTTAACTGATGAAGATATGGAAGACATTTTGGAAGCAATTAACCAGAGAGAGAAGGGCAACTACTACAAGTTCGAAGAAGTGTTCGAATGAGTTTCGAGGTCTTCTTTTCGCCCAAAAGCTATAAACAGATAAAAAATTTCAATGAAGAACTAAAAGAAAGAATAAAAAAGGCTGCTACTGAAATCGGCAATGATCCGTGGCATAAGGGGACAATAAAAGTAAAGGGTTATGAAAACATAAGAAGAAAAAGAGCGGGCAATCATAGAATACTCTACACTGTCGAGAAGAAACGAAAGGAAATTCTGATAGTAAAAATAGAAAAAAGAAGAGAAACTACATATAAATGATTTCTACAGCGTATAAAACAGCGGATCTGGTTTCACTATGCTCTGCCCAAATCTCTCTCAGGAAACTTCAGATACACCAAAACATTTACACATTGCAGAAAAAGAAATAGGATAAATCATCTATTCAACAAAACTAAATTTAAGAAGTTGACAGCTTGCTGCTAATTATCATATTGCAGGTCTAAACCTTCAATCTATGTTTTATGTTTTTCAACCTCAACCGGCAGTTTGATGACAGTTTGCGTGTTTGCAACACTTTTTTTATCTTTCATGATCATTTGCATCAATCACTCTCAGAACCAACCTTTACAACAGGAAGATGCCTCAACCATCCTATATCACTCTTATAGAGCATCCTTATATCTTCAATCCCAAGCCTTATCATAGAAAGCCTTTCAATACCAAGACCAAATGCTGCTACTGGCGTTTTAACATCAAGCGGCTCTAAAACCTCAGGTCTAAACATTCCAGCCCCTCCAAGTTCTATCCAGGTCTCTTTCTCAGGCAGATATACCTCACATTCTGTAGATAGGTATGTGTATGGGAAGTATGCTGGTCTAAATCGTACTTCAAAACCTATCTTATGGTAGAATTCCTTTAGGATCCCTAAAAGATTTCTAAAATTTACATCCTCCGATGCTACGATCCCTTCAACCTGATGAAACTCTGGAAGATGCTTGTAGGTTATGGTCTCCCTTCGAAAGACCCTTCCGATTGAAAACATCTTTAGAGGGGGCTTATGTTCTGTTAAATATCGTGCTGAAACAGATGTTGTATGTGTTCGAAGCACAGCTTGTTTTGCAATATCAATATCCCATGGGTAACCCCATCCTTCAGAACCTGTGTCTCCCCCTTCTTCATGAACTCTGCAAACTTTTTCTACAAGCTCTTCTTCTGGAAGTCTCGTATATTTGGGGTTTTTAATGTAGAAGGTATCCTGCATCTCCCTGGCTGCATGATCCTGTGGCTGGAAAAGACAGTCAAAATTCCAGAAAGCAGATTCTACAACAGGTCCTTTTGATTCTGCGAATCCCATTTTAAGAAATATGCTTCTTATATCATCTATGGTTCTCTGTAATGGATGTATCTTTCCTGGAAAGATCTCAGGGTGTTCTGCAGTTATGTCGTATCCCCTGAATTTTAAGGATCTCCATGAACCTGTCTTTAGATGCTCGTGGGTTAGTTGAGTTGCCTCTTCTTTTACATCTATTCCAATTTCAAGAAGTTTCTTACCTTCTTCTGTAATTTTTAATGTATATAGAGGCTTTTTAGTTATTTTTATGATTCCTTTTCTTTTTTTTAAAAGATCAAGTCCTTCTTTTAGGTCCCCAGATAAATCTGAGATGGATAATTGTTGTTTCTCAAGAAGCAGCTCAAGTAGCATCTCATCAGGATATTTCACAGATAAGGCTTCCCTTCCATAATCTGTTATTTTTACAATTCCTTTATCAACCGATGCCCATTTTTTTCTTAGCAACCATCCAATCCCTATTTTAACACCAGAAGCGTCTATATTAGATTTTTCGGCTATATCTCCCATAGAAATGGTTTTTTCTACGTTAAGAACATTCAATATCTTTCTTTCGGGTAAACCATACTCTGCATAAATTTTTCCGGCATCGCTTAAACTTACGATACTATCAATCTCTTTTATAACTTCTATAAGGCCCTTAGATGCCAGGGAAGCTGATGCGCTCATTACAGCTTTTATATCCATATCTTGAGATCTGCATACGTTTTGTGGTGATGTTTCATAATCCAATGATTCCAATGCCTTTAGGACCTTCTTTTCGTAGATGTGTAATTCATCGATGATCCTTTGAAGCATTTTATCTACTCCTATAACCATATTCACTATGACAATTAAATAAATATATGTCACTAGTAAGGACAGAGAATAAGAATGTCTTCAACCCTACAAATTTTATTATTAAGAATATCGATACAAAAAATCACGCGAAAAGGCGTATAAAATGAAAAAACCAACAATGTTGTAATAATAGCAATCGTGCTGATAATTCTTAGGGTATTTATAGCCATGGCTTACCAATTGCAGTGGAATGAAAACAAAAAAGAATTAATATCATACGTTGATAAAGCCGTTAAATTAATAGAAGAAAAGGGTCAAGCCTCGTTTTCAGAATTTAGAAGTCCTGAATGGTATAAAGGTGACCGATACATATTTGTTTGGCAATTGGATGGTATTAGAGTTGTGTACCCGCCTGATCCTAAGGGAGAAGGCAAAAATATGATCGATCTTAAAGATTACAACGGAAAGCCCATAGGAAGATTGTTTATAGAAACAGCCAAGAAAGGTGAAGGTTGGGTTGAATATATATGGCCAAAACCAGGTGAGAAAGCACCTTACAAAAAAATTACCTATATAAAAAGGGCAGAATATAAAAACACAACCTATCTTGTTGGTTAAGGGTTTTATGTATGATTTTAAATCACTATTGGGAAAATCGCAAAAAATACAAATAAAAATAAAATCAGTTTATGTCTAAAATAACATTAAAGACATCTAATTTTTAATTTTATTAACAGGAAAATTTTAAATAATTATCTAATATGCTAAAATTCTTAATTTTCTTTGTGGAATCCAAATTCATCCAGAAGAGCAGCCATTATTGATGATGCAGTTAGATCCGCAGTTGTACCTGGATTCAGCTTATCCTCTAAAAGTTGCCTGTCGAATTCTTCAAGCATTTGAGATCCTACGTCTGTTAATATCCCTCCTTTTTTTAATATGGCTTTTGCATCATCTGATACTTTTTTTGCTACCTCATATCCATATTTTCTTGAAATCAGTGTATCAGGATGCCTGGCTAATATTGTAAGAAACGTCTGGACAGTGGCTTTATTTATCCCATGGATTGCTTTTATTTGTTTAAATACAGGAAATCCCAGCTTGAATGTTACAGGCATCTTATTTGTAAGTTCATATGAAAGTAAATCCCATTCTGATGATATATCAAGGATCTGGTACATGTTAATGCCTTTCTCTATAAGATCTTCCTTCGCGTGATCATCTCCAACATCCAAATCTTCTAACTCACCCATACCTCCAGCATCAGCAATGTTTATGGCATCATATAAATCTACAGCATCCTCTGGGGTTGTAGCTTTCATAATTCGATCTATATTATCCCTTAACTCTTCAAATTTAGCACTCATGCCACAAGCAGCAGATAGAGGGATTAAAAGCATTACAATTCCCAGGTTGGTGTTATTAGCCACCCATTTATCAGTTTCTAAAACCGCTTCCCTTATGAGAGCTCCAAGTTTAATTTTATGCAATAAATCAGGTTTATCTTTATATTTTAATCCTCTTTCTGCGGATTTTTTCATAGTACTTCCTATCAAAATGCCGCTTATTAAGAAATCCTCGAAGAACATATCATCAAAATCCTGGGTCCTGTGGACATTCCCAGGTTTTGGATGGCCACTAACTTCAAGAACAGATGCAATTTGTGAAATTTTTGAAACCAAGTCTGGATCCATTCTATTTCTCCTTGTTTTTTAATCAACGTTCATCTTTTAAAAAATAAGGAGCAAAATGTGTGATGATAAGATCAGCTCCTGCTCTTTTTATGGATGTTAAAGATTCATATATAACATCTTCAGTCAGATAACCAGCCTCAATACCAGCTTTAAGCATCGAATACTCGCCGCTTACCTGATATGCTGCTGTTGGAACTTTAAATTCATCTTTTACCGCCTTTATAACATCAAGATAGGGCATGGCAGGTTTTACCATAACTATGTCTGCACCTTCCATCAGATCGAGTTCCACCTCCCTTAAAGCCTCCAGAGCATTTGAAGGATTCATCTGATAAGTCTTGCGGTCACCAAAGGAAGGTGCTGAACTTACAGCTTCTCTGAAGGGTGCGTAAAATGAAGATGCGTATTTTGCAGCATAGGACATTATAATAATATCTGCGTAACCATTTTCATCCAGTGTTTTTCTTATGGCTCCTACTCTACCATCCATCATATCTGAAGGTGCCACCATATCCGTACCTGCATCTGCATGGCTCAGGGCGATTTTTGATAGATAATTCAGGGTTTCGTCGTTTAAAATCTCATCGTCCTTTACTATACCACAGTGCCCATGGGATGTGTACTGGCACATGCACACGTCGGTTATTATAATAAGGTCTGTTTCTTCCTTTAATTTACGTACAGCTCTTTGAACAATGCCACAATCATCATAAGCTGATGATCCAATTTCATCTTTCTTCTCTGGCATGCCGAAGAGTAAAACTGATGATAATCCCCTCTCTTCAAGTCTTTTTGCTTCGTCAACTGCATCACTTAGAGAATATCTGTATTGATCTGGCATTGTTTTTATGACTTCTTTCTGTCCATCCTTTAGGCCCTCCTTAATAAACATTGGATATATTAAATCTTCAGAGTTAACCTTAGTTTCACTTAGAATGTTTCTTATTCTGGAATTTTTCCTTAATCTTCGCATTCTTGTGATGGGGAATTTCATCGTATCACCAAAAAAATTTTAATTTAAATTAGTCTTCTGCAAAATAATCAGAATCTATCTTCTTTATTTCGTATGAAGCGATTTTTGATACTCCAATATCATGATCAATCATTAAATTGGTTAATTGTTCACCGTCAATAAGTACAATTTTGCTTTCTATAGTTGAAGTAAATTCTAATGCATTTTTTGAAAAATTAGAAGTTGTAATAAAAACTCCTTTCTTTGCTCTTCTCCCTTGCAAAGCTCCAGCGAATTTTTGGATTTCTGGGCGTCCAACAGTATTTTCCCATTTTTTTGCTTGAATATAAATAACATCTAATCCTAATTTATCTTCTTTGATAATTCCATCAATGCCTCCATCGCTTGTTTTACCTATTGCTTTTCCAGCATCTTTTCTTGAGCCACCATAGCCCATTTTCACCAAAAGATCTATAACTAACTTTTCAAAAAAACTGGGAGAATGTTCTTTAATTTGATTTAACAATTCTTGAGCCAAATCCTGCCTAATCTTTTGATACCCATATTCTAATTCTTCTTCAGGGGTTTTTAAACGAGCTTGCTCTTCGTCCTCCTTTGTCTCTAATTTACTCTTTTTTGAACGTGATTGGAATTCCATGAATTCGGGATACTGCATTAGGAATTTATTATTTATCTCTGGAGGATTCTGTTTTAAAATTTCTAAACCACGATTTGTTATATTAAAAAACCCTCTTTTTTTTGATTCAAGAATACCTGCCATCTTTAAATATGTACTAGCCCAGCCAGCCCTATTATCAAAAATTGGATTCCTTCCACTGGGTAAAAGTTCTTTTCTTTCTTCTTCAGATAATCCAAAAGTGTTGGCAAGCTCTTCAACAGCTTCACGGAAAGTATGCTCTTTTTTATCAGCTGCAAACTTCAACAGAGGTAACATTATGCTCTGATAATCAGGTATAGCCACAAAAACACCCCTTCTAAATTTATTTTTGATTCTATATGATTATCGAATTAATTCCCTTAAAGGATCATCTACACCATATGGTTTCCGTCTATAATATCTTTTAGCATGTTCAACGATTAGGGCATGATATTCCTGATATATAATCACGTCCTGGGGCAGATTGGACTGGAATAATTCTTTTATTTCATGATAAGTTGCTTTCTCATCTATAAAACCTAAATTCATGAATATTATTTTTGTATACGCGTCAACAACGAATTCTGGTTGTTTGAATGCATAAAGAAGTATGGAATCAGCGGTTTCATTACCAATTCCTTTAACCGCCATCAATTCATCTCTTTTTGGAATCCTTCCTTCTAATGATATGAAAAACTTAGTTACCTCCTTCAGATAAACTGTTTTTTGATTTAGAAATCCAGCGGGCTTAATGGCTTGTTTCAATGTATCATCGTTTAATCTCAATAGTTTCTCAGGATTGATTGCATCTAATTCATTTAAATTACGTAGAGACTTCTCTGCGGATGTCCATGAAGTGTTTTGAGTTAGAATTGCACCTATAATGATTTCATAGATCTGGTCTCTTGTCTCTGGTAGATCGTAATTACAAGGATGATATCCCTTAATCGATCCTGTTTTTGTGGGATCTGTGCCTTTATGATTGATGAGAGGCCACCAACCCTGCGGACCGTAAAGAGAATAGAGTTTGTTATAAATCGCCATTATCTGATTTTTTGGTTTTACACTCATAATAATAAATATAGAGAAACTTATATATTTAGATAAAATTGTGCTAAGTAGATTAAATTAGAAAAAATACCATAAAATTCGCTTATATTATGCTATAATTAAATCACATCAAGAGGAAGTGGCCCCATGTCAGGAAATAGAATCGGTAAGATGTTTAATGTCACCACATTCGGCTCGAGCCATGGTATCGCCCTTGGAGCTGTTGTGGATGGTTGTCCAGCTGGATTGGAATTATCAAAAGAGGATATCCAAACAGAACTTGATAAAAGAAGACCTGGTAAAAGCGATATTACAACTAAAAGAGCTGAAATGGATGAGGTTCAAATTCTATCCGGAATTTTTGAGGGTAAAACTGACGGTACACCTATTGCTGCAGTGGTCTATAATAAAGATGTGGATTCATCGGCTTACATTCCTCTCCGTCATAAACCAAGACCAGGACATGGTGATTACTGCTGGGAGAGTAAATATGGTATTTATGATTACAGAGGAGGAGGTAGGGGAAGTGGAAGAGCTACCATAGGACATGTAATAGGTGGTGCAGTTGCAAAAAAACTTCTCAGAACTTTAGATATAAAGTTAATATCTCACGTTATAAAAATAGGCAATATTAAAGCTCGTAAGATGGAATTTCGCGAAATAGAAGAGAATATTGAGAAGAATCCAGTAAGGTGCGCTGATCTGGAGGCTGCAGCAAAGATGGAAAAATTAATTCTTGATGTAAAGGAGAAGGGTGATTCCATTGGAGGAGTTATCGAAACAATAGTCTTAAATGCTCCCTTAGGTCTTGGAGAACCTGTGTTTGATAAGCTGGATGCAGACATTGCAAAAGCTCTGATGGGAATAGGTTCTGTGAAAGGGGTCGAAATTGGAGCTGGTTTTAGATCTTCAGATCTTTTAGGCTCTCAGATGAATGATGAATTTTATCTGGAGAATAACAAGGTAAAAACAAAGACAAACAGTTCTGGCGGGATATTGGGTGGCATTTCAAATGGAATGCCAATAATAATAAAAATGGCAGTAAAACCCACACCATCCATATCAAAAGTTCAGAAAACCGTGGATCTGAATAAAATGGAAAATACAACCATAGAAATAAAGGGAAGACACGACCCCTGCATATGTCCAAGAATAGCACCAGTTGCAGAGGCTTCTGTTGCCATTGTGCTT
>CAZLGO010000055.1:0-12365 GCA_964559295.1 uncultured Methanobacteriaceae archaeon
TACATAAAACTTGCTAAACCAAACCGAAAAACTTAGGTTTTTCAA
This sequence comes from uncultured Methanobacteriaceae archaeon, assembly GCA_964559295.1. Lineage (GTDB taxonomy): Archaea > Methanobacteriota > Methanobacteria > Methanobacteriales > Methanobacteriaceae > CAZLGO01. The sequence goes on from CAZLGO010000055.1 coordinate 46, forward strand.
AATTCTCTGATAGATTTATTCTGGAATGATAATATATAAAATTTTATTCCTCTTATAAGTTTTATTCCTTTTTTCTGTTTCCAGAAAATATTCAAACGATTATCCACAGCTAAAATGTTTCCTTCTCTTGTTTCGTTATTAGATTGGCACAATTCAACTTTTTTATCTTTTAATTTCCTTAACCCACTAACTAATATATTATTTTCCTTATCCTTTGGAGCTGATTTTTCTGCTATCTTTTTTTATGACATCTTTATTGCTTCAGCTCTGATCCTATTTAAATCCTTAGTTCCTATCACATATAGTCCTTTGGAGAATTCTCGATATAACTTATAAAACATGATTATAATCCTTCTATCTTTTTCATGTTTGAACGGTTCTATCGTTAACGTCCTTCTTTAAAGCAAACCGGCTACATTTATAAATCTAAAGTTAGTTATCAAAGATTATAAAGGGTCAGTATAATCAATAAGCTGAAATTCCAATGCAACCAAAAGCGAAAAGTAAATATATAAAAAATAAACAAAGTATTCGTAGGTGGAGAACACGTTAATTCTATTTGAAAAACATTATTATAAGAATTATAATGTAAAAATAATTCAATTAAGGAGGTTATTATAGTTTATGAGCAGTTCAACCACTTCATTAAATTTAGGGGATTACAGGACATCTAACGATATAAAGGTTCCTGAAAGGATTATTGATCAAATTATAGGTCAGGAAGAGGCAGTAGAGACCATAAAAAAAGCCGCAAAGCAGAAAAGAAACGTTTTGTTGATTGGAGAGCCTGGAGTAGGTAAATCGATGCTTGCAATGGCAATGGCAGAACTTCTACCTTCAGAGGAACTTCAGGATATCTTGATTTATCCAAACATGGAGGATAGCAACAATCCAATAGTTGGTGTTGTACCTAGGGGAGAAGGGAAGAAGATCGTTTCAAGATACAAAAAAAAGGCAAAGGTAGAAGAAGAGAAAAAAAACATGTTTACAATGCTGATAATCACCTTTATAATTATGATTGGATTCATGCTACAACAATTTTTAGCAGCTATAATAGCTGCAGGAATTGTTTTTTTAGCCCTTCAGCAGATGAAATCCAGATCATCTGTTATGGTTCCAAAACTTTTGGTAAACAATGAAAATAATACTAAAGCCCCTTTTGTTGATGCAACAGGAGCACATGCTGGAGCTCTTTTAGGGGATGTAAGACATGATCCATATCAATCGGGTGGATTAGGAACCCCAGCCCACGAAAGGGTTGAAGCAGGGATGATACATAGATCACACAAAGGGGTTCTTTTCATAGATGAGATGTCAACCATGAAAATGAAAACCCAACAAGAACTTCTAACAGCGATGCAAGAGAAAAAATACTCAATAACCGGACAAAGCGAGACAAGCAGTGGAGCGATGGTAAGAACCCAGCAGGTACCTTGTGATTTTGTGCTTGTAGCAGCCGGGAACCTCGAAGCATTGAAGGGCATGCATCCTGCTCTAAGATCCAGGATAAGAGGATATGGTTACGAAGTTTATATGAAGGATACAATGCCAGATACGCCGGAGAATAGGGAAAAACTGGTCCAATTTGTGGCACAAGAGGTTAAAAAAGATGAGAAGATACCGCATTTTAGTAAGGAAGCCGTCACAGAAATCATAAGAGAAGCTCAAAGGAGGGCTGGTAAAAAAGATTCCTTAACTTTGAGACTGAGGGATTTAGGAGGGCTTGTAAGGGCTGCAGGAGATATTGCAAAAGGAGAAGGTGCAGAATATGTCACGGTTGAACATGTTGTAAAGGCCAAAAAACTTGCAAGAACTCTCGAACAGCAGATCGCGGATCGTTATATAACTCAAAAGAAAAAATACAGGGTTTTCAAATCAGAAGGGCAGGAGATAGGCAGAGTAAATGGTCTTGCAATAATTGGGGACAGAAGCGGTATAATACTTCCAATAGTAGCAGAGGCTGCTCCAGCCCAAAGCAAAGAGGAAGGTAAGATAATTGCAACAGGTAAACTTGGAGATATTGCAAAAGAAGCTGTTCAGAATGTAAGCGCTCTTATTAAAAAACATACAGGAACAGACATATCGAACTACGACATCCACATACAGTTTCTGCAGGCTTATGAAGGTGTTGAGGGAGACAGTGCAAGCATTTCAGTTGCCACAGCAGTTGTCTCGGCCCTTGAAGGTGTTCCAGTGGATCAGTCAGTTGCACTTACTGGTTCACTGAGTGTGAGGGGAGATGTTCTTCCAGTAGGTGGTGTAACTGGCAAAATAGAAGCTGCAGCAGAGGCTGGGGTTAAGAAGGTTTTAATACCAAAAGCAAATATGCAAGATGTCTTAATCGAGAAAAAATACGAAGATATAGTGGAAATCACTCCTGTTGAGACTTTAAGTGATGTGTTGAAACATTCCTTAGTTGGAAAAGGTAAGAAGAGCCTTCTTGAGAAGATGCGAGAGATCGGCGAAATAATGCCAAAGGGTATTTTGCAGAAGCCTACGACCCATTAATCATTATTTGATTTATTTCGTTGTATTTCTAAAGTTTTTGAATTCGAATGTGGCAGCGGTTTTCAAACTCCAAAAAATTAAAATTATCCCAACCTCTTCAGAGCATCAGCAATCAAAGGAGCCACAGATATCACACTAACATCTGATGAAAGCGTATCTGTTGCAACGACATCGTCAACACCAGTTGTAAAAATTCTAAGTAGTGCATCCTCAACCAAAACCGCATGTACACAAGCTACAACAATTTTTTCGGCGCCTTGTCTTTCTAAGATGCTGGAAGCACCTACTATCGTACCTCCAGTACTTATGATATCATCGATTATGACAGCTTGCATTCCCTTAATATCAATACTTTTTGGTTTGGTTTCTACGATCTTGGGAGATATCCTCTGCTTTTCCAAATAATCATACCTACAGCCTATAACTCCTGCAACTTCCTTGGCATGCTTTAAGGCACCCTCATCTGGCGCAATTATTATCGGATCGTCTAAGAAATCTTTGATATAATCTGCAATGAGGGGCATTGCAGATAGATTATAAGCTGGAACACTGAAAAATTCTGTTATATGATCTTGGTGCAGATTGATGGAAAATATCTGAGATGCTCCTGCAGCTTCAAGGATTTCTGCGATTATTTTGGCAGATACTGCTTCACCACCCTTAAATTGTTTGTCCTGCCTTGCATATCCAAAATAAGGAATTACGACTTTTATTTTTTCGGCGCCCATATTTTTTAAGTTTTTAAGAATAAGGAAGAGTTCAACGAGATTTTCATCTTGTGGATATCCAGTTGATTGGATTACAATCACTTCGTCTTCAAGTTCTCCTTTTATTCTGATGTATCGCTCACCATCTGGGAATTTTTTAGTCTCCATTGGTACAAGAGTGTCTTCAAGTTCCCAGGCAACCTTTGCGGCTAATTTTTGTGAAGCAGATCCTCCTATTATCAAGAAATCACCAACTTATCCTTTGGCAACCCCAAGAGGTACCATTCTACCAACCATTCTCGATATACCTGCCTCATGTGAAATTCTCACAACATCATCAACCTTTTTATAGGCTCCTGGTGCTTCTTCTGCTACAACAGGCATTGAAGTTGCTCTTACGATAATCCCTCTCTCTTCTAAAGCGTTTTTAACTTTTTCACCTCGATATGTCCTTTTAGCCGCAGCTCTGCTCATCTTCCGTCCTGCTCCATGGGCGGTAGATCCAAAGGTCTCATCCATAGCTATATCTGTTCCAACAAGTATATAGGAAGCTGTACCCATGGTTCCCGGGATTAAGACAGGTTGTCCAACGTCTCTGTAATCCTTCGGAATTTCTTCTCTTCCAGCTCCAAAAGATCTTGTAGCTCCTTTCCTGTGGACATACACCTCTCTTTTTTTTCCTTTTATTTTATGAAACTCTTTTTTTGCAATGTTGTGAGCTACATCATAAACGATGTTCATTTCCATATCCTCAGCGTCTCGTCCATAGACCTGTTCAAAGGATTCTCGAACCCAATGTACGATCATCTGCCTGTTTGCCCATGCATAGTTCGCAGCAGCAGCCATTGCCTTAAAATAATCCTGAGCTTCGTTAGAATCTGCAGGTGCACAAGCTAATTGACGATCTGGAAGTTGTATACCATATCTTTTAACAGCTCTATCCATAACTCTAAGATAATCTGAGCATATCTGATGACCACATCCCCTTGATCCTGTGTGAATCAAAACGGTAATATCTCCTTCACCTATCCCAAAAACATCTGCAACTTCTCTATCAAAAATTTTATCCACCTTTTCAATCTCTAAAAAGTGATTTCCAGAACCTAAAGACCCCAACTGTGGTATTCCTCTGGTCTTTGCCTTATCACTGACTTTGCTTGAATCTGCAGCATCCATGTTTCCGTTCTCTTCCAGATATTTAAGATCTTCTTCCCATCCATATCCATTCTCCACAGCCCATCTTGCACCATTATCCAAAACTTCATCTATCTCTTCTTTTGAAAGCCTTATTTTTCCTTTACTTCCAACTCCTGATGGTACATTCCTAAATAGGGAATCTACAAGTTGCTTAATTTTTGGTCTTACTTCCTCTTCGGTCAGATTTGTTCTTAACAATCGAACACCGCAGTTTATATCAAAACCAACTCCACCAGGGCTTATAATTCCAGTATTTACATCAAATGCTGCAACACCACCAATACAAAATCCATATCCAAAATGAATATCAGGAAGTCCAATAGAAAACTTTTGAATCCCTGGCAGGCATGCGACATTTGCAACCTGATCTATTGCTCCCTTCTCAACTTCTTTTATGGCTTTATCATCTAAATATATCCTCCCTGGGACTCTCATCCTTTCTTTATAATCTGTTGGAATCTCCCATACGCAATCTCTTATTTTTTTTAAATTCTCTTCCATGTTCATAAAATATCCCCCAAAGGCCAATGTATCAATGTAAACAATTTATAAGGTATAGTTGGTCAGAACAATTTTTGTAACTCTTGACTTAAAAACTTTGATTTTGATATATGTGATTTCTGAAATTACCTTTGTAAATTTAGAGTATTGGCTTCATTTTTATTAAAGTTCCTTTAACTATCTCTTCAAAGATTGCCGTAAAAGTTATTTCACGTCAAAGCTTCCATAAAAATAAAGTTTATCAAAAGATAGGTGCTTCATAAATTGTTTCATCACTTTCTAAAAGGTTGTTAGATGTCTAATATAACTTGAACCATATACCCATCTTTCTTTTTTACATCCATCATGTGATATGTAACAGCCTTTACCTCGTCTCTACTTTCATGGATATCTGGATCGAATTCCTCACCCCAAACAGTGCCATTTAGGGAATATTCACCATTTTTTTTCCTTATTCTGACCTCAAATTCTGAAAACACAAGGTACTCAGAATCGTATATAACAAGAAGTTCGGTAAGCCAATCATACAAAAGAGCATATTCATCTTCTGATTCCACATAGATCTTTTTTTTTATTTTGGGTTTTACCTTGGTGGTATCTGTAATTACCTCAAACATGGCAAGTGCAGCATTCTCAAATACCTCTTCAAGACTGCCTCCATAAGCTCTGTAGCCAACATCTGCCGTGACATCGAAAAATTCAAATTTCAATTATATAACCTCTTTAAAATTCTCTCATTCATTTTTAGTCTCTGCTCCTATTTCAACTTTTGGTGTATCTCATTTGGTCCAGTAATTTTTATTCTGTCGTGTAACGGTTTATACACATTTGAAATCCGTATTTGACTTATTCTTTACTAAACATCTTTTCTGCTGGACAACCGATCTCTCTTTGTTTGCAGTATTTACAGGCAAACGATCCTCTTATAATTGCATTGCCACCAAAATATACAATGACTAAAATTGCCAGTATTGCCACAATAAGCCAGTTAAAATTTTTTAAAAGGAATATAATCCCACCGATTATGGGAAACATGATGACCATAAAATCTGGTAGCATCTTAAACCAAGAAAGTTCCATCTCAGCGAATTTCTCTGGATTACCTTTTTTGAAAAAGAAAGGACATAACTTGCCTCTACCTAACCCACAGATCTTGCCATAATAATAGCAATTTACACAACTTTTTCTGAGGATTTCAATTTCAACCCAAATACAATAAAGAAGATAGAGCGCTGAAAATATAATTCCGAATCCTGCCAAAATGTAGGCTCCCATGATATAGACAGATATAGAAAGAAAATTGAATAAAAGGACTATCCATAAGGTAAAATTTTCATAGGTTATTTCCTTTTTCATATTATACCACTTAGTTTAATGTTTATTATGATCTATAATTTCATCATAAAGCTGATTACAGATAAATCTTTGCATTATATGAATTTTCAAGTCTAAGGATAGATTTACAAAGTTTTTATGCGAAGTACCATCGAATTAAATGATTTTGGCCTGTTTAGCATAAGTGTCTTCTAAATATTTACAATAATAAAGCATATCTAATGTTTATGGTATTTATCCTTCGTATTTAATAAAATTCAGATCATAAATGAAATTCCATAGCTGGATCAAAAAATAAACATATCCCAGGCGAAAGTGGTAAGGGTTAAGATTTGATCAAAGAATTTAAAGACAAAGGGATCTGAGTTTAAGTTGATTGGGCGGTATTTATGGTGGATCTAAGACAAATACATTGGAAGGAAATATTGATAGGATTTATTGTAGGAATTCTAATAACTATAATGATCAAAATGAGTATAAAACCTTAATTTATTAGATTTTTCAAGTTTTAAGGTTATTCATTCGAAAACTTCAAATTTTATATAAAATTAATGTATAATGTCTTATTAAGTAAAAGTGTTAAATATGGCAAACCATCCCAAATCAATTCCACATCCTCTAATATCTGAAGTGAAGATCATCGAGGATAAAAATAACTTCCCTATAAGTTGGCTAAACAAACAAGGCTTCTGTGAATATCTAATCTTCTTAGAAAATGTGAGAGGAATTGGTGTAAAACCAACAAAGGCTATGGTGGAAGGTAGGAAGGAACATTCTTTTTTGGAATCTGAATTTAAGAAGGAAGCTGTACCGACTACTTTTGAAGAAATGATGGAGATATCTAAGACCCAAGAGGTTTTATCCAGAGAATTCTCAGTAATTTCTGTTCGATATGGCATTCGTGGATTGATTGATGAGATCTGGATGACTCCTGATGAATTTGTAGTAATAGATGATAAACCTAACACAATACCTTATACCTCAAGCATCAACCAAGTTTTTGGCTATTGTTTGGCATTCAAAGACATGATCAAAGAGCAGGACAGGAATATAGTAGCTGCGCTTCGCAAGAGAGGTACGGAAAATATCTACTGGGCAGCTTATTTTAATGAAGAAGCTGAAACTGGAATAATCAAGCTAATAAATCACATTCATGATCTAATATCAGGAAAAAAATCGTTTAATTCAACCAATAATCCAAACAAATGTAGGAGATGTAGATATAATACATTCTGCAATAGAAGACTTTGAATGCCTAAAATTTATGAGAAAATATTGGCTGTCAACATAAAATAAACGCCCAAAACAATCAAAAATGCCCCACAGACCTTCATAACAACTCTGTAGATACTATCATTCATTATCCTTGATCCCTTGCTTGTGAAGAGAGATACTATGCTGTACCACACAAAATCAGCACCCCAGTGTCCAAGAAGAAATCCTAAAAGCCCGAAAACCCCTGCAAGTTCCAAACCTCTGAACATAAATGCACTGCCAATCGTAGCCCACCATATGAAAAAATAAGGATTAGAAATGCTTGTTATGAGTCCGCCAAAAAAAGAACCATATCTTTGGTTTGTATCAGCTGAAATCTGGGATAGTTGGTTTGCAGATCTTGCAATATTATAGCCCATAAGCACAAGCACAATCCCACCAATAGTACCAATGACAAAATAAGCTGTTTTTGAGCCTATAATCCATCCCAAACCAGCTAAAATAGCGATCATCAGAAATACTTCTGCTATCATATGACCTGAAACAACCAACGGTCCTGCCATAAATCCTCTCTTTATAGATTCAGAAATAGTAACTGTGAGCGTTGGACCAGGTACCAATGCTCCAGATAACCCAACTACAAAGGAAGCTGCTGTAAATAAAACTATTTCAATCAATTAAACCACTGGAAGTATCTACTCCCAAGAGGGAAATAATAGAACAAAATTAGTTGAATTCATTTAAAACTTTTATGATTTCTGTGAGATGATGATCAATAGTCTGGATCTGATCCTTATTGAAAGACTTAGAGCGCATTAAAAATCTGAATCTTTCGAAAACATGCTCCATTTTATCAATTATCTCATTTGCATATATTTTATCCTCAAACATTTTAAGCACCAAGATCATATTTGCATCTTCATTATTATAAAGCTATGTTAATCTAAAAAACGAATTTTTCCTCCAAGATCTGTCTCCAATGCCTTTTCATAGATCCTCCATGCTGTGGTTATATCCTGAACCGCAAGTCCTGTTGAATCAAAGATGGTAATCTCATCATCAGACACCCTACCTGGTTTTTTGTTGATTATCACATCTCCAATATTTGCATGGATATCATCTCTCGTAAGGAGACCTTCAGAGACCGGAATGTTGATCTCTCCACTATGACTTGCCTGTTCCCAACAATCGATTATGATCTTAGCTTTCTTGAGTATTTTACCTTCTAATTCCTGTTTACCAGGTGCATCAGCACCTATTGCGTTAATATGCATCCCCTCGCTTACCCACTCTGATTTTACAATGGGCTTTCTAACCGGTGTTGTGGTAACAAGAACATCAGATCCTTCTACAGCCTCTTTAATTGTATCTACTGCCTGTACATTAAGATCATATTTTTCAGAAGCGGTTTTGGCAAATCGCTCCCTTGAATTGGGTGTTCTGCTTGTAACTTTTACTTTTTTGATTTCCATTACTTCATTTAGTGCCTCAAGTTGTTTATATGCCTGTACACCAGCCCCAACGATCCCTAAAGTCTTGGAATTATCTCTTGCAAGATATTTGGTCGCAACTCCTGCTGCCGCACCAGTTCTCATGTTTGTAATCCATGTTCCATCCATTATTGCAAGTGGAAAACCTGTTTTAGGATCAACAAGCTCGATTATCGCCATTATGGTAGGCAAATCATATTTTTTTGGATTATCTGGGTGTACATTGACACATTTTACCCCAGCTTCGTCCGCATCATGGACAAAACATGGCATTATCCTGAGATCCCCATTGTATTTTTTAAAAAACAAGTATTTTTTAGCAGGCATCTCTACTTTACCCTCTGCAAACACTTTAAAAGCGTTTTCTACGGTTTCAATGACCTCTTTCATTGTTATGAGTTCTTTTATTTCACTTTGAGTTAAGAGAATTGTTTCATGCATAAATTCACCTCACTTAGTATACTTTTGTTATTTTGCAATATTTTCCCAAAACTTTTCTATGACGAATTAACATCATACAATGAGTTCAAATTATCAATAAAAATATCGAATAAGCTAATGTTGAAAGAGTTTTTAATCCATAAATCAAATATACAGTCTCTTATAACTGATATTTATCCTTCGTGAATGTATATGATCGCAATAACCCATATTATGTACATGTGTAGGTGGACAAGTGGCAACATAATCCTACAATTTAATAAACAGATATTATTTTAATTTGTTTCAAGGTTTTATTATTAAAATCTTTTATTAAGAATGTATTATTTGAGATGTAAATATTGATTTTTTGATGTTTTTCTACAAATCTTCTTGGTGCTCCATATCTTCCATTTGAAACTCTTCTGCCAGTCATCCAAGCTACCTTATCCGCAATTTCTTGGTCTACCCACAATACATCATTTTTATTTGTATTCCTTTCTATGTAGCTTTTAAGTGGAGCATATTTATGTTCAAATGGGATATCAAGATCATTCCATTCATCATAACTTTTTAACAAAACCGCGAAAAAAGCTGAAGAGCCTATCAAGGAATATACCAACAACATTGCCATAAAACTCATTGAGAAAGTTGCTCTGTAATTTTTAGATACATATTCATATCCTTTTTGCATCGTGAGTCCAGATAAAATTGCCATTGGTAGTGCTGTATATTGAAATCCCCTTGAAACGTCGCCAAAAAGAAATTGAATTGTAATTACAATGATTAAATAGATGAATATCAATTTAAATCTCTTATTATCAATTTTATACAATAAATAAAGCCCAATACTTCCAAATACCAAAAGAAAGATTAAACCAGGAAAATTGCACCAAGGAAAAAAAATGAAAAGATGGGTTAAGTTGGTTGGTGGCACCTGTTCGATCCTTAAAGTAAATGAAATACCCAACCCAAAAGAACCATGATGGTAGCAATAATGCGATCATTTTTAAATTTTTCCGTTTTTTATAACCATCCACAAGGAACAAAGGTATAAAAACAATCAAGCCAATAATATGTATCCATAATCCAAGAAACGACGTGAAAAATGCTTTTATTTTATCTTTTGGTAGTAAATAGATCGTTAATACAGTCAAAATCGGAATATATGTTGCAGGCATTGATACCAGAAGAGTATCGGGTAGAGGGGCTGCTAAAGCAAACATCCCTGAAAAAAAGCCTGCTATGATGCCATATTCTTTATTTGCAATCCATGAAGCAACACCCACCGTTAATAATATTTGTAAAACACATAAAAAAGAATGGGCGAATCTTACTCCCCCAACCCACCATAGGGATGCATATAACAAATGGAATAATGGAGGATGCCACAATGCACTGCCTTGAGGATAATACACCAGATAATTCCAAAAAATGCCCACATTAGGATTTTCAAGTATATCTCGAGCTCTGACCAGATGAAAATCTAGATCACTTTCGGTTGGAAAAATATAGTAGGGTTTGAGGATTAATAGAACAAAGGTTATAATTAATGGGACGAAAGGGAGCAATATTTTAAGATCATTAATAGATTTCCTATCAATTTCCAAAAAACCACCATATGATCATATGGCAGAAATTTAGGTATTAAAGTATATTAATATTGGTAAATAAGAAACCAAAAAATACTGCTCGAGCCAATTCAAGCTTCATATCTTTAACCTCAAGGTATTCAAATGAACAACGATCTAAAAAAACGTTTTTGGGAGATAGATTCCCTACGGGGATTTGCAATAATCATGATGATAGCCTATCACTTAATTTATGACCTAAACTATTTTGGTGTGTATGATTTCAACATATATTCGGGGTTTTTTTGGTACTTTGCGCGCGCAACTGCTTTTATTTTTATCTTTTTGGTTGGAATATCGTTAACTCTCAGTTATTCAAGAGCAATAAAATCAAAAGAATATAGTACAGAAAAAGAACTCTTTGCGAAATATTTAAAAAGAGGTCTTAGGGTATTCTCATGGGGGCTTTTCATCACTTTAGTAACCTGGATTTTCCTTCGAGATGATTTTATTGTATTTGGAGTTTTGCATTTCATTGGAATATCCATTATTTTGGAGTATCCTTTTATAAAATACAGTTATCTTAATCTTTGCTTAGGTATACTCTTTATAGCAGTTGGGCTGTATTTGAGAAATTTTACATTTGATTCTTACTGGTTAGTTTGGTTGGGATTTATACCTCATAATTTTCATACTGTTGACTATTTTCCGCTTTTTCCATGGTTGGGAGTAGTTTCAATAGGGCTTTTTTTTGGAAATTTACTGTATAAAAACTATATTCGAAAATTTGAACTTCCAGATCTTTCTAATTTTTATCTCATACGATTATTTTGCTTTTTAGGGAGAAACTCATTGTTGATCTATTTGATTCATCAACCAGTATTGATCATATTGCTGTATTCTTTTGGTATTTTGAACATCAATCCAAAGCTCTTAACTCAGTCCCTTCTAATAAATCTTCTCAGAGCTCACATGCCATCATAATATCAATGGAAAGGATAATATCTGGTTTGGTGTATATTAATACATGAATCAAGAAACTACGATCAGTTGCAGAAAACTATGTTGGTGAATTATGTACAAAATAGCTGTAATACCCGGAGATGGTATTGGAAAAGAAGTTATGAGAGGAGCATTACACGTTTTAGATGCCCTAAACATCGACTTTGTTTACACGTTCGCTGATGCAGGGGACGAGTGTTTTAGAAGATTTGGAACTACCATTCCAGATGAAACAGTAGCACTTGCACGAAAAGTTGATGCAACACTTTTTGGAGCAGTTACCACAGTTGTTGGGCAGAAGAGTGCCATAATAACCTTAAGACAAGAACTGGATCTCTATGCAAATCTTCGACCTGTAAAATCATACAAGGGAA
>CAZLGO010000056.1:0-11519 GCA_964559295.1 uncultured Methanobacteriaceae archaeon
TTGAGTTGGTAGATCAGCTTGATGGTGAGATAGAGCTTGACAGAAGCCATGGAACTGAATTTAAGATTGTATTTAGGGAATTGGAGTATGGGGAGAGGATCTGAGTTAAGTTCATTGATTTAAAACATTCATTTGGCTTTTTCTATTCAATGCTGATTTGCTGTAGTTTTATAAAATAAAGATAAGTGAACCATATGGGCACATACTGTTTGATAATCCATCTAGCTTGTGATTCAAAAATTAGGATAGGAAAACTTGGAGAATTTGATTTTAAGAAGGGATATTACGTATATGTAGGTTCTGCCTTAAATTCGCTTGAAGGTCGTATAAAAAGACACCTGCGCGATGAAAAGAAATTGTTCTGGCATATTGACTATCTTTTAGCTTCTGCTGATTCGGATGTAGTGGATGTCATATCTGCAGAAAGTAAGAAAAAATGGGAATGTAAAATCGCAGAGAATATTTCAAAAGAGAGCAAAGCCGTTGAAAAATTCGGATGTTCCGACTGTAAATGCAACTCTCATCTTTTTTATTTCGAAAACCTCAAAAATTCAAAGAATACTTGTTTTAATTCTTTTAGGAGGTTTGGACTAAAGCCAAAAACCTTTAAAAACTTCTAAAAAAACCTTCAAATTCATCCATATCCATGGGTTCTGGAGTTGTGAATTTATTATTATGATAGATGGATTTTGCAAGTTTTTTATATAATTTAGCCTGCTTTGAATTGCTAAATTTTTCAACAACAGTTTTACCATCAATTTCACTTTTTTGGACAAGCTCACTTCTTGGTATCACTCCAATTACTCTTGTTTTTATTTTTCCTGCGAATTTCTTTACTATTTCCTCTTCATTTTCAATTCCTCTGCAGTTGCAGATAATGCCTCCAAAATTGCTTTTAAGTTTTTTTATACCTTTGCATATATTATTGGCTGCATATAAAGCCATATATTCACCAGAAGTCACTACATATACCTCATCTGCAAAATCCTCTCTTAGTGGAACTGCAAATCCCCCACAAACCACATCTCCCAACACATCGTAGATGATGATATCCAAATCATCAGAAAAGGCTCCAAGGTTATCTAATAAGTTTATAGCGACTATAACACCTCTTCCTGCACAACCAACACCAGGTTCAGGACCACCACTTTCAACACATCTTACATTTTCGTATCCTTCAAAAAGAATATCCTTGAGAAAAACATCTTTTTTATTCTTCACAACATCCAAAATCGTTGGTATTCTCGTTCCAACAAGTGTTCTCGTTGTATCTGCCTTTGGATCACAGCCTATGACCATTACTTTGAAATCAGATGAATACGCTGCTGCAATATTTGAGACGATGGTGGATTTTCCAATTCCCCCCTTGCCGTATATTGCGATTCTCTTCATACTCATCCTTTCACCATGGCTCCTATGATATCTCCTCTTGTTATTATTCCAAGTAGTCTGCCTTCCTTATCAACAACAGGAAGTCTGTTGATGTCGTGAGAATCCATGATCTCTGCAGCGTCTGAAATGGAAGCATCCTCTGAAATCGATATCACTTTTTTTGTCATAACCTCACCTACGGTGGATGATGCAGCCTTTTTTATACCCTCTGCTATTTCATCGTATTCGTGCTTCATCCTCAGAGGAAGTTCAATAAGGTCAAAGGGAGATGGTAAAATCAGGTTTATTTTGGGAGAGTGAACTTCCAGAAGCCTCATTATATCTGCTTCGCTTATCATCCCCACAACTTTTCCCTTAGAAACTACCGGAGCACCACTTATTTTGTTTTCCCTTAGAATTTGGGCAACGTCTGTTATTTTATCATCTACTCTGAAAGTTATTACTTCCTTTTGCATAGCATCTTTGATTTTTATCATGTTTATCCTCCTTTTTTATTTTCGAAGAATTCGTTTATACACAAGATCATTTGGTCTTACCTTCTTTTTAACCAATATGCCTACATTTTGTCCTTTATTTGCTTTTCTAACATTTCTGCCATTAATTTGTATTGATTCAACCTTCTGTGCAAAGGAACCGGCGGTGTTTCCTTGTATTAATATCTCATCACCAATCTCAAGATCATCCCAGAGTCTTATCTGGGCTGCAGAAACCTTGCTGTAGTAATTACAGACCAGACCGATATCCTTTTTTATGTGAGTAGATTGGTTACCTTCACTAATTTCATAGGGCGTTCTAAAATAAAATCCAGTATCAAAATCTCTGTTATATACCGCTTTAAGCTCATGAATCCATTTTTTGTCGAATTTCCATTTCCCATTCATGTAACTATCAATAGCTTCACGATATGTCTTTGTTACGGTCATAACATAATCTGCAGCTCTTGCTCTTCCTTCTATTTTGAGGGCATCTACACCAGTTTCAATAAGATCAGGAATGTGTTCTATCATGCAAAGATCCTTTGGGCTTAATATATGTTTTTGATCAAGCCTAAATTCTTCTGAATCCTCAGATATGAGCATCCACATTTTTCGGCATGGCTGCAGACATTCTCCGCAGTTTGCACTCTTGTTGTAAAGATAGGAACTCAAGAAACATCTACCAGAGATCGCAATGCACATTGCACCATGCACAAAAACCTCAATCTCTAAATTTGTTTCCTTTGAGATTTTTTTTATCTCCTCAAGGGACAATTCCCTTGACAGGATGATACGTTTGACTCCTACTCCTTCCAACAATTTTAAAGCCTCTTGATTGGACACATTAGCTTGAACGCTCATGTGCACATTCATATCATTTTCTCTTGCGATTTTGATGACACCAAGATCAGAGACTATAAGAGCATCTACTTCATAAGAATAAAGGGTGGGAATTATCTTCTTTAAGTTATTTATATGATCATCTTTCATTATGGTATTTGTACAAACATAGACTTTTTTTTGAAGATCATGGCATGCTTTCACAACTTTTTTTATATCTTCAACTGTAAAATTTGCTGCATTTTTTCTCATGTTGTATCCACGAATTCCAACATAAACAGAATCTGCTCCGTTTGAGATAGCGGCATTTAATGCAGCAAAATCCCTTGCGGGTGAGAGTAATTCTACGATTTTTATCACCATTTTGATTTTTCATTTGTTGTGTTAATGAGACAAAAATAAAACTGGATTTTGTAGGATCTAACAACGATCAGCCTCATATTGTTCAATATTGCGAGGTAGCGGTGTTGGATATTCCCCGGTAAGACATCCAAGGCAAAGACCTTCTCTTTTTATCCCTATACACCTAACTAAGGAATCTATGCTCAAATAACCCAAAGAAGTAACACCTAATATGTTTTTTATTTCTTCCACTTTTTTGTCAGATGCTATCAATTCTTTTTTTGTTGCCATTGCTATACCATAATAACAGGGGGAGATGATAGGTGGGCATCCTATCCTTAAATGGACCTCCCGGACTCCTGCGTCCTTTAGGATATCAACTATGGCTTTTGAAGTTGTACCTCGCACGATGCTATCATCTACAAGTACTATCCTCCTATCTTTAAGCTCAGTTCTTATAGGATTCATTTTAAGTCGCACTGAGGTCTCACGTTCCTTCTGGGTGGGCATGATAAAAGTCCTTCCTACATAACGATTTTTTATAAGTCCTTCACCATATGGTATGCCCGATTCCCTTGAATATCCTAATGCAGCAGTTATCGCAGAGTCAGGCACTGGAATTACAATATCTGCATCTGCAGGGTGCTCCTTGGCAAGGGTCTTTCCAATTTTCAATCTCACATCATAGATGGATTTTCCTTCCAATATACTATCAGGGCGTGCAAAATAAACATATTCAAACATACAGTGGGCTCTTTTGGTATTTTCATTTTTTTTCATAACAGAGCGGCTTATTTTGTCATTTATAATCATTATCTCCCCAGGTTTTATGTCGCGAATGTATTTAGCACCAATAACATCAAGAGCAACAGTTTCAGAAGCAACAACAGTCATATCATCCATTTTACCAAGTACAAGAGGTTTTATTCCAAGCGGGTCTCTTACAACGATCAAATCTCCATTTACCAACATAACAAGAGAATAAGACCCTATAAGTTTTTTTGAGACCTCTTCAATGGCACGAATTACATCTTTTGTCTTTTGGTATTCAGCTGTAAGCAGATGACATATAACCTCAGAGTCTGTTGTTGATCTGAATACGCAGCCCCTCTCTTCCAACTTGCGCCTTAATTCCATTGAATTTATGATGTCTCCGTTGTGAGAAATTGCAATCTTGCCATGATCAAATTCGCTGAAAAATGGCTGGGAATTTTCTATTTTTGACTCACCTGTAGTTGAATATCTTACATGTCCTATACCCACATGTCCCTCAAGATCTTCCATATTGCCGTTGTTGAATACATCGGATATTAGTCCCATGTCGCGGTAGATATGCACATCCTTACCATTGTAGGTTGATATGCCAGCAGATTCTTGTCCTCTGTGTTGCAGAGCATATAAACCATAATATATGTATGTTGAGACGTTTCTTCTTTTATGGGAATATGCACCTATAATACCGCACTTGTCTTTCAATTTAGATTCTCCCAGATTCTCTGCAAAGGAATTAAATGAGAATAAGGTTACTCCTGAAACTGTATTTTCTCTTTCTTAAATTTCGATTTTAGATCTTCAAGTTTTGAACCTTTATCATATAAAATCAGGGCGATTTTTAGAATCTTTAACCAGTCTATAGCATCTCTTTTTGAAGGTGCAGCAATATAACCTTGACCAACAATAATGTTTTCAGGTTTCAATTCATTCATTATAAAATAAACCTGTTCTTCGTCTTTGATTTCTTCAGCGAAAGTCTCATTCCATAATTCTTCTATTGAAAATGCCTCAAATAAACTTTTCTTTTGAACATCTTCATATTTGATTTTTATTTTGGTATACTTTTCCTTTGTATTTTTAAATTCGTCTTTTAGAGCCTCTAATTCCTCTTCTAATGTTTCATTCTTCCCAGTGAGTTCCTGGATTTTAGTCAGGAGATCTTCATTTTCGGATAATAAGTTTTTATTCTCAACAGAAGCTTCTTCTAATTTTTCTTTTAACTCTTCTAACTTGTTTTCAAGTCTTCGAAGTCTTTTTATATTCGCTGTGGATGATAATCCTGCTCTTATTATTGCATTTTTGATTTCATCTCTTATGAGAGAGGGATCTATGTATTCCACATCATGTCCAAATGGAAATTTCACCCTTTCTATATGTCCCACTTCGTTCTTCAGGTTCTTTTGAAGCTTTTCTGCAAGTTCTCTGCCGTGTGCATCAGCGTCGGTTGCAATTAAAAGAATATCCGCTCCTTTTACAGCTTTTTTTGCTATATCGGAACTGGTGGTCGGTATTATGGAAGATATGGTGATATGGTATTCTGCTCCAAGGGCTACATCTTGCATTGCCTTAGAGACAGCCTCTACATCAGACGCACCTTCTACAATGATCCTAACATCTATTGGATTTGCGTCCATCTACTTCAACCTATATCCTGTAATCTTTTTATTCTGCCAGTTATATCTTCTCATTTTTTTGGATCGCCCAAAACCACAGGCTGCGCAGTACTTTTTTCTCACGTGATATGAGCGTCTACCACACCTTCTACACCTTATATGAGTCTTTTTATTCCTTTTACCAAATGATGGCGTACCTTTCATTATTATCCTCCAATAAAATTAATCATCAAGGAGATATGTAAACTATGTTGTCCCCTCTTATAAGCACAGTCCCCAGTCTTCTGGATGATTCTCCACCTTCAAGTTCTTCTGCATCATCCAATACCAGGTTCATGTGCATGTCAAAACTCTTTAAGATTCCCCTGAATTCTCTTCCACCTTTAAGTTTAATTAGCACTTGAGAATTTAACGATTTACCCAATGCATCAAGAGGTCTTTGAACATTCACGTTATCACCTATCCTATAAGTTCAATGTTGATGGGATGTATATTTAAATGTATCCATTTAATATAGGTGTTGCAATTGAAGATTAAAAAAAGATATTGGCTAAAAAAAAGGAAATTAAAAGAAATAAAAGAAAAACTTGGTGATTATTCAAAATTGATCCCTCATGAAGGAAAGGTTGAAATCCTCGAAACTGATTTGTATGATATTGTACTGATTGATGGTAAGCCCTTTATTATGATGATTGATGATAAGCCATTTCCAACCCTAAAAGGTGCATTGGAGCTTGAAATTACCAAAAACTATGTTGTTGTGGACATGGGAGCAGTGAAATTTGTTGCAGGTGGTGCAGATGTGATGTGTCCAGGTATCGTTGATGCTGATTTAGGTATAGGTGATGGTGACCTAGTTATTGTGGTGGACGAAATTCATAAGAAACCTCTTGCAATTGGGAGAAGTTTGATTTCTGGAGATGAGATGATAAAGAGAAATAAAGGAAAAGCTATCAAGACGATTCACCACATTGGAGATAAAATATGGTCTATTTAGGGTGGTATAGTGGTAAAACTCAGATATTCGTCAGGAAATGTAATATCTCCCAAAATTCACAAAATTGGTATACTTGCCTTAGGATCCCACCTTGAAAATCATGGTGCAGCCCTTCCCATCGATACAGATTCAAAAATTGCAGCATACCTGGCACTTCAAGCCTCTTTTAGGACCGGTGCAAAGTTTTTGGGGATATTGTATGCTGCTTCTGAATACAATTACATAAATCATGGTATACACATAGATCCAAAAGAACTGGTTGAAAAACACTTAAAATCTGCCCTTAAACTTGCAAAAGATTATTTAAATATAGAAAAAGTTGTTTTGGTGAATGGCCATGGGGGTAATAAACCTATAACCCAATATATAGTTGACGTTGAGAATGAGCTTGGAGTTGAAATCATATTCAACAATAAAATAGTGGAAATAGAGGGACCCCACGCAGGAGGAGGCGAGCTTTCGATTGCATCTTTCCTGGGGATTGTCGATTACTCAAAGATAAAGGAACACTGCAACTTTAAGATGTATCCAGAAGTTGGAATGGTTGGTTTCAAAAGAGCAAGGGATGTTGATGACGAGATAGATAAAAGTGCAAAGATTGTTGAATCTGAGGGGGTTTTTGTTGATACAAAGTTAGGTCATTTGCTGTTGGAAGCTGCGATTGATGATATAATTGAGGATATACGTTCAATGATTTAATTTTCTATGGCCTTTATCAACTTCGAGGATTCACTTAAAACTTTTGAATTTCCAAAAACCTTTGCAATTCTTCTTATAGCCTCAAGTGTTCTTATTATGGAATCCAACCATGAAAATATATCTCCAGAATAGGTATGGATCTGATAATTCCGCATAAGTCTTTTGCTTATCTCAAGAGGGTCCATCTTTAGTGTTCTGTATTTTATAATCTTCTTTGAAAGTTCATCCTGAAAACAATCACAGAATGGTCGTTCTTTGCACTCACAAGACAAAAATTCAATTTGCATGTTGATTAGAGCGTCTTTAAGCTTAGGTTCAAGCTTTAAAATAGCATCTGAGGATGATAGAATATCTAAAACAGAATCAGCAAACAATCGGGATGATAGATTAATTTTGAGGATCTTACATAATCTTTTGTGAATTTTGTTTGACATATAAGCGTTTTCAAAAGGTTCAAGCCATATTGCCATCTTGAGGAGAGATAAAATATCCATATTTTCTTTTATATATTCTGCATCCTTATAATTTAAAAAAGACATTGAAACTGCTTTTCCATATTTTGTGGCAGCTATCCTCCCACCATCTTCCTTCACTAGCCTTAGATTACATAAAACATCCAATGCATCGTCAAGTTCTGAGGATTCGTACCTCTCTTTAAGATCATAGATATCTCTGACACAACCAGAAGATATATCTGCCAAAATCTGTTCTATGAGATCTTCATCAGAATATTCAACATGTATTGGATCTACGTCGCTTTCTAAAAGCTGTACTGCTTTTGAATCCTCTGTTTCATCGTCGTATTTTCTTCCAACCTCTGGTATTAAAAAAACCTTTCCCACATCATGATAAGATGGTCTCCCAGCCCTTCCAAGCATCTGGGAAAATTCGTTAGGAGTAATCCATTTGTTTCCCATTGTAAGAGCCTCGAAGATAACCTGTGATGCTGGAAAATCCACCCCAGCAGCAAGTGCAGCTGTTGTAACAACCGTTGATATTTTCTGTTCTGAAAACTCTCTTTCTATTTTGTTCTTTTTTGTATATGAAAGTCCTGCATGATATGCTGCTGCAGATACTCCTTTTTTTGCTAAGTATTTTGAAATGGTATTGGTTTTTCTTCTTGAGTTTGTAAATACGATGCTCTGACCTCTA
Organism: uncultured Methanobacteriaceae archaeon; assembly: GCA_964559295.1. Taxonomy (GTDB): domain Archaea; phylum Methanobacteriota; class Methanobacteria; order Methanobacteriales; family Methanobacteriaceae; genus CAZLGO01. The sequence goes on from CAZLGO010000056.1 coordinate 8,286, forward strand.
AATCCTCTCTTGGAGATTTTTTTGTATTCTTCCTTTGCTAGCTTTGCTATTATGTCCGTTTTTTCATGCTCTGATCTTGAAAATATCAAATGTCGCTCCAAAGGAACAGGGCGCTTATCATATTTTACAAGATTCATTCTGAATCTTTGTGCAACTTCTTCTGGGTTTTTGATGGTTGCAGAAAGTCCTATAAACTGTGCATTGGGAAAAAGCTTATTCAGTCTGTTCATAAGTCCGCTGAGCCTGGAACCTCTCTCTTCGTCATCCAACATATGTATCTCATCGATTACAGTGGTGCCAAGCTCTCCCAAAATGCCAGCTTTTCCTGAACGTAGGATGAAGTCCAACCCCTCGTAGGTTCCAATTATTATATCTGCATCTTCTATATCACTATCCACAATTGAAAGCTCTTCTTTTGCTTTTATTTTGCTCATCCCAACGCGTATTGAAACTTTAAGCCCCAATTTCTCATATTTTTTCTTAAATTCCCTGTACTTTTGATTTGCAAGTGCAACAAGCGGTGTTAAAAATATGAATTTTCTACCATCCATAGCATTAGGTATCCCTGCAAGTTCTCCAATTAGTGTCTTCCCACTTGCAGTTGCAGATACAATCAGAAGGTTTTCTCCCTCAAGAAGTCCATTCTCCAGGGCTATTGACTGGACAGGTAACAAGTGTTTTGTGTTTCTCTTTAATATTTTTTTGAACCGAATGGGAATGTTAATTTCGTCTATTTTCATGTTTTGAACGTCATCGTCCTCTAAAACAATTCTATCATACAGCGTGAGTTCTGGATTTTTAACAGGGTCAAATTTAGGATCAAGGACACCTAAAACCTTATCGACGTCATGGGTTGACTCCAAAAGTTTTCTAAAGGTTTTTAAGGTACTCAGATCAAATGATCTGAATTTTAATTCACGCTTTATCTCCTCTTCAGCGCATACCTTACATACACGTTCATTTTGAAGTAGATATACTGAATCATCATTTATAATGGTTATATATCCTTCTGAAATGCAATGTTTGCAGATTTTGGTTCTTTTAAACCTTATATTTAAAGAATTTAGCATTTCTTCTGTTTTCGCATCAGTATCAATCAAAAAAATGTTTTGTTTTCTTAAAATCTTTATGGCTTCACTTGGAGGAAAAAGAATTTCTTTATCTTTTTTTACTATAAATCTATGGGGTTTAAGACGATTTTCAATCTTTTTAAGCTTTAAATATCCATAAAAGAGAGGTTTTCTTCTTGAATTTAGAGCATCTTTTCCACTGCCAATTGGAAATAATTCTAAAATTTTTTTGTTTTTTCTTAAAATGATCATGTCATCAACCATCTCAAAAAATAGAGCTTCGAAATTACAAGAAAGAGACCTGTTATATGTTGCAGGTTCCATATAAACTATACATGAGACCTGTGTTTAAGACTAATCTATGGTTGAATTTGTCGTGTTGTTGGTTATGTTGCTTGTAGTTTTAGGATAATGCTCCCAGATATACACAGGCTCAAATGATGCATCGTTAATGATTGTAATTTGCGGCTGATTATCTAAAGCAAAGCTTGAAGGAACCACATCAAAGATAATGCTATCTTCCGAATTTAGTACATTTGCACATGACCCACATCCATATGCAACCAAACAGATCATTAGGAGTATAAAAAGTCTTCCAAACGTCTTAGGACTCATAATGATACATCCTTTTTTTGCCTTTTCATCCAAATATAGCTCTAAGAATATATAACAAGGCCGATAACATCCATAAGGATTATCCAGAAAAATGTGAAAATTATTACAAAGATTATTGCAATTGTTATTGCTTTGTAACTAGGTCTTTAAGTTCCATGTTATTTATAATGAATTTAGGACATTTAAATTTATGGTTTTATTGTCAATGTTGTTATAAAGAGGTTGAAATATGAAAAGAGATGAGAAAAAAATTCTGCTTGATGAGGTCTATGAGAAGATCACTAAATTAAATTTTGATGATCTGGAAGAAACCTACAAGCAAATAATCAGAATTCTTAATGAAATCCCCTACTTTGATTGGGTTGGGATCTATCTTGTTGAAGGCAGAGAATTGGTACTTTTCTACTATTTAGGACTTCCCACTCCCCATAAAAGGATTCAATTTGGAAAAGGAATTTGTGGAACATCAGCAGAATCAGCAGAAAGTATTGTGGTGAAGGATGTATCCCAAGAGAGCAATTATTTAGCTTGTAGCGAAGATGTAAAATCAGAGATCGTGGTTCCCATAAAATCAGGAGACGATGTCTTGGGAGTAATTGATGTAGATAGCAATAAGCTCTCGGCTTTCGATGAATTAGATAAGAGGATGCTTGAGAAGGTATCAGAATTACTTTCTAGATAAAATGATAAGATCTGGTCTTGGTGACTTTCCTGCAAGTTCGTGTACGCACCTATCACAAAGCTCCCTAACGGTTAATCCGGCTACCATATAAGTTCCTGGGAAATTTCGGGCATATATCAACTCAGGTTTTAGGTTTAGATGTTTTGAATATTCCTCCAGCATCTCGACGATATATTTTTGGAGGACTTCTGCTTCCTCTGTTTGAAAACCTCTTAAATCTGCTAAAAAACCTCTGCAACCACATGCCATGCTAAAAACTTTAACTTCAGGGATATATATTGATTTTCCTGTAAGATTCCGCAGTTTTTCTTCAATTTTACTTCTTATTTCAGGTAATTTCAAAACTTCACTCATTTTAAACTTCCTTTAAAGATTTTTTAGCTAAATCTTTGCAAAAATTGCATCTGTGACAAAGCTTAGGACAATTCATCCATTGATATATAGCTCCTTCTAAACTTTCATTGGAGATGTAAAAGAGATCTCTAAGTTCGTTTGGACAATCCAAAATCTCAAGTAAATTGCCTTGATACTTACTCCTGTCATAATGTTTTATCACATCTATTATCCAGTTTGTGGTGTTTGCCCTTCCAGATATTTTTAGAACATCGATCCCAATTTTTTCATACTCCTTTGTATCTTCGGGTCTTACCCAAGGTGATCTTATTATGAGTTCTGGATTTCTAACCCTCAAAGAGATGCATTTTTCGAAGTAGTAATCTCCAAAAATCTCTGGTTTTGGAGGAGGACCTGTTACATGAGAAAATAAATTAAAATGAGAATAACGAAAGGGACACCTATAAATACAGGCTTCATTTGCTATAATCTTAAGTCTACAGTTTGTAGATTCTCTTATTGCCTCAATCAAAT
>CAZLGO010000057.1:0-4339 GCA_964559295.1 uncultured Methanobacteriaceae archaeon
TTCCCTTGTATGATTTTACAGGTCGAAGATTTGCATAGAGATCCAGTTCTTGTCTCATTTTCACTATAACGTCTGCTGCTGATTCTCCAGCAGCTCCAAAAAGACATGCCCTCGATTTTCTTACTGCATCAATTGTCTCTTGTGGTAGGGCAACACCTGTTTTTTCGGCATATTCATCCCCTGCATCAGCGAACGTGTAAACAAAGTCGATGTTTAGGGCATCTAAAACATGTAATGCTCCTCTCATAACTTCTTTTCCAATACCATCTCCAGGTATTACAGTTATTTTGTACATAAAGACACCATTCATTGTTTAATTTTCGATTGTATTATTCTTTTATTTCCCCCAACTTATCTTTTAAGTAAGGGATCAATCCACCCTTATTTAGAATTTTAAGCATAAATTTTGGCATACTTTTTGCTTCAAACTCCTTCTTGGTATTAAGATCTTTTAAAATTCCTTTTTTCATGTCAATTTCAATTTCATCTCCATCTGATACGTGTTTTGAGATATCTTTGCATTCTAAAAGAGGAAGTCCAATATTTATGGCGTTTCGATAAAATATTCGTGCAAATGATTCTGCAACCACTGCAGAAATTCCTGCACCCTTAAGGGCAATTGGAGCATGTTCTCTTGACGAACCACACCCGAAGTTTTTGCCAGCTACTATGATATCTCCTTTTTTGATTTTTTTTGCAAAGGAAGAGTCAATTCCTTCCATAACATGCTTTGCAAGTTCCTTCTCATCCTTTAGAACCAGATATCTTCCAGGGATTATCACATCAGTGTCAATATCATCTCCGAATTTCCAAACCTTTCCTTTCATTTTAGCACCTTTTCATTTTATACTTCTCGGATCAATGATCTTTCCATAGATCGCAGATGCTGCTGCAACCGCTGCTGAGCTGAGATAAACTTCAGATTCTGGACTTCCCTGTCTTCCTCTGAAATTCCTGTTTGATGTTGAAAGACTTACTTCTCCTGGTCCAAGAAGCCCGATGTGTCCACCAAGACATGGTCCACAACAAGGGTTACAGACTAACGCTCCAGAATCTACAAAGATTTTAATGAGTCCTTCGTCAAGAGCTCTCATGTAAACCTCTCTTGATGCTGGTATAACAAGCATCCGTACGTGTCTTGATACCTCACGCCCCTTCATGATCTTTGCTGCAACTCGAAGATCATCTAAACGCCCGTTTGTGCATGATCCAAGGAAAACCTGATCGATGTGGGTTCCCTCAACTTCTAAGACAGGACGAACGTTATCAACATTGTGAGGACAAGCAATTTGTGGTTCTAAATCGCTTACATCGATGTGTATTGTCTCAAGAGATGGAGCATCCTCATCGCTTTTCATTATCTCAAAAGATTTATTCGATCTCTTTTTAACATATTCAATGGTTTTATCATCTGGTTCTACAAGGCCTGTTTTACCACCCATCTCAACTGCCATGTTACAAAGAACCATTCTATCAGATACAGACATATCCTTGGTTAGTTCTCCTGCAAATTCGCATGCTTTATAGTTTGCACCATCTGCGCCAATTTTTCCTATAATTTGGAGCACAACGTCCTTTGCATGAACATAATCACCAAGAGAGCCTTCTATTTCAAATTTTATGGTTTCTGGTACCTTAAACCATAATTTGCCTGTTGCAAAGACCATTGCCATATCTGTTGATCCTATTCCTGTTGAAAAAGCCCCGAGAGCGCCATGGGTACATGTATGTGAATCCGTCCCAACTACAACTTCTCCAGGGAGAATATGTCCCTTTTCAGGAAGAACCTGATGGCACACACCCTCTCTAACATCATAAAAATTGGATATTCCTTGTTTTTTGACAAATTTTCGCATGATTATATGATTGCAGGCTGCATCAGGTGAATCTGCAGGCACCTGGTGGTCGAATATCACAACGATCCTTTCAGGATCCCAGACTTTAGAGGTGCCTATTTTATTAAATGATTCTACAGATAATGGTCCTGTTAAATCATGGGTCATTGCCACATCTATATTTGCCATTACTATTTCTCCGGCTTCTGCTTCTTTTTTACCAGAAGCTTTTGCGAGTATTTTCTCTGCCATTGTCATAGACATGTGTGAACCTCCTTATGTCTTTATATCATTAACTTAAATATGAAACTACGTTGTTCATGTTCATGTAAATATGGAATATCTATTTAGAAAAATATAAATATAACAAATTAAAGATATTTTTTAATATTATATTTCAATATAGATAAGCAAATACTATATTGTATCTACTATATATCAATTGTAAGAAGAGGGATAAATATGAAAGATGCCATAAGGGACGAATATCAAAAGATCAAGGACAAGATTTCATACGATGATTTCCTGGCGAGAATGGAGGAAATGAAGAAGGAATATGAAGACGTAAGTTTTATGGACGATCTTGATGTTGCAAGGATGGTGGTGGGCGAGTTCAAGGATGAGAAAAATACCTCACATAGGGATAAAAGCTTCAAGATATCTGATCTGGAAGTTGGAATAGACGATGCCAGCATCATAGGCAGAGTTATGAGAATCTCGAACATAAAAACATTTACAACAAGAAAGGGTCGAGACGGTAAGGTTGCAAATCTTATGATTGCAGATGATACTGGAAAAATGAGGGTTGTTTTATGGAATGAGAAGGTAGCTTTGCTTAAAAAGATCAAGGAAGGAGATGTTATAAAAATAGGAAATGCGCAAGTCAAGGATGGTTTCAGATCCGATGAAATACACTTACAGAGCAGATCCACCATTGTAAAACTTGAAGATAGTGCCTTCGAACACCTGCCACCCTACAGGGAAGATATAATCAACATAGCTGACATCAAAGAAGGAATGGAAGTTAATGTAATTGCAAGAATCAAAAGGATCTCGAGAGTAAGAAGATTTGAAAGCGATGGAAGGGAGGGAAAGGTTGTATCACTTGAACTTCAAGATGAAACTGGTACCATACCCTTTACATTATGGAACAGGGACGTTAAGCTTATAGACGAACTGAATCTCGGTGAAGGAGATTCTGTAAAAATACTTGGTGCACAAAGTAGAGTAAGAAACGGTGAAATTTCCCTGACGCAATCATGGATTGGAAGGATAATAAAAGGCGACTTTGATGTGCCAGAGCATGAAGAGGTGATTTTAAAGCTGGCAGATGCCCATGAGATGAAAGATGTTACTGTAATGGGCGTTGTAACTAAAATACAAGATAGCATAAATTTCGAGCGGGCAGATGGAACTACTGGAGCTGTAAGATCTATTGTAATTGCAGATGACACCGGATCCATAAAAGTCACCCTATGGAACGAGGACGCAGACCTTAGGATCAAAAAAGGAGACATTCTAAAGATAATCGGCGGAAACATCGAATTTGATGAATATTCAGAAACAGGATACAGAGTCAATACCAACTGGAGCACCAGGATAATCATAAATCCGGATTCAAATAATTCTTTGATAAAGGTATTAGAGGAGTATAAAAAACATCTCAAACCAGTTAAAATCGAAGATTTAAAAGATTTTGAGGATGAAGGAGAAGAAGTGGACATAGTAGGAAGGATCATAGGTGTTAACGAACTAAGGGAATTTCAAAGAAGTGACGGTACAGCAGGGGTTGTAAGAACAGTCGAAATTGCAGACGATACTGGATTTGTGAGAGCCTCATTTTGGGATGACAAGGTGGATATCGGATTTAATATAGGTGATGCTATAAAAATAGAAAATGCAAGAACCAGATTTGGAATTAAAAATATTGAACTCAGTGTTGGGAAAACAGCTAGAGTAATGAAAGCCTCTGAAAACGATATGGAAGGTCTCCCTCCCCTCGACAAGCTTGAAGAGATGATCTATAAAACCAAGAAAATAGAGGAAATAGAGGAGGATGATCGTAACATCAAAGTAACCGGACAGATAATAGAGGCCTACGGTGAGAGAATACTCTATGAGATGTGTCCCAACTGTAACAAAAGACTTGAATTTATTGACGATGCCTATATCTGTGATCTATGTGGAGAAGAAATACAGGATCCAAATTACCTTATGATAATCCCCTGTGTCATAGAAGATGATACAGATAGTATAAGGGTTACCTTCTTCAGGAAACAGGCTGAAGAACTAATTGGAATGACAACACAAGAAGCACATGATGTGATTGATAAGACAGCAGATGAGGGATCTCTTGCAGAAAAGATCGATGATCTGACTGGTAAAAACATCACCATAATCGCTGATGCAAACTTCGATGAATACAATGAAGAGATAAGACTTAACGCAAGAAAGATAGTCGACATGAAATTTTAAGTTTCTAAAACCTGAAAGGAGATTGAAAA
>CAZLGO010000057.1:4349-11061 GCA_964559295.1 uncultured Methanobacteriaceae archaeon
TGGTTGAATTAGAAGAGTTACCCAATGTCGGAGAAAAAACTGCAGAAAAATTGAGAGAAGCAGGTTTTGCTGATACCATGAGACTTGCAACAACCACAGCAAAGGAACTTAGCGTAAGAGCTGAAATTGGAGAAGGTGTTGCAGAAAAAGTAATAGAAGCTGCAAGAAAAGCTGAGCAAATTGATTTTGAAACTGCATTTGATGTCATGGAAAGGCGAAAGGACGTTGGAAGAATAACAACAGGAAGTAAGGCGTTAGATGAGCTTATAGGTGGTGGAATAGAAACTCAGGCTATAACGGAAGTTTTTGGTGAATATGGTTCAGGAAAAAGCCAGATATGTCATGAAGTTGTTGTTACAGTTCAACTTCCACCTGAAAAGGGTGGTCTTGATGGAGAAGCTGTATTTCTTGATACTGAAAACACATTCAGACCTGAGAGAATAAAACAAATTGCAGCTGCATTCGAACTTGACGAAGAAGAAGTTTTACATAAAATACTCGTTGCAAGGGCATTCAATTCAAACCACCAAATGTTAATGGCAGAGAAGGTCAATGACCTGATACAAAGCGGCAGAAATATCAGGATTGTTGTGGTTGATTCCTTAACTTCACATTTTAGAGCTGAATACGTAGGAAGAGAATCACTTGCTGCGAGGCAACAGAAGTTAAATCAGCACCTCCATACTCTACAAAGCATTGCAAATACCTACAACGCTGCAATATTTGTCACAAATCAAGTCCAAGCAAGACCAGATGCCTTTTTTGGAAGTCCAACGAAAGCTATTGGTGGGCATGTGTTAGGACATGCTGCAACTTACAGAATATGGCTTAAAAAAGGAATGGCTGGAAAAAGAATCGCCAGACTAGTGGATAGTCCACACCTACCAGAAGGGGAATGCGTTTTCAAGATCGCTACTGAGGGAATCGTTGATTAACCTATATTGGTAATTCGATTGTGGAAAATTCTTCCAAATTTTTATTTTTTAGTTTATGGGATAAAAAAGTAAAAAAGAAAGGTAGAGTCTATTTTTATATCTGAAAGAACAATGAATAGATATGATGAAGTCCCTCGCTACAATTATCTCAATTATAGCAATGGTGGCAATTGGCTATGCTTCAAAAAAAATCGGTATATTAAAGGCAGAAGATTCTACCATTCTAAATAAAATCGTTGTAAACATAGCCATACCGTCTCTCATATTTTTGGCAATGTATACTGCAGATATATCTTATATTCGCCTTATGGTACCGATACCCCTTATATGCATCCTCATGGGGTTCATTTGTGGTGCATTAGCTTATGTGTTTTCAAAAATAAAAGGTTACTCAAAAAAAACGCGTTGGAGCATCATATCAGCCACCGCGATGGTAAATTCTGGTTTTCTTGGATATCCTGTTGTATTGGGAGTATTTGGAAGAGAAGGGCTTATAAGGGCCATTTTTTATGATATGGGTACTGTGATTCTTTTTATAAGTTTTGGAATCCTATTTTTGCTGATGTTTGGAGGAAAGTACTCCACAATTGCAAAAAGGGCATTGATATTTCCTCCATTGTGGCGAATCATTTTAGGAATCTTGGCGAATTTTTTAAACCTGAATATAGGATATGTGGCATCCAGTATTCTGAAATATTTAAGTGAATCAGCTATACCACTTATAATGATATCCTTAGGGCTTTCTCTTGAGGTTAGAGGAATAAAAGAATATTTTGATGCAGCGTACTTTGTGACATTCATAAGATTAATCGCCTCCCCCATAATAGCCTTCACTATTGTATATATTCTGGGAATGGGAGGTCTTGAGAGAACTGTTACAATTGTTGAAGCTGCAATGCCATCAGCCATGCTCACTTTGGTTTTGGCATTGACTTATGATTTGGATGTTGACTCAACTGCAGCATGCATCTTTTTAAGCACGATCTTGAGCATGATATCTATTCCCCTAGTTTTGGTGTTTTTATGATAAAAAACTGGAAGGAAAAGGTAAGGAAGTTAAAAACCGAAACTTATGCTCTTTATTTAGCCTATAAAGATCCTCGGGTTCCATGGTATGCTAAGGTCCTTATAGTTGCAATTGTTGGTTATGCTTTAAGTCCAATAGATCTAATTCCTGATTTTATACCTATTTTGGGATACGTTGATGATTTGATTATTATACCTGCGGGGATTTCTTTAGCACTGAAAATGATTCCGGGAGAAGTTCTCAAAGAATGTAGAGAAAAGGCAAAGATAGAATTTAAAAAAGATAAACCTAAAAACTGGGTTGCAGCATCTATCATTATTATTATCTGGTTATTACTGGTTTTTTTGGCTGTAGCTTTTTTTTGGAAGATTTTTTTAAAATAAGGATCTTTGAGGAAATTTATCCTATATAAATAGTTTTATAAAAAAGTCAAATAGAAATATTTATAAATGAAATACCAACTTACCACACATCATAAGTACAAAGGTCTTTACAAGATATCATAAGTACAAGGGGTGTTTTGATGGAAGAAGAAACAAAAATGGAAGAACCAAGAATAGGAGTATATGTATGTCATTGTGGGGTCAACATAGCTGGTGTCGCTGATATTGATGCACTGCGGGACTATGCTGCTACCCTTCCAAATGTTGTTCTTGCCAAAGATTATAAATACTACTGTTCAGACCCTGGACAGGAAGAAATACAAAAGGACATAAAGGAACACAATCTAAATAGGGTAATTGTGGCTGCATGTTCTCCAAGGCTTCATGAGCCAACATTTAGAAGGTGCGTCCAAGAGGCAGGAATCAATCCATATCTTTTTGAATTTGCAAACATAAGGGAACAGTGTACATGGGCACATATGCGCGAACCAGAAGCTGCAACTGAAAAGGCAAAAGATCTAATTAGAATGGCGGTTGCAAAATCAAGACTCTTAGAACCATTAGAAGCAGAAAAAGTTGATGTTAATAAAAACGCATTGGTCATTGGAGGAGGAGTTGCAGGAATTCAGGCTGCCTTGGACTTAGCTGATATGGGATTCAAGACCTACATGGTTGAGAGAAATCCAACAATTGGTGGAAGGATGGCACAGCTTGACAAGACTTTCCCAACCCTTGATTGTTCAATGTGTATCCTATCCCCAAAGATGGTGGATGTTGGAAAACACGAAAACATTGAGTTGTTATCATATTCAGAAGTTAAAGAGGTAGATGGATACATTGGTAACTTTAAAGTAAAAGTTGAGAAAAAGCCGAGATACGTCATTGAAGAAGAGTGCGTAGGCTGTGGAACATGTACAGAGGTTTGTCCCATCGAGATCCCAAATTACTTTGACGAAGGAATCGGAATGACAAAAGCCATATATACACCATTCCCACAAGCGGTTCCTCTTGTTGCCACTATAGATAAAGATTACTGTATCGAATGTCACCTATGTGATGAAGTTTGTGAAAGGGGTGCAGTTAAACACGACCAGGAACCAGAAGAGGTAGAACTTGAAGTTGGTACCATAATTGTTGCAACTGGTTTTGATCCCTATGATGCTACCGAGAAGCTGGAATATGGATATGGTACTTACGCAAATGTTATTTCAGCCTTAGAACTTGAAAGGATGATAAATGCATCTGGACCAACCGAAGGTAAGGTTCTAAAACCCTCCGATGGTAAAAAACCAAAAAGAGTTGCTTTCATACAGTGTGTAGGTTCAAGAGACGAGCAAGTTGATAATGCATATTGCTGTAGAGTCGGTTGTATGTATGCCATGAAGAATGCACAACTTATAAAGGATAAAGTTCCAGAAACTGAAGTTGCAATCTATTACATGGACATAAGAGCATATGGTAAAGGATTTGAGGAGTTCTACAAAAGATCCCAAGAGATGTATGGAATTAAGTTCATAAGAGGAAGACCAGCAGAAGTACTTGAAAATCCAGATGGAACTTTAACGGTGAGGGCAGAGGACACCCTAATTGCAAGACCAACAGAATACGTATATGATATGGTGGTCTTATCAATCGGTTTGGTACCACCTGCTGGAGCAGAAGAACTCAGATCAATAGTCGGACTTTCAAAAAGTGCAGATGGATTCTTAATGGAAGCTCACCCAAAACTCAGACCAGTAGACACCCTCACAGATGGAGTATACCTTGCTGGAGTCTCTCAAGGACCTAAAGATATCCCTGATTCAGTAGCACAATCTTCCGGTGCAGCAGCAAGAGCAGCAATTCCAATGGTCAAAGGAGAAGTTGAAATTGAACCTATAGTCGCAGTGGTGGATGAAGACGTCTGTGGTGGATGTGCAGTATGCATTGAACTGTGTCCGTTTGATGCCATAGAACGTACAGAAGAAGAACAAGCACATGTAATAACAGCGCTTTGTAAAGGATGTGGAACTTGTGTTGCAGCATGCCCATCAGGGGCATTAGATCAGAAACATTTCAGAACAAAACAGATATTCGCTCAAATTGAAGCAGCCTTTGAGGAAGCAGCAAAGTAAGTTTTTAATTGGATTAACCCTTCTTTTTTTTAATGGGTTAAAACTCTTCTTTTTTTATTTTTGTGCATTCTAAACCATTATTTCTATTTTCATTAAAATTAGAGAAGATTCATTTTTATATTTAAACTCTTTTTACAGCTTAGAATGAAGAATGGAATTTTAATATGTTTTAAATAAAAGAGATATCAACATATATCTTTGACTACATATACTCCAACGGTGAGAATAATGTATAAAGAATTAACTAAAAAATTAAAAGAACTTCTGGATCTGAATAGGAAACCTGTAGCCATAAAATGGTCCACAAAAATACCAACCAACATCAAAAGAGAAGAAGGGAAATCAAGATTTTGCACAAAGCTTGATATGGCTGTGAAGGGTAATACATTTTATTCAACTGCAGAAGAGGAAGAATGTTTTGGTGGAGCAAGATACACAGGTTTAAAAGACACAAGCGAATTTCCTGAAGCTATGCGAAGTGGTGAATTTTTAATTCCAATGGGAGTTTATAAAAACGTCCCTGCCGTACAGCGTTCATGGAAGAATAACGTTGAGATGAGATCTGGGATTTTTAAAGCCCTAATTTTTGCCCCGCTATCAGTGGCTGAATTTGAACCTGATGTGATATTCATGATCTGTAATGCGAAGCAGGGTATGGAGTTATTGCATGCAAATGCTTATGATTCAGGTTCACATGGTATTGGCGCTGATTCTGGCCCAATTTGCAGTACAATGGCAGCATTACCATATTTAACCGGAAAAGTCACCTATGGTTTGGGAGATGTTGGTTCACGAAACCATATGGACATAGATCCTGAAGAGATCATGGTGAGTATCCCTGCAGGTGAACTGTCACGTATTGTTTCTAATTTGGAGGAGATGAGGACTAAAAGACTTTTTAGGTAAGTGATTTTTATCAGATCTCTCCATCAAATTTTTTGAAAATAGATTTTAAATCACAAACTCAAACCAAAGGAATTATAAAGCAATGCTTAGAATATTTATATTAATTTGAACAACACTATTTCTGAATATCATCATGATCATAAAGTTAACGTCACTGGGGGAAAATATGTCTAAAAACGAAAAATATGCTCAAAGAATAAAAGAACTTACAAAAGAGCACCACAGGTGGATGAAAAATAGTATAAATCTAATAGCAAGCGAGAACATAACAAGCTTGAGTGTAAGGGAGGCTTTAGCCTCGGATCTTTCCCACAGGTATGCAGAGGGTTTACCTGGGGAAAGACTTTATGAAGGTTGTAAATACATTGATGAGATTGAAGATATAACAATAGATCTTTCAAAGAAATTATTTGATGCTGATCATGCTAATGTGCAGCCAACTTCAGGAGTAGTTGCAAACTTAGCATCATTTTTTGCCTTAGCGGATCCTCATGATCTTATAATGGCATTGGAGGTTCCGATAGGAGGGCATATAAGCCATGCTAAGGTAGGTGCTGCTGGAATAAGAGGACTTGAGGTGCTACCACATCCTTTCGATGAAGATATGATGAATATAGATGCTGATTCAATGGCAAAGGAGATCATAAAAAATAAGCCAAAGATCGTGCTTCTTGGAGGAAGCTTATTTTTGTTTCCACATCCTGTTTTTGAAGCGAAGGAAGTAGCAGATGAAGTTGGTGCAAAAATCATGTACGATGGAGCCCATGTACTTGGTTTGATAGCTGGAGGATGTTTCCAGGACCCCCTAAAGGAAGGTGCAGATGTCCTTGTTGGAAGCACCCACAAAACATTCCCTGGGCCCCAAGGAGGCATAATTTTTTGTAGGGATGAATTAAAGGATAAAATTGATGAAGCTGTCTTTCCGGGTGTTGTTAGTAACCATCATCTCCATCATGTGGCTGCCCTGGGTATAACCATGGCTGAAATGCTCGAGTTTGGAGCGGATTATGCAAAACAGATTATCAAAAATTCTAAAGCACTTGCCCAAAATCTTTATGAACTTGGATTCAATGTTTTGTGCGAAGAGGCTGGCTTTACAGAGTCCCATCAGGTAGCAATTGATGTTTCAGATATTGGTAGTGGCGCAAAGATCGCAAAGACCCTTGAAAAGAATAATATAATTCTAAATAAGAATCTACTGCCTTGGGACGATGTAAATAAACCTGATGACCCTTCAGGGATAAGAATAGGAACTCAAGAGATAACAAGACGTGGATTAAAGGAATCTCAAATGGGTGAGATTGCAGAATATATCAAAAAAGTTGTAATAGATGGACTTGATGTTGA
>CAZLGO010000058.1:0-11029 GCA_964559295.1 uncultured Methanobacteriaceae archaeon
AACTTAAATATAACTCCCAAATAATATACTTTTGGGATGACCTCATTTTTTAATAATTAATACTCCTATTTTACACTTGCAATTAGGCTGCCAAAACATTTATAACATGAATTTAATTCATACTTTCAACCTGAAATTTATGTCAAAATAAGGCAAAAAAGCCATATTCACAAATTCATTTCTATATCAATCTTGCCAATAAGTTTTAAATGATTTGAGTTCATTTAAGGTTTTCTTAAAGTTTCCATTAAACTTTATGGCTCTATCATCGATATAAACAGTTGCTATAGGTTTTTTCGTAATTCATTATTTTCTTCTCTAAGTTTGTCATTTTCTTTGTGCAGAAATTTATATTTTCATTCATACAATCAATAACTATGAAGTGTTAGTAAAAATGAAATCCGGAATATAAACTTATTTTTAATAGCAAATATCGATCGGCTAAACACAATTGGGAAGATCCCCAGGCTTATGGTCTTGAATTATAATAAAATTTGATTGTACTTTAAAAATGATATCATAACTTTTATATGAAATTCCAGGGCTCTTTGGAGCTATTTTACTATTAGTGACCGAACTTCAGAAATTACAGAGGTGAGATCAAAATTTGATCAGAAATTCGAAATGATCGGTCTTGAATCAAATGATTTATATATGATTTCACTAACAATAGTCTCCAGAATTAAGTGATAGTATACTGTTACTTATATATGACCGAGCTTAACTAATAAAAAGATTATTTTTAGCGATCCCAGTGTCAGTGTTCATATAGGTGATAAAATTTGATAGCCGATATACTAAAAAAAGCCTTGAAAGAAGAAGATCTCACAAAAAAGGATGTTTTAAGGCTTTTTAAGATTAGATCATGTAGAGACATCATGAAACTTTTTGAAGCTGCCTCGAATATAAGGGATGATATGAGCAAAAAAATTAAACTTACGTCTACAGTTCACATTACAAATATATGTGAGATTACACCAAAATGCAAATATTGTGGATTTGCGGCTGGAACGTCCTCTGAAGGATATTATTACCCATTTGTTAGGACAGACGTTGAGATCCTGGAAGCTGTAAAGGCTATCGAAAAATCAGGGATCCCAAGGGTCAGTTGTTCAGGTGCCCATGGATACGGAGGGTATCATGCAGTAAGAGCTGCTGGCATTGTAAAAACAAAAACATCCTTGGAACTTTTAGTAAATGTGGGAGTTGATCTCACTTGGGATTCCTTAGAAAAGCTTGCTGAATACAGAACAGATACCTTATGTTGCAATTTAGAGACCACAAATGAAAGACTCTTTAGAAAATTAAAACCTGGTGAAACCCTTAAAGATAGAATAAATACTTGTAACATGGCATGTGATCTTGGTCTTGAACTTTCTTCGGGGCTTCTTGTGGGAATTGGAGAATCCCACGAGGATAGGGTTAATCACTTATTTTTCCTTAGAAATTTCCCCACCCTTGGTGAAATCCCTATAATGGGTTTTCATCCGTATAAAGGCACTTCAATGGAAAATCATCCCCAGTGTTCAATGATAGATCAGACAAAAACCATTGCAATTACGAGATTACTCTACAGAGATTTGCGAATTACAGCTCCAACACCAACAATTGGTCCTGAAAGTGCTCAATCTGCATTGCTTGCTGGTGCGGATAATCTTGCAACTGTAATTCCGGAAGATTACCCCCTAAATATAAAAGGTGTTGGATCCCCAACATTTGGAAACCTAAAAGATGTTTTAAGATGCATTAGGGAGCTTGGACTCAAGCCACAAATATCAAAGTGATGAAAATGAATTTTGAGGATATAATAGGAGATGCATACGAAGAATCCTTAGAAGGTAGAAGATTCGGGGATAAAAAAGAAGAGTTGAGGGCTATTCAAGATTATATAAAATCAGCGAAGAACATAGTAACTCCAACTGAAAATGAGGGAAAAATAAACGCTATAAATGAAGTTTTAGAGAGTTTTGGGCTTCCAAACGCAAAAAGAGTGGAAATTAAAACAAACGCTGCTGATCTAACAAGACTTCCATCCCTCTCAAAGGCGTTTATGGCATTGGATCTATGCAAGTGTGATCTGATAATTGCAAGGGGGCGCCTTGGAGTACCAGGCTCTGGTTCCTTGCTGGTTTTGATGGACAAAAAAGGAAGAGTTCTTTCTGCTGCAACATCTCCGCCGCACATAATCCACAAAAGGCGACTGAAAGATGCTGTAAAGGAAGAGATGACTTATGCTCTTGAGAGAATTGGTCTTTCAGTGATAGAATGATCCATAAAGGGATAACTGATTCTGTATTCACACTTTACTCCGAGCTGAAGGTTTGGGATATAATAGATAGAATCACCGAAATAAAATGCAATGCTGCTTTTAAGTGGTTAACATCCTTAGATTTGGAAATTCAAGAATCTGTGGTGGTTGGTACATATCTTACCGGATTGAAAATGGCTGAAATGTTAAATGAAATCTCAAATGTTGTCGTGGTTGATATACATCCTTATCTCGAGGCTCTATTAGGTGATATTGAATTTTCCGTCAATTTATATAAAATAAAAGATGTTGATCTTGTTGTGGATACAACAGGGCTTGGAGGTCTTAATCCAGAGGATGTAAAAAAATTTGTAAATTCAGATATATTTTTGGTGGAGGATCCAACATCAAGCGCAAGCGACTCCTTCATAAGAAAAAAAGGCAATATCCTTGAAAGATTAAAATCTGCAAGCTCCAGTCACAAAGGAATCCTTAAAACTTATGGATTGGATGCAAAAACATCTGGTACAATGACTCTCACCCTTGAGGTTTTAAGAAGGAGTCTTGATGATGTATTGAAGCTTGAGGGTGTGCTTTACGGAGTTGCTGCAATGGATTTTTATGAAGGCATTCTTTTTAGAGAAAAAAATGTTGAAAAGTTTTTAAAATACACAAAAAAACCTGCTCTTATTGTTTCAACTTTACAACCCATATCTTGTGACGATGTAATTGAAAGAAACATTAAAAAAATAGAATCAACGGTGGAGATATGTTAGCAAAAAATCTTTTTGAACTAATAGAGAGAAATGTTCCACTTAATCTGGCAGTTGCTGGTGATACCGTTGGATTTTTAGGTCCAGGAGACCCTGAAAAGATGGAAGTTAAAAAAGTAGATGTGATGTTGGATCTGATCCAAGTTAACTCAGATGCAGACTTGATGGTGTGTCATCATCCACCGCCTAAAAAACCAAATATCCCAACATACGTAATTCATTCAAACTGGGACATCGTGAGTGGTGGAGCAAACGATGCCCTTGCGGAGTGCTTAGAACTTAAAGTAGTGGATGTATTTGACAAAAAAACAGGGATTGGAAGAGTTTGTACCATTTCCACCACTTTGGATGAATTTATAAAAAAAATAATAAACTCCCTTCCTGTTGACACCCTCAGAATAATCGAAGGAAAAAATAAAATCAAAAAAGTTGCATTAGTATCTGGATTTGGTCTAAATCCAAAGTACATAGAGTTAGCATACAAATGTGGAGCGGATTTATATTTATCCGGTGATCTTACCCACCATGGTGCGGTATTAGCACAAAAGCTAAACCTTTCTGTGGTGGATGCAACCCATTATGCAACAGAATTCCCTGGCTTACTGGGGCTTTGTGATATGATATCTAAATTTGGCATTAAAACCAGATGTATAGATAGCGGGATTCCATGGAAAACTTACTTAAGTGATGAAGATGGATGTTCGTAAACTTGAGGAGGAGAAAACTCCAAAGGGTCATGTGGTGTTGGTGGGTCTTGGAAGACTTGGAATAAGAACTGGAATCAATTTGGTTCAGACACATATGGGAGGACCAAGAAAAATAACAGCTATTGATGGACAGCGAATCTCAAAAACAGACTTAATCCACCAGTTTCTTGGAGGAAAGATAGGAGAATACAAAGTTGACCTTCTTTTAAGATTCGGCGGTAATAAGAAAGTTGTACCTATAAAGAAGTACATAACAAATAAAAACTTAGATCTTATAAAAGGAGATGTCGTTTGTATTGAAATAGCAGGTGGAAACACAATTCCAACAACCGCAGCAATCATAAAAAAAGCTTGGAGTGTTGGAGCCTTCACAATAAGCACTGCAGGTGTATTTGGCATAGGAAATGAAGAAATATCTGTTATGGATATCTCTAAAGCTGATTTAGATAATCCAGCTGTTCATGAGCTTAGGAAATGCGGAATAGATAGAAATCACAAGATAATAACAACAGGGAAGTTTATAAAGGACAACGATCCGATAACACCCTATGTTCTGGATGATATTGCAAAGTTCATGACCAGAGAAATCCTAAAAGCTTTGAGGGATATTTCATCCAACCCTTTAAAAAAGGATTGAGCCAAAGAAACCTTTAAAAAAAGTTTCATTAATAACTTTTAAAAAAGTTCACAAAATTAGGTGACTGAAGATCGCCCTTTTGATCAACCCTTTAAAAAAAGTTGGTTGTGAGGATATCTCATGAAAGAAATAATAAGAGTCGCAACAGCGGAGTGTTTTACCCATGGATTTGTAGCAAGAGAGATCCATGCAGCCGCATGTGGATACAAAGGAAGCTTTGGACCAGAGATCTTAAAGGCTCTTGATAACAAGAAGGTAGTAGTTGTGTGTGGTGTTTTTGTTCCCACCCTTTCTGGGCTTAGATCTCTTCTTAAAATAAAACCTCCTGCACCCATAAAAACAATTCGAGGAATAAAAGCATACGATGAAGATACCGATAAGAAAGTAGCAGTTTTGATGGCTGAATCCATAAGAAAAATCACAAAAGCAGATATTGGAATCGGAACCACGGCGGGAATTGGGAGGGGAGGAATCGCAATCTCAACAGAAGAATTTACAATCCAGGCAACTTCTGAAGTGTATGCAGATCTTACATCATCTGATTCAGACGAACTACTTAGAAGGCAGAAATCTGGAATAAAAAAAGCATTGTATCTTTTTGAAGCTGTTATAACAGGCAAAATCGATGAATTTACGTTGAAAAAAAAGTAATGATGGGATTAATATGGTATTCGATGCAGAAATCTTGGTGGTTGGTTGTGGAAACGTTTTATTTAAGGACGATGGGTTTGGACCAGCTGTAATTGAGGCTCTGAGGAGTTATGAACTACCAGAAAACACTATGATTATAGATGCAGGGACAGGTGCTCCCCATTTTATATTCACACTTCCAAGTGAATCTTGGAAGAAGGTTATAGTTGTGGATGTTATAAATTTTGGAGCAAAGCCTGGAGAGGTGCGAAAGTTCGATGTTTGGGAGCTTCCAAAGGGTTCCTATGAAAATGTGCATTCATGGCCTGTAAGTCAGCCTTTGCATGAATTAAGCAAAAATTGTAAGGTGGTTGTAATTGGATGCCAACCAGAACATGTCTCTGCGCCCCATGTTGTGATGGGATTAAGCAAAAGTGTTAAGAAAGCGATTCCAAAAACCATAGATATGATTTTGGAAGAAGTGGAGGTTTAACGTCAAGAAGACAAAATCAGTTAAAATACAGATTCGTCCTTTATCCCAGATGATACTAAGTCCTTATTTTTAAAAAATCTATCTCCTCAAAAAGAGATATATAACATAAGCTACAACTGCCACAAAAATTATTGGAAATAAAATGAAAAACACATTTACGAGAATTATTGCAATGAATATGGCCAATATTATAATTAGGATATCTTTAAGTTCCAACTGCATTTTATCACTTCGTAGTTATTTGTAAGCGTACCTTAATATATGTTATAACAATTCTCCAACCTTAAAAGCTATGATGAGAGATTTTATATAACACAGTTTTGTAGTATCACTTATTTATAGTAGTTTCTACAGAGCATTTTTTCCGAAATCAAACCACATTTAAGTATCAGTATTTATATAGTACTGATCTGGTGTAAATCAGATATTTTTATCTCAAATTTCAAAGAGAACTATCTAAAGAGCTTTTAATAAACCGATAAAGATGTTTAGCAATTGCTGATAGATCCAATCACAATATTTACTACACAAAAAGAAAATCAAATAATGGAAACTAAATCAGATATTTTTTGGACAAAGAATGCCATCGCAATGAGTTGTGAGAGTGGCAAAGTATTGAAAATTTTTTTCAATATTACAAAAGAAAAGTTCAAATTAGCTCTAAAAGAGGGTTTTAAAATCAAAATTTTTGATCTTTATTAAAGGTTGAAAAGCAGGAGGAATAGACTTGAGTAAAGTATTTATCACATGTGCACTACCTTATGCAAACGGACCATGCCATTTAGGGCATGTAAGATCCACCTACATCCCAGCAGACATATATGCAAGATACAATAGGATGTGTGGTGTTGATGTGTTGTTTGTATGTGCAACAGACGAACATGGAACACCAATTGCAGTTAGAGCCGAAGAAGAAGGAACATCTCCCCAAGAAATCGTTGATAAATATTATAAAATGATAAAAGATGACCTTGAATCGTGTAATATTTCCTTTGACTATTTTTCAAGGACAACAGATCCTATACACTATAAAATTGCCCAAAATTTCTTCCTAAAACTTTATAAAAAGGGTTATATATATGAAAAAGAAATAAAACAGCTGTATTGCAGTGAATGCGAGAGATTTTTGCCAGATAGATACGTTGAAGGCGTATGTCCACATTGTAGCGCAGAAAGTGCAAGGGGTGACCACTGCGAGGCATGTGGTAGACATTTGGATCCTATACAACTTTTAGATCCAACTTGCCTTATCTGTAAATCCACGCCAGAAGTTAGGGAATCAAAACACTATTTTTTTAAGTTAAGCCATTTTCAGGATAAATTGAAAAATTGGATGGAAAAAAACGATGCTTTACCTTCCAATGTTAAGAATTATGCCTTACAGTGGGTAAAAGAAGGATTAAAAGATTGGATATTAACAAGAGATATGGAATGGGGAGTTCCTGTCCCACTTGATGAGGCAGAGGGAAAGATCATATATGTGTGGGGTGAAGCTTTCTTAGGTTACATATCATCGGCTGTAAAATGGGCAGAAGTTAGCAATAAACCTTGGAGGGAATATTGGAACGATAAAGCCATCCATTTCATAGGGAAGGATATAATATACCATCATGCCATATTCTGGCCAGCTTTGCTTATGGCATATGGATGTAAGCTCCCTTACACTATTGTCGCTGGGGAGTATCTTTCACTTGAAGGTCAGAAAATGTCAACAAGCAAAAACTGGGTCGTTTGGGTATCTGATTTTTTAAGGGATTTTGATTCCGATACTCTAAGATACTATCTTGTTGTAAATGCACCACTTACTCGTGATACCGACTTTTCATGGGACGATTTTCAAAGAAGGGTAAATGATGAACTTGCAGATGTTCTCGGAAACTTTTTGCACAGAACCTTCTCATTTACTTACAGATTCTTTGGTGGAAGGATACCAGAGCCATTGGTGTTTGATAAATACGATGAGAAGTTAATAGATCAGATAGAGAATGCTCCAAATATTGTAGCAGAGTACATAGAACAGTTCAAATTCAAAGAAGGTCTTGTTGAGATCATAAAACTTGCAAAATTTGGTAACAAATATTTCAATGATAAAGAACCATGGCACAGCATAAAATCAGAACCAAAAAAAGCAGCAACGTGCTTATATTTGTGCAATCAACTTGCAAAAGTACTTTCTGTACTTTTGACACCTTATGTGCCAACCAAAGCTCGAAAAATCATGGAAATATTGAATTTAGAATATAATGTAAAATGGCAGAATGTATCTGAGTTTATCCCCTCAGGTCATAAAATAAAAAAAGCAAAACCTCTGTTTTCCAAAATAGATGATGATATGATAAAAAAACAAAAACAAAAACTCTATAAGAATCTAAAAGGTACTGGAAAGATGGAGACGATAACCATAGACGATTTTGCAAAACTTGATTTGAGAATTGGCAGAGTAATCGGTGCAGAATTTGTTAAAGGTTCTAAAAATCTCCTTAAACTAATAATTGATACCAAAAAAGATAAAATACAGGTTGTTGCAGGTTTTGCTAAAAAATATTCGCCAGAAGATGTCTTAAATCAGAAAGTTGTTGTTCTTGTGAATCTAAAGCCTTCTAAAATATTTGGAATAAAATCTGAAGGGATGATACTTGCTACAGAGAAAAGTATGAGCATTTTAACAGCTGAAAAGGCTGATGTTGGTGAAAGAATAAAATGAACGAATCTGTTCTAATTAGAGAAGTCGAAAGGTTTCTTGATAAAATAAAACACAGAAAAATAGAAATCGATGATATCCATGATTTTAATAGTTTTATGGAGATTTATCTTTATTTTAGGAAAAATATGGCAAAATTACTGGAATTTAGAGAAACTATGGAAATAAAAGGCTACAAAGCTCCATATCGAGCCTTAAAAAGATACAATCGCGTACCTACAAGAGAAATAAAAGTTGAGGATAGGCACGATATTGCACGACACATCCACTACTTTAGGATGAAAGCTGCTGCAAAAAAAAACATACTTGATCGGGTTAAATCGTCAATCGCATCCCACAAGATAGCTATTGGTCATCTGGAAGAGTTTGTAATAATAACATGTGACGTATGTGGAAAAAAGTTTGAGGGGCATGATCTATCTCTCGTTAAATCTAAAACCTGTGTTTGTGGTTCCCGTAAACTTAAAATGGATAAAAATGAAATAGGGGTTCACAGAATCGATATAATCAAACACCTTCCACTCTCTGGGGATTACATGGTGGGAATGTCAAAACTGTCCCGCCTAAGCAGGGAAGCGTTCAAAAAAATTGTAAGAACCCTAAAACATGAAAAGAGAGGTGCCATCAAGACCGTCTCACTGCTTGTTAAGATACCAGAAGATGGAAGATGGATCAGAAAGAGAGTAAGTATCCATGTCAAAGAGAAGATAAACTGCGAGAAGGAAATTCAAAAAAGATATGGTCCAAATGCCCGTATTGAGTTTTTACAGTTTTACAGGACAAAACCAGCAATTATAAATGATAAAGCTGTGCGAACAGCACTATCTCTTGCCTATGTAAAATTTACAGAAGATTCTGCATATAAAATCTTTTGGGATGTCTTAGGAAAATTTATCCTTAATAGAAAAAAGATGGAAATTTACAGAAAAGCTATAAAAATCTCATCCGAATCTGCTGATAAAATAGGACGTGGTTTAGAGGATAAAAAAGAGATAATGGAAAACAAACTAACTGAAATATTGATGGAAAATCATCTTATGAATAAGGAAGGTAGAATGGATGAAGAACTCGAACATGACCTAGAGATGAAAAAAAACCTTGAGGAGAAGCTTTTCATCAACATGCCCAAGAACCTGATTTTATGGGATATTATAAAATATTACCTTACAAAATCCTATGATAAGAGGAGCAAGTATGCTGGACCATTTCCAAATATCCATCCAGAATTAGATGCACGTCAAATAAAGGCCTTGGGTAAGTTTGACAAGTTTATCATTGAAATTTTAAAGAAATATATGCATGAGAAGATTGAATACATCTCAAATATCGAAGATGTGCTTACAAAAAAATTTGAATTTGAAGGGAAGATGAAAGGTCTCCATGTTAAAGTGTATCCTCCTGCATTTGGAGCAGCTATTTTGCACATAACCACTGATCTATCTATTGAAAAATCTGCAGGTTTATTTTCCCTTAATCCCTATGAAGTTGAAGAGGAAAAGAGAAAAATTGAAGTATTTGAAAAACCCATCTCAAAGAAAGCAAGAAAATTTTTGGAGATTGTAAAAAGATAGCAAGTCACCTTTTTATAGAAATTCAGGTGGCCTTTGATCCCTCTTTGATCAACCTTTTCCTAAAAGGTTGTTTGGGTGGTATTTTGAGTGATGTGATGTATGTAAACAAACCATTATCCTCTAGAACAATTGTGGAGCTTTTAGATAAATACCCGAACCTAAAAAAAATAAGATGTCCGAATAGTCTTTATTTGAGAACTTCAAAAAGATATTTAGATGCACTTTCTCAGCTTGGAATTGAGGTTGAACCTGTTATAAGAAGAGGTAGACCTAAAAAATATGGGGATTTAGACATAAAAAACATCCGAAAAATGTTGAAGGAAGGAAAAAGTCCAAAAGAAATATCAGATACACTTAAAATTCCATTAAAATCTGTTTATTATCTTAAGGACGTTAAATTAAAGCGGGGTAGAAAACCAAAATATAACAAGAAAACAGAAGATAAGGTAAAAAAATTATATAAAAAAGGAATTTCAGCAAAAAAAATATCAAAAAAATTTAATATACCATTAAGATCGGTTTATTATCTCTTAAAGCGGTGATTCAATGAAATTTGATATAGCTGAATATCAGATGATCTTGCTGGTCTCTGGTATCTGTGGTATCGTTGCATTTTTTGCAACATATCTTGTGATGCCAAAATTAATAAGCAAATTAAAAGATGCTAATATCGTTGGAAAGGACATCCATAAGCTTCAAAAACCAATAGTAGCTGAAATGGGTGGTATCGGTATTCTATTTGGATTTACAATTGGAATGTTTATTGGTATTTATGTTTATCCAGCCTTAAAATACCAGTTGATAATAACACTGCTTGTAATTCTCTTAGTAGGAATTGTGGGCATGGTTGATGATCTTGTAAGATTGTCCTCAAAGGAAAAACTGTTTTTGCTTGGACTGGCTGGCATTCCATTGATCTGGATCGCTCCACCTGGTGTTGGTATCCTCTACATGATACTCATGCCCGTATCTGTTTCGATAGCTTCGAATTTGACAAATATGCTTGCAGGACTCAATGGAATCGAATCAGGACTTGGATCAATTGCTATGGTTTCCTTAACAGCTTCCTGCATCATAATGGGCAAATACGATGTATCTATAATAACCATGGCAATGTTGGGGGCTCTCATTGCATTCTTAATCTATAACAAACATCCATCACGTGTTTTTCCAGGAGATGTTGGTACCCTAATAATTGGTGCATGCATTGCTGCGGTTGCATTCATAGGTCGTGTAAAGATCATAGCTTTTGTCGTGCTTTTACCCAAC
>CAZLGO010000059.1:0-11002 GCA_964559295.1 uncultured Methanobacteriaceae archaeon
TGTCGGTCATACACTACAATTGTAGTAATATTAGAGTATATAAATGCTTTGCAATACTTAGCAGATAGGTGTAATATTTTATCTATAATTAAATATACCACTTTTCATACTAAAAGAACGAAAAAAAAGCACATAGCAGAGAATATTTGGTAAATGAGGAATTAAATGAACTCATTTTCCGCTGAGAATTAAAATATGGTTTATCTAAATTTAAAGGTCTTATGTGCATCGTATTGTGGGACTTTATAAAAAAGGCCCTGGAAGTTACGAACTCACTTACTCTGGAACTCAAACCCAAAACAAGAAAACATCAAAAATGTTAGTAAAAGCCAAAACAAAGGATGAAATACTGAATCCTTCTGCACCTAAATAGCGGGCAGTATACATGACAAAGAAGAATCCTAATATGTAGCTTGCAATCTGAGAGACAAACAATACTTCCGTGTTCTTTGCAATTCTCTGACGGTGTTCATTTTAATTCTTCTATCGCTCTTTTTATTCGCTCCAAAAACTTTTCTGCATCTTCGATTATTGATTCAGCTTCTTCTTCTGATGGTTCATAATATACATCATAATCTGCCTTTTCACGTTTAGTCTCCGCCCTAACCAGACTTTTGGCATAAAATTCCTCAATAAGACCTTCGGTGACAAACTTTAAGCCAAATTGCGAAACCACACCACTATGCGTCTTTGGATAAATGTTTTCTAAGGTAAGCAAAGCTTTGGCAGAATGAAACATGGAATAGTATGCCTCACTTATTGCATCTATGAACATATCATTTTCAAATAGGATATTGGCTGACCTTAACTTATCTTCAGCCCGCTCCAGATGCCTTTCCCATTCTTTCATAAAGCACCACGCCCTCTTTCAGGACATTCCTTACAAAAGAATATCCTTCTTTAGCCAAAAATTCAAAGTAAGTTTTTTTCATGTCTTTTGCTGAAATGAGTTCACCATATTCCAACAATATTGGAAACGAAACGTCTAACAACTCTTCCAAGCTCACATCACCAACTACCAGAATATCGATATCAGATTCTTCTCTCGCTTCTCCCCTTGCTACGGACCCAAACAAGATGATCTCTTCTATTTTATTACCATATTTCTCCATAGCTCTTCTTACAAATTCATCCACTGCCTTTTGATACCTTTTCTGGATCTTCATATCTATCTTTTATGCGCAGATGTTCAAATAAACCTTTGCCAACTTCGTCATGATTATTAGAGATTTGCTTAACACTGAAAACCAGGGATCAGATAAATAATAGCAGCAAGTATTAAGGTGTTAAATTTTTATGATTCCGCGAGCCTTTGTATCTTTTCTTAAAAGTTTGTAAATGCTTTTTTAAAAGGTTCCATCTCTTGGTTTAAATCACAAATTCAAACGAGAAAAAAGTTACAAATTTCACTCTTTCCATCAGAGCATCTCTCGTATGAACTCTCTTTCCACAGGCATGAAATCGAGGTAGCGGTGCCAGGTCTTCTCAAGGAAAAAGAGCCTCACGTCTTCGTCTCTACTCAAGATTACTTCGCCCTTCGTGACTTCGTATCTGAAGCTTAGGGGAGCATAGTTGAGGACTTTGACATCTACAGGTAAGTGAAGATTCTTTTCTAACTCAAGAGAGATCCCTATCTCATAATCTAAAACATCTTTTCTACTTACTTTTTTTTCATCTACAAAAACAGCTACATCCACATCCTTAAACCAGTTAGCTGAAAGGAAGCTGCCGTATAAATATCCGAAGATAATCTCTTCCCTTTTCCTGAAAATGAAATTGAGACTGTTTTTTATCTTTTTCTTTTCTTTTTTGGAGAGTTGATGTATCATCATAATTTACCCACCTCACCTGTGAATTCTTCCAGATCTTTAAGATCTTCCTGAATTATTTTGAAGATCTCAAGATCGTCAATTTCCCAGTAGATATGCACCAGCATGTTTCTGAACTTTGCCATTCTTGCAAGCCTTCGAGAAAGGTCTTCTGAAATTATGCCTGCTTCTCCAAGTATTATAAAGCAGTCAGAGTAACTTTCAGGTATCCTCCCTCCCAGCCTTGCTGCAACGTGATTGCATATCGACAGTGCTGATTCTATTGCAACAATCAGTTTATATTTTGATGCATCAATGACGGTGGGGCTTGAGAGGAATTCTTCTTTGCCAGTTAGCATGATAGATTTTAGCTCTTCTACAGCTTTTTTAATTTCGGCTGCTCTCCTCTTTATGAGTCCTCTATTAAGATCCATGTGTAATGATCATTTTTAAAAATATAAATATATTACCGGCTGCAGGAAAAGGATAAAAGATACCATTCTAAAATTATCCTTTAAAAAGGTATTTTCAGCAATCAGATTCTCTTCTGCGCTTTTTTCATACAATTTTTATACTTTGTTTCGTTTTATTCTTCATGAATAGGTTTTTCCTATTTTTAAATCAAATATTCCGGAAAAAACAAGCCAAATGAAAAATACCAAATCCTAGTGCACCAAGATAATATGCACTATACAACACAAAGAAGAATCCTAATATGTAGCTTGCAATTTGAGAAAGAAACAATATGCCAGTGTTTTTTGCGATTCTAGGATGATGTTCATTTTAATTCCATTATCGCTCTTTTTATCCTCTCCAAAAACTTTTCTGCATCCTCTACAATTAATTCCGCTTCCTCTTTCGAGATCTCAACAGCAACATCATAATCACTCTTCTCACGCTCTTCTTTTGCAAACCTTAATGCCTTTCCATAATACTCCTCAACATCACTTTCTCTTATAACATGAAGACCAAACATAGACAATACTCCCTCATGCGTTTTTGGCTCTATATTTTTAAGAGTAAGTATTGCCCTTGCTGCATAATACATCGAATAATATGCTCTACTAACCGCATCTTCTTAATACTCACCGTCAACTAGATACTTTGCAGCCTCCGCTCTTTCCTCCGCTTTCTCAAGCTGTAATTTTACCAGTTCCAATTTCTCCATATAATGACACTCCTTCCTTTAACACTTCTTTGATAAAAGGCGCACCTATTTTTATCCTATTCAATACTTCACGTACCGCATATACCTTTGGTGAAATATCCAGTGAATGCTCCATAGACACCTCAAATGCTATTCCATAGATTTCTTTCATATCAGCTATATTTCTTTCTTTAACAACTACTAAAATATCAATATCAGATTCCTCACGAGTCTCGCCTCTTACAACAGATCCAAATAGGATGATGCTATCTATATTATCTTTGTATTTTCCAAGTGTCCTTTTCACAAATTCATCCACTGCTTTCTGATACCTTTTCTGGATTTTCATATCTATCTTTTATGTGCAGACGTTTAGATAAACCTTCTCTATTTTGCCAAGTTTGTCCATGATTATTGGAGATTTGCTTAACACAATGGCAGCAAGTATTAGAGTGTTAAATTTTCCATGATTCCGCGAGCCTTTGTATCCCAATATATGGCCTGCAATCTGAGAGGCAAGCAAAACTCCCGTGTTCTTTGCGATTCTCTGGACGATTTATATTTTTTATTTTTCCATCAACGCAATATTAACAAGATATTTGCTTGACAAGATTTACATCAGTCGATATCAAGTGCCTATGTTTTAAGGTCAATAAAAAATGTTTAAGGGGTCTAATTTCCTATTATCAGGCATAGAATTTCTAGACTATAAAATCTCAACTTAAGGTGCGAACGATATCATACAAAAAGTATCATATTGTAATACTTCCTACGATTTGATACATTATATTATAGAGGAGAGTTACCCTCTAAACCCTTCCACAAGATCATGGAGGTAAAAAATGAAACCTGAAGATATCATGAAAAGCGAAAACATGAAAATAGCTGGAAATATTGTTCAAAAGCCATTGATGAGAAAGATTAAAAGGATAATTGAAAAATCGTCGATGATACCAACAGAGGATATGAGAAGGCGGACCCTTGAGATGATCAAGATGGTCTTCAAGCCAACGAAGGCTGAGTGGGAGCTCATAAAAAAAGAGATCCCGTATAATAAGGATCCACGATAGTTTTGAAGTACGTGGTATGTATTGAAGTACAATAGAATGTACATAAATAATAACAATTTCATCATAAGATCATACTAAATTCTGTATTTAGGGGTTTAAGTGTTACAGATGCAATCCCATGAGATTATGGAAATCTTGGATGAGATCAGCAGAAAGATAAAAGAATTGGAGCTTTATGAGCCAAGGTGCAAGGTCTGCAATTCACCACTTCGATATCAAATAGAGGATATGAGACTCAAAGGAGGGTTATCCCTCAGAGAAATACGTGGATTACTACTTCAGATAGGAAAAGAGATCTCGATCATGTCTCTTTCAAGACACTTCAGAAAACATGTAAAAATCTGTTTATGAGGAGAAATCCGTCAAATATGAAAGTCTTCAGACAGAAAACTTGGTCGAAAGGCCTTAAAAATGGCCAAGTTTCATATAAAAAAAATTTGGGAGTTGACTGTTAATACATTTATTTTTGGATTAGGGTGCCAAGATAATGCTTCTAATTCCGTTTATAGAATACCATTTAAATTTTTAAAATTTCTTTCAATTATTCAATCAGTTATAACATCATCCTACGGAATGATTGAAGATATCATTGAAATACCAAAACATATGATGATCTTGAAAATTTGTAAAAAAGTTTTAATAGAATTATGAAGATACTAAATGATTAATATGGGCTAAATAATAAATAAAGAATCCAAAATAACTATCTCCTCTAAAGAATTGATGAATTGATAAAAGATGAAATTAACTGGTCCTTATTAAATTAAATTAATAATCAGATCTAAGAATGGTAAGGACACATTCATAGTTGCAGGAGTTCCAGCTACAATAAAGAAAAATACATAGTTAATGTGTTAAATACAAAATATGTTCGCTCTGATGTTTGACGACGAAAGCAACGATAGAATTTTAGGATTGCAGAATCTTCTATGGCATGTGTCGTAGAACATTCACAAAATTAAGGGCGCTGCTATAAGATCTTTAATTTAAGGACATGGGTGATCTTCATGCTGGAAATCGTTGTCCACGAGATAAAAGGAAAATGTCCGGTATATGGACTTGGAGATAAGATGGTAATTGATGGTCCCAAAATACTTGTGGATAAAACCGATGCCCTTTGCACTCATGCACTTTCAACGTTACTTCATTATACAACGATCCTGGAGCATGATTGGTGTCCTGTAAAATTAGGACTAACGACAGAAAAAGATCCAGAACATGCGTACATGCAATGCGTTGATCCCTGGAAGCCTTACACAGACGGAGGAACGGTAATATTCAAATGTAGAAGTATAAAAGAGGAATAACTATAGAAACCCAGAAAGTATTGGCAACAGGTGGAGCAAATTTAGTCAATGAATTTGAATTCAGGGTACATGAAGTAACAGCGGTTGATTTGACCAATAATACAGACAGCTTGAGAGGGCTTTTGAAAAAAATTCTAAGTCCCTGAAAATTGTTGTGCATACCATTTAACCGTCTCACGCAGAGCATCTTCAAAATTCCATTTAGGTTCCCAACCAAGCTTTTTTATCTTTGAAGAATCTAAAGAATATCTCCTATCATGTCCCAGCCTATCTTCCACAAATTTTATAAGGCTTTTTGGCTTTTTCAGGATATCGAGTATCATATGAGTTATTTCAAGATTTGTTTTTTCAACTCCACCACTAATATTATAGGTCTCTCCCAATTTTCCCTTCCTTAAAACAAGATCGATGCCTCTGCAGTTGTCTAAAACATACAACCAATCTCTCACATTTTGTCCATCCCCATAAAGAGGAAGTGGTTTGTCATTTAGGGCGTTTGTTATGAAGAGAGGAATTAACTTTTCTGGATACTGATAGGGCCCAAAATTGTTAGTGCTTCTTGTAATTAGGACAGGCAAACCATATGTTTTATAATATGCTCCCACCAGCATATCTCCACCAGCTTTGCTTGCAGAATATGGACTTGAAGGGTTTAGTCTACTTTCTTCAGTAAAAGAACCTTTTTCTATGCTCCCATACACCTCATCTGTAGATATCTGAATGTATTTATTAACATCGTATTTTCTCGCATATTCAAGAAGAGTGTAAGTTCCAAAAACATCAGTTTTAACAAAAACACCAGGTTCTTCAATTGATCTATCAACATGACTCTCTGCAGCGAAATTTATCACCACATCACAATCCTTCATAGCCACCTTAACGTCTTCTCCTTTACAAATATCTCCCTTAATAAAGTGAATATTTTCAATAACATCCGCTAAGTTCTCGATATTTCCAGCATAGGTCAGTTTATCCAAAACCACGATCTCGTGATCGTATTTATCAAGCATATAATGGACAAAGTTAGATCCAATAAATCCCGCTCCACCTGTTATAAGCATTCTCACCCAATCACCCATGTTTTTTGCCAGATAGAATCCAATCGTAGGGAATTTCATCTGTATCAGGAGGTAGTCTGTACTCATCAGGGTCATCATAATTGTACGCGAGTGTGGGAACACTGATAAAGTAGGCTGTTTCGGTTCCAATCGCCTTAAAACCATGATAAACAAAAGGTGGAACACTAATAAGCATTGGGTTTTTCTCTCCTATGAAAAATTCATTGATTTTTTTGTAAGTGGGTGAATCCTCTCTTGCGTCGTATAAAGCCACTTTCATCATGCCATGGATACATGTGAAGTTATCGGTCTGTTTTTTGTGCATATGCCAAGCCTTTACAACGCCTGGATACGCTGTTGTAACATAAACTTGACCGAATCTTTCATAAATATCATCATCACATCTTAATATTTCCATAAGCCAGCCTCTCTCATCTGGGATGAGTCTAAGTTTTTTTATTTTCACACCTTCTATCATAAAGACACCGCATTAACTTATTCTCAAAAATTTTATATATTTTAAACTTATTAACTGTTGCTATGAAACGTTTATTCGTAACTGGTGGATCAGGGCTTTTAGGTAGTAAATTTTTAGATATAAATGAGAGATATGAAATAATCCTAACCCATCATAAAAATCCCGATGAAACATCTATTTTTCTTGATATAACGAATCAAGAAGATGTTTTAGAAAAGATCACATCGATAAATCCAGATGCTGTTATTCACTCGGCAGCACTTACAGATGTTGATTACTGTGAAGACCATAAAAAAGAAGCATGGGATGTAAATGTAAAAGGAACAGAAAATATAGTAAAAGCATGTGAAAAAACAGATTGCAAGCTGATATATGTATCCACAGATTTTGTCTTCGATGGAGAAAAAGGCATGTACAGTGAGGAAGATGAGACCAACCCATTGAATCATTATGCTTTAACTAAATTAAAAGGCGAAGAATTTGTTCAAAATTCAAACCTAAATTATGCAATAGCTCGTGTGAGTGTTTTATATGGCTGGCACGAGAGGATGAACTTTGTGACATGGGCAATAGGAGAACTAAAGGAAAACAGGCAAATAAACATAGTAACAGATCAGTACAACTCACCAACCTTTGCAGACAATGCTGCACGCGCACTGATCAAGATATTTGATAAAAACAAAGAAGGAGTATATCATG
Source organism: uncultured Methanobacteriaceae archaeon (assembly GCA_964559295.1). GTDB lineage: Archaea > Methanobacteriota > Methanobacteria > Methanobacteriales > Methanobacteriaceae > CAZLGO01. Next base: position 7,568 of record CAZLGO010000059.1, read on the forward strand.
TGGCTGGAAATGAGAGGATCAGCAGGTTTGATTTTGCCAAAAATATTGCAGAGATATTCAATATGAATGAGAACCTTATAAATCCTATAAAAAGCAACGATTTAGTTCAAAAGGCTAAGAGACCAAGAGATTCGTCTTTATGCGTTGAAAAAGCCCAGAGAGAACTTGGGATTAAACTACTAAGTACAAAAGAGGGATTAGAAGAGATGAAAAAGGTGAGAAGATGAAAGGACTGATTTTATCAGGAGGACATGGTACACGGTTGAGGCCATTGACACACACTGGTCCTAAGCAGTTGATTCCAATAGCAAACAAACCGGTTTTGTTTTATGCAATAGAAGATTTGAGGGAAGCAGGTATAACTGATATAGGAATCATCTTAGGAACCAACATGCCAGAGAAGGTGAAAGAAACTGTTGGCGATGGTTCAAAATTCGATGTTGATGTAACTTACATAATGCAGGGAGAACCTAAAGGTCTTGCACACGCTGTAGCTGTTGCACATGATTTTCTTGCTGACGAACCATTTGTTGTGTATCTTGGTGATAACATATTAAAATCAGGAATAGTTGAGTTTACAAAAAATTTTGAGGAGTCGGAATATGATGCAAGGATACTTCTGCAGGAAGTTGAAAATCCTCAACAATTCGGTGTTGCTGAATTGGATGAACATGGGGATGTTTTATATCTTGTTGAAAAACCAAGGGTCCCAAAAAGCAACTTAGCATTAGTCGGGATCTATATCTTCAAATCATCTATTTTTGAAGCCATAAAAAAAATAAAACCATCCTGGAGAGGTGAATTTGAAATTACAGATGCAATCCAGGAGCTTATAAATTCCAAAAAAAAAGTGGATTCCCACGTAGTTGAGGGTTGGTGGAAGGATACAGGTAGACCTGAGGATGTTTTGGAGGCAAATCACCTTATTTTGGATAACTTAAAGTCTTACAATCATGGTGAACTTGAAGAAGGAGTTAAAATTCGTGGAAGAGTTGGCATAGGCAAAGATACAATAATGAGAAAGGGGAGTACTGTAAGAGGTCCTGTTATAATCGGTAAGAACTGTGAAATCGGTCCCAACACCTATATAGGGCCGTATACGTCCATCGGAGATGACACCAAAATAAAAGGCGGAGAAATAGAATATTCAATAGTGATGGGAAACTCAACGATTGAATTTAAGGGAAGGATAGTTGAAAGCCTAATAGGTAACCATTCGTGTATAGTGTCTAAGGAAGATAGTTTACCCAGAGGTTATAGATTGGTAATCGGTGAAAACTCTGTTTTGAATTTGTAGATCTTTGTTTATATTCATGACAAAGTTGTATTAAAATTCAGCGAGGATCGGATAAAGCAGGCAAAGAGGAATTAAAAGGCTGCTAATAATAAAGGAAAAATTCTCCGAATGATCTTGTTTTGTAGCTCAACAAGTAGCTGAAAAGGCTCTTAAAGCTGTTCTCCAGAAATTGAATGCAGCGGCTTGAGGACATTTCGTATTTGATTTTCTCAGAATTATCTCGAAGGTTTGAAATGAAAAATGAACTTCTAGATTGGCTAAGACTCTGGATAAATATTATGTTCCGACGAGATATCCAAATAGTTTTGAATCATGAGCCCCTAGGAATATTTTACGAAGTAGGATGCAGAAAATGCGATCTTTTGTAGTAGAAGAATCATTAGGTTCTGTGAAAGTATTCTGGCTTAAGCAACATAAATTTATAGAAGAGATTCGAAAGGTCGCAATGAAAATAGAAAAAAATATGAGAAGGTGGAGAAAATAATTCTCTGATCTTCATTGATTAACTTCAAAATGCCTAGTCCAAGATTTAACATGATAATGTACATGTAATGAGCATAAATCATCTTAATCACTTGAATCATTATAATAAGACATTTTTTTCTTTCTTTTCCTCAAATCAACATTTTTTCTTTTGGGTTTTGTTGATGGGCTTTTTTCAAATTTTTTCCTAATAAATCCCCCAACAGATCCCATGATAATACAAAATACACATACTATAATAAAACCTGATATTAGAGTCATCATGCTTGCATTAGGCGCATCTGAAAAGCTAAAATGAAATGGTAAAGGAATAAAAAATCCATATATAAAAATCAGAATACCAAGCATACCAGCAGCAATTCCTCCTACTTTATAATCCCTCTTCTCTGGTTTAATCAGATGTGTTGCAACGAAACCCGTTAGGATTAAAGCTATTATTGCATCGAGAAAATATAGTAAAATGGTGCCAACTAAAACACTAATTAATACGGCAGCCCTCATACTATGTTTAACCATGGTTACACGTCTTCAACAATTTTAAATATTCTTTCTCTTCACCGTAAATATCAAGCTTATTAATCAGAGACTAAAATTAATTTGATATATCTTCTATATATAAATCATTCATAAATTCGATCAAAGCATCTGTGAACTCTCAAGTACATGTTTTTCGAATTACATGTGGGTATACATATGTTTTTGGGAATTTACACGAAGTAGGTAGAATCATCACCACTAAAGGCTACAATAACAAATTTTTATAAGATCGTTTCTTATTGATGCTAAACGTAGGGATCTCTCCTTTCTATATTCAATAGAGTGATCCTCTATATATGTTAGGGTTTCTACAGAGCCGAAATATTATTGAAAAGGAGATGCGATTGAAATGATAAATAGAACTGAAAACAGGAATTTGTGGCTATTCTTTGTGATGGCATTTGCTTGGTCTTGGCTGCTTTGGATGCCCGAAATTCTATGGGGCTTCAGATTGTATCTCGCTCCATTCGGCCCCACAATAGCTGCTTTTTTTCTCACATATATAAATGGGGGACTAGACGGGACAAAAAACCTGCTTAAAAGAGGTTTAGATTTCAAATTCAGGAAAGTCTGGCTTATCCCAATATTCTTGTTGATGCCGGCTATTGTAGGCTTTTCGCTCCTTTTGGCCATCCTCAGCGGAGAACCAACACCTCAAGTGGAGGTATTGTCTCAACCATGGATCATCATCCCCTCATTTTTCTATATTCTTTTCCTTGGCGGACCCGTGGCCGAGGAATTCGGTTGGAGAGGATACGCTCTCGATAGATTACAAACCCATTATAATGCACTTCTCTCCAGTATAATACTTGGGATCATATGGGGATTATGGCACCTGCCCCTATTCTTCATGAAAGGGCAACAAATATACCAGAACGTGCCAATCTTAGGTTTCATACTCGGCACCATACTGCTCTCAATACTATTCACATGGATATACAACAATACAGGAAGAAGCATACTAGCAGTCCTACTATTCCATACAATGGGCAATCTATCACACTTCATCTTCCCAACGATGTCCACAAAACTAGGCGGACTGTATTCCCTTATACTAAACATAGCTGTCGTGATAATCATCCTAACAATATGGGGGCCTAAAAAAATGGTTCGCGGAC
>CAZLGO010000060.1:0-10954 GCA_964559295.1 uncultured Methanobacteriaceae archaeon
AGGTTCCATCTCCGGGCTCTTGCTCTCACAACCCGTACCGATTATCGGCTTGGTGGGCCTTTACCCCACCAACTACCTAATCGGCCGCAGACCCATCCTCAGGCGCCGGAGCATTTCAATGGAGAACCATTCCAGGAATCTCCATCTATCTGGAATTAGCCCCAGTTTCCCGGGGTTGTTCCAGTCCTGAGGGTAGGTTGTCCACGTGTTACTGAGCCGTTTGCCACGTCCCGAAAGACGTTCGACTTGCATGGCTTAATCGGACCCCAATAGCAGTGGCCTCCGGCAGGATCAACCGGATTTGGGAAGTTTAGAAATTGAAAAAGGTATTTGGTAGCAACCAAATTTCACCACATCTACTAGACCAACATCAAACTCAAACTTTTGCTTTCACAAGTGTTTGAGCCCTCATGTTTTTTTGCTATGGTTGGAAAAACAACCTTCATAGTTAGATATTTATCATACTCCAGTCGACACCTTAAAACCATAGTCCATATAATATACACTGCTTGTAGTTTTACAAATTTTTTAGAATTTATTGCAAACTATCCACAATTATATTAATTTTGTATGACTCCTATAATCATATAAACCTTTTGCTGATATACCTGAAGCTGTTTTGAATAACCATTATTTTTTCAAGTCCTCTCCGCCTGCAAAAACCTACCTTCAACACAGGTAAATTTCGATATCATCGATCCATTGCTGACAACCATTTATTTTGAGCAGGCAACAGCCATTTATCAATTAAACACAGGTATATTAATCCGTTTACATCCAAGATCATTAATATATTTGTGGTATGTGTTAATTTAATATAGACTCGCTATGTGAATATTAAAACAGATCACGATCTTTAATGAAATCTTATAAAAACCCAATCTTTTGATTTAAAAAGCTTTGTATTCAGCTTAAAGGTGCAGGATAAAGGTGATGGTATGTTCGAGGCATTTGTTCAAGTAGCACAAAACTTTGTCCAAAGCTATGGATTAGCAGGAACTCTCGTAATTTCTGTTCTGGAGTCATTTATATTTCCTGTACCAACTGCAGCATTTATAGCATCTTCATGTGCATTAGGGATTGATCCTTTTGTTGTTGCATGTGTATCAACAATAGGGTCGATAGTTGGTGGATTGATAGGTTATTTGCTTGGTTTCTATTTTGGGCATCCAATAGCTTTGAGATTATTTCATGAAGAAAAGGTTGAAAAGGTCATGGAATGGTTTGATAAATATGGAGCGGGAGCTGTTTTTATAGCAGGTTTTACACCCATCCCTTTTAAAGTATTCACAATAGCTGCAGGTATAGCTGAAATGAGAATTGTTCCTTTTATTATAGCTGCATTTTTTGGAAGATTCGGTCAGTTTTTAATTGCAGCGTATCTTGGTGACGTTTTTGGTAAGTATTTGCTCACCCTACTTTAACCCTTATATTTATATTTTTCGGTTGTAGGTAAAACAAAAAGCATTTTTATAATCCAGATCAATTCAATAATGGTGATATATATGAAATTTGGTATTGAGTTTCTTCCAAATGAACCACTGGATAAGATAGCAAAACTTGTTAAATTAGCAGAAGATGTAGGTTTTGAGTATGCATGGGTCACAGACCACTACAACAACAAAAATGTGTATGAAGCCCTTGCCCTGATTGCAGAAAAAACAGAAAAAATAAAATTAGGACCAGGCGTTACAAATCCATACGTAAGAAGCCCCGCAATAACAGCTTCTGCAATTACGACCTTAGATGAAATTTCAAACGGTAGAGCTACATTAGGTATTGGACCTGGTGATAAGGCGACCTTTGATGCACTTGGAGTCCCATGGGTAAAGCCAGTAACCACAATAAAAGAAGCCATAGAAGTAATAAGAAAACTCATGGCAGGCGAAAAAGTATCATTTGATGGTGAAGTCGTAAAGATAGCAGGTGCACAATTAACAGGTACAAAAGCCGTTCAGGAACAAATACCTATCTATATGGGTGCACAAGGGCCAATGATGCTTAAAACAGCAGGTGAAGTATCAGATGGTGCATTGATCAACGCTTCAAACCCTAAAGATTTTGAAGCAGCTGTTCCGCTAATAAAAGAGGGAGCAGAAGGAGCAGGTAGATCAATTGCCGATGTAGATGTAGCTGCATACACATGCTGTTCAATAGACGAAGACGTTGACGCAGCTTTAAACGCCGCAAAAATCGTCGTAGCCTTCATCGCAATGGGTTCACCACCACCAGTGCTTGAAAGACATGGAATAGACACTGCGGTGAGCGGTAAGATTGGCGAAGCCTTAGGAAAAGGGGATTTCCCTGGAGCTCTTGGTTATGTGGATGATAAATTGATGGAAGCATTCTCCGTAGTTGGAACCCCAGACGACTTCGTGCCAAAAATTGAAGCTCTGGGAGAAATGGGTGTAACCCAATACGTTGCTGGTTCACCACTTGGACCTGATAAAGAAAAGTCCATAAAATTACTTGGAGAAGTAATCGAACAATTTTAATTCTATTTTTTTATTTTTTTATTTTTTAGTGGTCTAATAGTTTTAAAAAACTTCTATTTCTTCTTTCAGATTCTATCAGCTCTGTAAAAAAACCTTTTAAAGTGATCGATGTGATAAGATGAAAAAAATATTTGGGTTCATAGGTAGTCCTTTGAGGGAAAATTCCAACACCTATATTTTAACCAAGATTATGCTGGATAGTCTGATTGAAATGGATGATAAAATAGATTATGAATTATTAACCGCTGGTCATGTGAATATAAATCATTGTAAAGGCTGTTGGTCCTGTATGATGAGGGGAAAATGTCCACAGGATCAAATAGATGATATGGGATGGTTAAAACAGAAGATGATAGATGCGGATTTTATAATATGGGGATCTCCAGTTTATGCCATGCAAGTATCGGGTCAGATGAAGACCTTCCTAGATAGATTAGCTTCCTGGTACCACATTATCATGTTGGCTGGAAAATCAGGTGCAATTACTGTTACCACTGGAGGAGGTGGTCTACATGAGGTTCAGGATTATCTGGGGATGATGCTCTGTGCAACTGGGGTTAAAGTGACAGAAAAACTGGGAACATATGCAACCCTTCCCAAAACATTCCGTGACCCACGGGAGGCGGTAGAAAAGGCTCACAAAACAGCCCATGAAATTTATCCTTACATATCGGGTGAAAAAAATGTGGAAACAGACGAATATCTTGAGCAGTGTTTCCAGATAAGTAAACACAAAGTTACAGCAGCCAAAGAAGTACTTAAAGCCGATTATAAATACTGGGAAGAGAATGGAATGCTGAGTTTGAACTCATTTGATGAGTTTTTAAAGAATAAAAGTAAATATGGATGAGAAAAAATGAACTTCTTTTTATTTTAAAAGGGTTATTTTACTACAACTTTCAGAAACCTGAAAATGATCTTTAGGATTTTCATTTTTAAATAAAGATAATTTTGATCTGAAACAGGCACCATACTTCAAGATCCTGCAGAAATCCCTCAATCTTTTTAAAAATTGATCAAAAGGGTTTTATGCCATCCAAATGAGTTGATTTCAGTTAAAGAAAAATTAAGAAATACAATACAGCTTTATAATACCTAAAGAGTTAAATAAGGTTAAATATCACAAAAAACAGGTTGAGATGGTAGTCTTACCGAAAAAAGTTTTGGTGATAAGTTTTGGTAATAAAAATCACAGTAGAAACGATCTCTTAGGAAAAGGGAGAGCAACTTAGAGAATGTTTGTTACAAGATGTATAGACATGTTAAGATATTTGTCTTAGAAATTCTAAAGGGTTTCTATAGGAACGATTATCTACCTCACTTTTAGAATCCATCAGAGATATTTTTATCTAACTTTTTCAACATAATATATCTTGGTCTAATTTTGAGTTGAAGAAAATGGAAATTCAGGACTTAATGAGGGAAATCAGACAAAATGCTATTGAAAAAATAGAAAAAAAATCACCTTATGACCTGGCAAGGACGTGGTCCCAAGAGGATCTGCTCTATTACGGAAGAGGAAGAGCTATTTTTATGGTTCTTCCAACATCGGGTTGCTCTTGGGCTCTTTCGAATTCAGGCGGATGCACCATGTGCAGCTATATCGTAGATTCGCCGCTCGAGACTATTTCGGCGGATGTTCTAATTGATATTTTCAAAAAGTGTATGGAAAGGCACGAAATAGATGAAAAAACAGCTGTTAAAATTTTCACATCTGGAAGTTTCCTAAATGATGATGAATTTCCAAAGAAAGCAAGAGTTGAGATTTTAAGGATTCTAAACAATTTAAAAAACGTTGAAGAAGTTGTGGTGGAATCACGCCCAGAGTACGTAATAGGAAAAGCGCTTCAAGAGTGTTGTAAAGCATTACCAGATAAAATATTTGAGGTAAGTATAGGTCTTGAGACTTACGATGATTATATCAGAAAATACAAGATAAACAAAGGTTTTTCAAGAGAAGATTTTGAGAAAGCGGTTGATATTCTAAGAAAGATGAAATCAAATTATAAAATAAAATCAAAAGCATATATATTTATAAAACCCATTCTAACCTCTGAAAAGGATGCCATTAAGGATGCAGTAAAGTCAGCCCAATATGCAGAAGAAGTGGGAGTTGACCGCATTTCATTCTGCCCTGCTACCATCCATAAAGGAACCTTAATGGAACTTCTATGGCGCAGAGGTTCCTACCAGCCTCCATGGATATGGAGTATCCTTGAAATTATAAGAATGGTGCGAAAATCAGTGAAAATCCCTGTAATAATGGATACATCTGGTTTCGGTACAAGAAGAGGTCCTTATAACTGTAAAAAGTGTAATTCAAGGCTTAAGAAAATGATAATAGAATCCAACCTTGACCAGAGCATTCCTCGGGAGTTTGAGTGTGAATGTAAGATGAAGTGGATGGCTGACCTAAAATTTTCAGATGTCAGTCGTTCCACAACCAATCTAGTAAAAAAACGTTAATTTTATATATTATTCTCTAAATCTTCGTATATATTACCATCTTGCATTTTAATAACCCTATCTGTAAATTCCGCAGTGATGGGATTGTGAGTCACTACTACTATTGTCAGCCCCTCCTTCTTATTGAAATCACGCAGTAGTCCCATTATCATTCGGGTGTTTTCAGTGTCTAGTTCTCCAGTAGGCTCATCAGCCAGTAAAATGGACGGTTCGTTGACCAGAGACCTGGCTATGGCCACCCTTTGCAACTCCCCACTAGATAGCTGCCCTTGAAATCTATCATATTTACCGGATAGCCCCACAATATCTAATAAAGACTTTACCCTTTCTTGATCCGCTGATACCATCGGTAAAAGTACGTTTTCCAGTGCCGTAAGTTGGGGCATGAGGTTATAGCGCTGAAATATAAACCCTACTTTATTTCTTCTCAGGTGTGCCTGTTCTCTCCCAGATAGTTTCTGAGTATCCTTACCCTCCATTAGCACCGTTCCCTTACTTGGTATGTCTAGAATTCCCGCCAGATGTAGTAGGGTGGATTTTCCGGATCCAGAAGGACCCATGATGGCTGTGAAGGATCCTTGTTCTATCTCTAGATTTAAACCCTTCAAAGCATCTACCTTTTCCTCTCCCATCGGATAGGTTTTCCATACATCTTGAAATACCAGTACATTGTTATTCATATCTTAACGCCTCTACAACATTTAATTTAGAAGCTCGCCAGGCGGGATAAAGACCTGCCAGGACACTTAAAAGTGTCACACCACCTATAACTCCCAGTATAAGCCATAGTGGAAACATAGAAGATACATTTCTCATATTAAGAATTTTGGATAATATTATTATTGCTATAACTCCCAAAGCAACCCCTAGAATAGCTCCAAAGAAGCCTAAGAGGGCTGCTTCCAGAAGAGTACTTCCCATTATTTCCCTGTTTGTAAATCCTATGGCTTTTAATATTCCTAGTTCTCTGGTTCTCTCCATAACGTTAATTAGCATGGTATTCACAATGCTTATAACTCCTACTATAAGTCCTACACTGGCGACTGCCCCTATAAAGAGCATTATGCTTTGAGTCATTTTATCTATTTCTTCTGAAATATCTGATTTAGTTAAAACGTCCACATCCTTTATACTGTTCTCCAATTCCTTGCTTATAACCTTGGGATCGCCACGTGTACGGGCTGAAAGCATTGAAATCTTATTATCAGTCAGAGGACGTGTTTTTTCGATGTCCACATACAGTATTCCTCCTGACTTGGTAGCTATGCCAGTAATGACCATTTCCTGGTCTTTAATCTTTATTTTGTCCCCTATTTTGTAACCTAAATTATCAGCCAAATCTTGGTCAATAACCACTCCCGAATTTCCCTTTTCTATTTTTATCTGACTCCAATCATTGGTACCCTGTACCATTATGGGTGTATTTTTTATTTCTGAAATGAAGGTAACATACTCTTTGATATCAAAAAGTTGTGGGTTTTGTTTTATTCTAGAGACTAAATCTGGATTCATGTTACTTTCCATAGTGGTTGTAGGACCCATAGCAGCCATTTGACCAGTTCCACCCTTGGTAATGATTATATCACCCATAAGGGATTCTGTCTGTTCTTTTATAGATGAGGTCATCCCCGCACCTAGACCTACAAGCAGTACCAGAGTAGAAACTCCAATAACTATACATAACATTGTTAAAACGCTTTTAAGCTTTCTTCTACGCAAATTCTTAAAGGATAACCTGTATATCCCCATCCAATCCCTCCTAATGTAGTGTATCCAATGTCATCTTGACATTATATGATATATTATATGAAGTTTATTACTCATGATTCCTCAGATAGTTGTTCCAATTCAATAAAAACTGAGCGAATATATTTCTTCTTTAGATTTTTTAGTCAAATTCTGCTGTTTTTGAATGTAAATCGGAAGAATTTAACATATAAATTTAAATTTTTCTTTGAATCCCTCAAAAATGTTTAAATATAATTTTAACGGCAGAGGTTTGTTTTCAGAGTTATTTTCCTATTTCCAACCTTTTAAACAAATTATTCCCTTTTATGCTTAAAATATTATATTTCCTACTAAAACCTTTTACTATAGTAAAAAAATATTATTATTAATAAATATGACTATTGTAATATATTTATATATTTTAATTTATATATTTAGGCTCTGTAGAAATCATCATCAAAAGATGATGATGAACATATGATGCTTTGAAATATTCGTGATTATAAGATCGTAAAGAGTCTCAGCACTCTAAATGCATAGATAAGCTTTAATAAATATCATTTCGATCAAAACACCTATAGATCATCTTACCTGATAATAGCTTATGTACAAATTTGTATGTTTTCTACAGGTCCTATATCATATATTCTGATGAGATGAGTGTGGTGTTCTAAGGTGGATGATGATAAAGTAAGCAAAATGTTGGATAATTTATTTATCATATCAACTCTTTTAAAAACCCTCTTTAAGTATAAAACTCTTGGAAGATACAGTAAAATACCCTTTTCTTACTATCAAGTATTATTAATACTAAGAAATGCAGGAACACTGCCTATATCAAAAACTGGGAGGTTAATGTGCATAAAAAAACAAAATATGACCTATATGACTGATAAACTTGTTGAAAAAGGACTGATCAAGCGAGTGCCGGATATGAATGATCGAAGAGTGATTAACATCACCATCACAAATAAAGGAAAAGAGTGTTTGAGCGAATGGCGAAGCGAAAATATAAAATTAAGATGATAAAGAGAAACCTTCCTATTTCTGATGATGAAGATTTGGAAAAGCTGTACAACTCAATTGAATATATTAAAAATGTTCTCTCAAAAATAGAGGATGATTAGATCAGGAAAATTCATAGTTTTTTAATGTAGAATCCTACGAATCTAACAATTTCGCCAGAGTATATGTAGCTTTAGTCCCAAAATCAGGCGACTAAAACCATAGAGACAAAAATAAAAAATCTTTTTTTAATTGGTTATAACTTCAAATAATTCGAAATTAATTCTGTCATCAACTTGTATAGTTCAAAAATAATACTAAGGAAATATTTATTAATACAAATGTAATAAATAATGATGAAGTATTAGCGGAGGTGAACTGCATGAATCCTGTAACATTGGGTGGCAGCCCAGTATGTGGAGGCTGTTTGGCTTGTATAGGTTGTGTCACCAGTTTTGCTCTAATGATACTGGGAGCACTTTCTGCACTTGCGAAGAGCCAATACCATTGAAAGTGTGACAACTAAAATTAGATCTTCAGGGATTAATCAGATCCCCGGGGATTTTTTAAAAAATGAGGCGATATTATGTCATCAAATAAAAAAAGATTTCCTATATTAAAAGAGGGTTATAAGTTACACAAAGGGCCGGAATATGGATTTGTTTATCCTTTCACCCTTGGAAGTAACGATACTGGTCATGTAATAAATGAAGATGCAGCAAGAATACTTGATAAATGTGACGGTAAGACCAGTTTAGAAGAAATCGCTAGAAAACTTGCTTTACACTACCAAGAAAATTATAATTCCATATATAAAACAGTAAAATCATATCTAGAAGAGTCAAGATCATTTGTAGACATATTAGATAAGCCAAAATCTGTAAATTTCCAAACTACAGGAAATTGGGAAATTCCAACTCCTACGCATGCTTCAATTGAACTTACTTACAAGTGTAACTTTTCTTGTAGGCACTGTTATATTAACAGTGGGCCTGAAAATGATCAATTCTGGGAAAAAAATAAATTATTTGAAGTACTAATTGATTTAAAGCGTCTTGGAATTTTAATAATCGAGTTAACAGGCGGTGAACCCTTAGTTCATCCGCATTTCTTTTCTATAATGGAGCATTGTTTAGAACATTTCCCTTTAGTAGGAGTTAATACTAATGGCTATTTACTTAATGGAGACCATATAACACTATTCAGTAAGTATAAGAATAGATTATATTTCCAGGTTGATCTAAATGGGGATAATTCTGAATACATGGATTGGTTTTGTGGCCAGAAAGGAGCATTTGAGAATGCCAAGAAGGCTATTGCGATGTTAAGTAAGAAAGGATTTGTCATTAGGGCTGCTATGACCTTAACCCCCATGAACGTTGATCAGATTTTTTCCACGGTAAATTTAGCTAAAAAATTAGGGGCTACATCGATGATACTCTCTACTGTAGTTCCAATGGGTCGTGGAAAATCTTCTGAGCTTATTTTTTCCCCTGAAGATATGGATCAACTAATTGAACAAGTAGAGATTACTAAACAAGAGTTTGGTGATTTTTTATTTGAAAATCCTGATTATATTCCAATAATTGGTGAAGGAAAAAATGAGAGTAAGCTCAACTGTGGAGCAGCTAGCAGAACCGTGTGTATTACTCCTGATGGAGAAGTAAAGATGTGCCCCATGTCTAATCCTGATGATCTTTCTTTGGCAAATGTTTATTACGAAGATTTAGGTACAATATTTTCGAGAAACCTTTCCTCACTTTTAATTGAATTAGAAGATCCCAAGCCCGAAATATGTGGTGAATGTGAACATTTGTGGTTCTGCCAGCGTTGTTTGGCAAGGGGACTTCAAAAGTATCATGAGATTGGAGAGAAATGCTCTTGGGGAAGAAATCCTAAATTAATATCAATTTTAGAGGGGGCAAAAAAAGTTGGCCGAAGTTCTCATAAATCTGAATGAAATTCACAGGTTTTACGGAAATTTTGAAGCCTTGAGAGGAATTTCCCTCGAAGTTAGAAAAGGTCAGATCTTTGGTTATTTAGGTCCAAATGGCTCTGGAAAGACCACCACCATTAAGCTCATATTAGGACTAATTAAACCTTCTTCGGGAAAAGTTAGTGTATTAGGAGAAGAAACCTACCCTGAAAACGCCAAATCCATGAATAAGAGAAGGCATATTGGATCTATGTTAGAATTCGATGGTTTATATGAAAAACTAACTGGCTTACAGAACCTGGTTTTTTGGGGAGAACTATATGGTATGGACGGTCAAAAGGCAGTAAAACAGGCGAGAAACGTCATTGATTCCGTGAAATTATCTGAATGGGCCGATGTTCAAGTTGCCAGATATTCACACGGAATGCGCAAACGATTAGCTCTAGCAAGAGCTTTGGTTTCTGATCCTGATATTTTGGTACTGGATGAACCTACCGTGGGGGTTGACCCCGAATCAAGGTATCTTATCAGAAATATGATTAAGGAGTTAGCAGCTCAAGGCAAAACCATATTTTTTTCCTCCCATGATCTGGAGGAGGTACAGAAGATCTGTTCCCACATCGCCATTATAAAAAGGGGAAAATTGATCTCTAATGGTACTCTAAGAGAGGTTATAAGTCAGTTTGGAAAGTCAAAACTATTTATTCGTCTTGAGTCCCCAGCCGACGCGGATTTCTTAGCCAAAAGGTTACAAAATATGGGCTATGAAATAAAGGTGGAGGGACCAGTGGTTTCATTTTATCCAGAAGAGGATTTTAATATCTCTGAATTGGCAGAAAGGAAAGTTTTGGATACCTGGAGAGTCAGATCCTCACTTGAAGAGGTTTACCTCAATTTAGTTGCAGATAAAGAGGGAGAAACATGAATACTCAATTGAAAGTCCTACTCTTAAAAGAGGTAAAAGAGGTTTGGTCGCGCAGAGATTATCTGTTCTCTTTCATTCTGAACACTTTTATTTTTTTAGGTGTAGGGTATATTTTCGTTACCCAATCGGCTCATGCCGAAGCCATGCGAAAATTATTCATGGAGCTGACTTTTATAATGATCCCTCCTTTTGCCATGTGGATACTAAGTTTTCCTTTTATTCAAGAAAAATTCGGTGATGAAAAGCTCGTCAGGAAATTTGAAGCCTTATTAACCACTCCTATTTCCCTGACTACCTTATGGGCTGGCAAGATGATATCCATTTTTTTATTGAGTTATCCTATAATTTAAGGTGCTAGATTTTCTGAGATTTTCTGAGAATTCTTATAACTTCATTTTG
>CAZLGO010000061.1:0-10875 GCA_964559295.1 uncultured Methanobacteriaceae archaeon
TCGTACCAACCTTAAAAGGAGCACATTTAGCTATACGAAATGACTTTGGAGGAAGACCATGCAATTATATGAGTTCAGGTATTCCGTTCTACAGTGGTGTTTCTGGATCCTTTTCATACTACGGAACATCTGGTGGAGTTGTAATAAGAGATCCCGCAAATCCAACAGACTTTAACAAAGCTACCGTTGTGCCATTTGACCCGGCAAACGTAAAAGAAGAAGTTATAACGCCTTACGGAAGCGTAATAAGCCTTCCAACTTACTACAGCTACACCAAAAGACCCTACTATTCTTACGGCGGTAAAAACTATGTCTGTGAAGTAGGACCCCTTGCAAGGCTTGCGGTTGCATACAAGGCAGGAGATGCGGTTGTAAAATCAACAGTTGATAGTATCGCATCTGATTGGGGTGTTACTGCAGCTGACATACTATCTCCAACAACAAGAAACAGGCACATAACAAGACTCATAGAAACGGTCATAATGATCGACAGAATCCTGAATGGTGGTTGGGCAGATGCAGTAGCTCAAGTTGACAGTTACATACCTCCAACAAGGAAGGCAGGATCTGGCATAGGTGTAATCGAAGCACCACGTGGAACACTAATACACAGAATAACCGTAGGAGGACTTCTAACAGCAACAGCGTATGATTGCATGGTTCCAACTACAGCAAACACAGGGGCTATAGAGGAAGCGGTGGCAGATGATCTAGTGGAAATAAGACCAGAAACAGCAGCATTGTTAGGTCGTGCCCCGACTGATGACGAAAAACTACTTCTGGGAGACGCAAGCAGAAGTGTTAGAGGATTTGACCCCTGTTGTTCATGTTCTTCCCACATGATAGAACTGAAATACCCAGATGGCGCCATAAGGCGACATCTCTAAATTTTTTTTCAGCGGGATCAGATGATCTGTGTTGTTGGTTTTGGAAATCTGTTACTTGGAGACGATGGCGTAGGGATTCGAATAATTCAAAAGCTTGAGGAGATGGATATTCCAGATCATGTGGATATAATAGACGGTGGAACATATGGATGGGTTCTCTTTAGTTTAATTGAAAAATATGAAAAGATCATCGTGATCGATGCTGTAAGATCCAATCATGATACAGAAAGCATCATACTCATGAAGGCATCCCATCTAGTAAAAGAAAAAAAGAAGTATTACTTCTCAGGACATGATGTTAATCTATTGGATATCCTCTCGATGATAAAATCAGTCTATCAGGAAGAGATCTTAGATAATATATGTATTCTTGGCATCAGGATCCATAAAATAGAAGAATCATTGGAACTCTCAGACGATATAACAGAAAATTTGGAAAGTGCGATAGATATGATAATTAATATCCTAAATAACGGTGTAAATTATGGAAGAGCCATTGATTTCCCATATCGAAGAGCTAAGAAGTAGATTGATAAGAATAATTATCGTAGTTCTTGCTGTATCTTGTGTAACATTCCCATTTGCTAATCAACTTCTTATTAGAATTCAGAATGATTTACTGCCTGAAGGGATTCGTTTGATTGTAATAAGTCCCTTAGAGGCTATATGGGCGCAAATAGAGGTATCCTTGCTTGTTGCGTTTGTTGTCGCTCTACCATACATTATCTATGAAATCATGAAGTTCTTAAAACCAGCTCTTAAAGGCTCTGAGAATTCTTTTTTAATGAAAACTATACCTCCTGCATTGATACTTTTTGGAATTGGAGCTATCTTCACATACAAAACTGTACTTGTTATAACACTTAAGTTTCTTTTAGGTTATGCAACCTCTGCTGGGGTTATACCACTTTTAACTCTGGGCGATTTTATATCCTTTGTACTTCTTATGATACTGACGTTTGGGCTCCTCTTTGAATTACCACTGGTCTGTTGCGCCCTTGCATCCCTTGATCTAATTGATTCTGATACCCT
Source organism: uncultured Methanobacteriaceae archaeon (assembly GCA_964559295.1). Classification (GTDB taxonomy): domain Archaea; phylum Methanobacteriota; class Methanobacteria; order Methanobacteriales; family Methanobacteriaceae; genus CAZLGO01. The sequence goes on from CAZLGO010000061.1 coordinate 1,920, forward strand.
TACAGGTAACAGAAAAGGAGTTTACGTTGGTATTTTGGTAATTGCAGGAATTTTAACACCTGATCCAACGCCATTTACTCAGCTTATTGTCACATTACCTATGATCCTTTTGTTTGAGGTAAGTGTTCTTTTGACAAAATACATCCATAGGGATAAAATGGAGGTTAAAGATGTATCAATTGGTTAAGGAGGTGAAAAAATGATTGGCGGACTTGGATTGCCAGAACTTCTGATAATTCTCTTTGTGGTACTACTGCTTTTCGGTTCAAAGAAACTTCCAGAACTTGCCAAGGGGATGGGTAAGGCTGTTGGTGAGTTCAAAAGAGCCCAACGCGAAACAGAGTTTAAAATAAAAGAAGAGGCAAAAGAGAAAAAAGAACTAAACGAAGAGAAGAAAACAGAAGAAAAAACTGAAGCTGCGGTCGAATCTAGGGAAGAAACAAAACAAACAAAAAAATCGGAAACCAAGGCATAAACACCTTTATTTTTTTAATTTTTAAAATTAATTGAGAGGCAGATCAAGATGAAATACGAATACATAAGCACAATTGCAATTATCCTTGCAATTATTGCGCTCTGTGTATCTCTATACGGGCTTCTGGACTCATCTAATATCTCCGCAAGTCCATTAACATCTTGGAATCCAGAGGCAAAATCCCCAAAAATAGATCCCACATCCTTCGTGGATCCCTTTGCCAGAGTGATAGGAGATGTAACTGTCGGAGGGAATGTTTATGTTGGACCGTTTGCATCGGTGCGTGGAGATGAGGGATCGCCCATATACATTGGTGATGGTTGCAACATACAGGACGGGGTGATAATACATGGGCTTAAAGACCCCAGAGTCGTTGTTGGAGGTAAAAAATATTCTGTTTATGTTGCAAGAGAAGTATCAATGGCACACGGTTGTATAGTCCATGGACCAGTCTTTATAGATGATAAGAGTTTCATTGGATTTGGTGCAGTAATATTTAAGGCATCCGTAGGTAAAAACTGCGTCATACTTCACAATGCAGTGGTAACAAACAACGTGAAGATACCTGATGGTAGACTTGTGCCTGCAGGCTCGGTTATCGATGATCAGACAAAAGCAGATGCATTGGGACCAGTTCCAGAAGATCTAAAAGAGCTACCTCATGAAGTCGTAGGTGTCAATAAGGAGTTGGCTGGAGGATACAAATAACCTGGGTTGTTCATAATCCATTCCATTTTTTCCTATTTTTTATTGAGAGCAGCAACTTTTGATGCAAAGGATTCAAGCACTTTTTTAGACATTCCTTCAACAAACTTCAAAGAACCAGCGCATTCATGTCCACCACCGTCAATCCCTGCCTCTGGAATCTCATCTGCTAATTTTAACACAATATTATTCAAATTAAATCCATAAATCTCGCCTACAGCATCTGTAGCTCTTATAACTCCAAAATCAGGTCCGTATGCAAGGGTTACAATAGGTTTATCTTCACCATTATTTTTTACCACGTGATCATGCACAAATCCACAGGTCTTACCTGGAGCCGGGAAGGTGAATTTATGGGCATATTTTTCAACATTTAAAACATTGAATGTGATTCCGTTGGGGAGTTTTCGAGTCTTTAGGTTGGGAAGAGCCGCTTTAAGCTGCATCTCAACCCTCCTTTGGGATTCTTTATAAAGAGCATCCACCAGTTTCATATGTTTTTCCCTGTTTCCAAGACCCAGAATGGTGTCTATGATCCCCCTGCCGTTTAAAAATCTTAAATAAAATGCCTCAAAATCAATGCAAGTTGCGATTTTTTCAAGTTCTTCTTCGCTGAATCCTCTCTTCTCTGCAATTTCTATGTATCTTTGAGCCTCATGAGAATGCGCATGATCTCCAATAACCGCAATACCTGGTAAATGCATGAGCTTCTCCTTAACCTCTGGATTCACCATCTTAGCTATCTCAACAGCGAGTGCACCTGCTGTGATCTGGGAATCTCCGCCAACGAGGTATGGATTCACATGTACATCTACGTAATCATCTACAGCTACTTTTCCATCATTCACCTCACCTGGATAGTGGTGATCCACCACAACAACCTCCATATCATAGATCTTGACCTTCATTAGTGCTATAAGATCTTCTTCAGTTGAACCATTGTCCAAGAGAACAATCAAAGGGAGTTTCTGGCCATGCCTTTCCATATCCTCCAGTGCAAATGACAAATCCTTTACAACATCCTCCAATTCATAAAAGGGAGCTTTACTTGGAGCTCTTCTAAAAAAATGCCATTGCGCATCACTATCAACATTTATTTCCTTTAGGAGTGGAATTACAGCCTTCTCGATAGCAATACCTGCACATATACCATCTGCATCTGCATGATGCCTTACCAAGATGGATCGACCATCAAAAACTGCTCTTCTTATAGCTTTTGCAGCATTCATCATCCGATCTTTTAATTTTTCCAGAACTTCACTTTCAATTAAAAGTTCTGTGATCTCTGGCTCAGCCCTTCTATCAATAGCCTCGTCTATGAGTCTTCTTGCTTTTAGAGACTCCTTACCATGGAGTCTTTCAATTGATTGGGACTCTATCTGTATTTTTCCTCCATGGAGGGAAACCTCTCCTATTACCTCTACTATATTCCCTGTATTTATGTTTGGATAGACCCTAATACCCGGTTCATCAAACGCTGCTGCCCATGTTGTTGCAGTTTCGTCTGATATTGTAAATATAGTGGGACCAGAGGTCTGCTGAATCTGAATAACTTCCCCTACTATTCTTACAGCGTTTCCAATTAGTTTTTTGGTTATTTCGGCTATTTTGGTCCTTCTAATATCCTTTTTTAACTTGACTATCTCATAACTCCCCTGAATATTGGATAATGCAAGGTCTACCTCGCCTCTTGCTTTTTTAATATCAATGATTTTGACAAAAAGTTCATCACCAATATTGTAGGGAGGCATTCTCATGCGCAAAAGACCAAAAACATGTTTGTTAAGACCTACAAAGATTCCGTAGTTCTCGATTCTTGTAACCTTCCCTTTGTAATTTTCTCCTATCTTAAGATCATTTATATCACATGCCGGATGCAGAACGAAGATTCTATTTTTGGTTTCACAATCCTTGCAAAAATCAGATGGGGGTTCAATTACCTTACCACACTTTTTGCATACATTTATTTCTCCCTTACCTTCACATTCCTCACAAGTTTCTCTTACCTCTATCTCTCCCTTGCCCTTGCATACACTACACGGAACTTCATGCTTTTCATCCAATTCAAAATGCTTCATGGCATTATTTGAAATACCTTTAAAATGATCTTTAATGTTCACTTTGCTTTGAATACCGGTTCCATGACAACTCTCGCAGACCTTGTAACTTATAACATTGTAGCCTGTGCCTTTGCATCCAGCGCATTTTTTTATCATGAATGCACCTCTAAAATCAAGCTTTTTTAAATTTCTTAGGATTTTGCTTTACTATTTCCTCTCTCTTTCTCTTGTATTCCATAGCCTTTTCCATTAATTCATTTGCTTCGTAAACATGAGAATTTGCAGTTGTGTCGTATCCTTCTTTAAAATGTTCAATAGCCAATTTAAGCTCTGAAGTGGCGTTTATTTTCGCATCTATCTCACCAAGAGTACATTCTAAATATTGGATAAAGATCTTATCCTCAGAATTTATTGCATATTCTAAAGCCTTTTTTGCAGAGGATTTGGCTAAATTAAATTCATTTAAAGCTTTATCACAGCTTTCAAGTCCGCTTTCAAAATAATATCCGTTTGAATTTAATGCAGCCTTGTTGTAAAACTCATTACCTTTTTTGAGATGTTCATTTATGGTAGGAGAAAGTTTATTTATATTATCTATCTCATATTGAATACAACCATAAAAGAAGACGATAAACATTATTATAAAGATGGTAAAAATTTTACTTTTCATATTTTCCACTTTCTATGATCTATACAAGGTAGATAATAAATTTTAATAATCGGGTGGTGTCCTGATTAGAGAAAACAAGGTTGTAAGTTTGAAAGATATCAATTTTGTTATTTTTGGTAGAAAAGTTTCAGTAGGAATCCTATGCCACAAACATGTTTTTCAAACGTTCTAATTACGAATTGGAGGTACATACAAAAATCATTTTCATCTGCAGCTTGCAATTTAAAAAAACAGGTTCTTTAATCTGCTCCGTATAACGGAATGTCGCATTTAGGGCATTTTATGGTCCTACATGGTACTCCCCTGGTTTTTTCAGTTTCATATCCGCACTGTGGACATTTGCATGCTCTTGGAGGACCCGCACCTATACCTCTAACACCATATACTCCTCTGGAACCTGGCTGTTCTAATGGTCTTTGAATCTCTTCAGCTGTAATGGTGTATATCTCTTCAGAACCACAATCTGGACATTCTTCATATTCCTTTGTGGGGCTATACCATTCAAATCCGCAAATTTTGCATTTATATCTTTTTTTATCTGTTATATAATCCTCTCCCTTAATTATTATTGTTTTAGACTCGACTAATGCTTCAGCAAGTTTTTTCCTCGCAGAATTTAGAATTCTATTGAAGGTGGGTTGTGAGATGCCCATGATCTCAGCAGCTTTATTTTGTCTAACATTATGGTAGTCTTTAAGCCTTATTGATTCGAACTCATCCAATGTAATTTCTATGGATCTCTCTTCAATATCATCACCCAAATCAGGTCTAAAGCATCTTATTGCTGGCTTACAGAATATTCTTCTAAATCTTTTTGGTCTTGGCACGTTGTGAATATATATTCATAATGTTATATAAATGTTGATCATGTCAGATAATTTGAAAACTAAATATGACTGATAATTTAGAGAAAGTCTTTTTTAAAACCCATTATTGAACTATTCAGATGTGTTTATTTTCGATGAATCACATATTCTTATCTGTGGATAATAAAATTTCCACAAATGGGCCATGTCAATTTTAAAATAACAGATTTGGGGATTATTGTTTAAAAAACTTTAAAAAATCGTGGTGATTTAAATGAGCCTTATAATGGCATATATTGGAAGCCAAGGGTGCGTAATCATAGGGGATAAAAGAAGAATTGCTTATTTTGGAGATAAGGATAAAAGAGAGAAGCTCGAGGATGAGTTATATTCTGGGACCATAAAGACTAAAGAAGAGTTGATTAGAAGAGCCGAAAAACTTGGAATCACTCTTAAGATAACAGATGATGCAAAAAAAGTTCGAAGCATTGGAGACGTTGTAGTTGGTGAAGTTAAGCACACAACACCTTTTGAAACCAAAAGAAGAAGAATATATGGAACGACCAATGGTTATAACATAGTTGAACTTGTAGGCTCTAAAATAGATAGGATACAAAAGGGAGACAGTGCAATAGTCGTATTTGGAAACAAGATAACCAAAAAAATAGCAAATAATGCTATAAAAAAACGATGGGAGTCCAGTTTAAGCTTAAAAGACATAGGAAATATCTTTGAGACGGTTGTGGTCGAGGTATCCAAAAAAACGCCGTCGGTAAGCAGGGAATACGATATATTCATCAAGCAAAGCCATATGGATAAAAAACAAGCTCAGAAAATTTTAAGAGAAACTATAGTCCGAGATGTTCGATTACTTGAAAAGTGGAGGAAAAAATTAAAAGAAAAATTGATCAATACCGCAAAAACGATCGAGATGTCATCAAAGATAATAGATCAGGGTGAAGTTGGAAGGGTTAAAAAGATCGAGGGGAATAAAGTTGACATAGTTTTAAATGAGGATACAGAGGCATTGGATATAAATTGGAATGTGGTTGCAAAGCCTGGTGATGTAGTTGTAATGGATATAGAGGATCCGTCTGCAGTAGCTGTTGGGGATCTTGTGGTTATAGAGAATGAAAATCTCTGTGTTAAAAGAACAAATGCTATGTTAAAGTGTGATGTTATATTATGCAGGGTAGGTGAATAAATGAATTTAACATTTTTAGGAAGTGGTGGTGGACGCTTTCGCAACCATCACCCAGAAGAGAATGACAGGCGGATTTAGAATAGATGGAATAGATGGTAAGAATCTTCATGTTGATCCTGGTCCTGGAGCTTTGGTTAGAACCCACCAGTTTGGGTTGAATCCACTTAAGTTAGATGGGATTTTGATCTCCCATTCGCACCCAGATCACTACACAGATGCTGAAGTTCTCATAGAGGCTATGACCAGAGGAATGACAAGGAAAAAAGGCATAGTAATAGGAAGCAGAAGTGTTATTGAAGGCTATAAAAATTTTGGGCCATGTATTTCAAAATACCATCTAAAAAAAGCAGGTGAGGTTGCGATCATCAAGGCTCATGAGACAAAAAAAATTGGAAACATTAAGATAAAAGGAACGAAGGCTATTCACGGGGATCCAACAACAATAGGATTTAAGTTTCAAGTTGAAAATTTCACATTGTCTTACACTTCAGATACAGAATACTTCAAGGATCTAAGCAGATATCACAAGGGAGCCGATGTTTTAATAGCAAGTGTCATAAGACCCAGGGGTGAAAGGATAAGAGGACATATGTGCACTAAAGATTTTGCAATGCTTGTTGATGAGGTTTCACCCAAACTTGCTATAATGACTCATCTTGGAATGAAAATGATTTTGGATAATGCAGATGAAGAAGCAAAGATCATAAAAAAGAAAACTGGGATCAATACAATCGCAGCGTGGGATGGCATGAAAATCGATCTTAGGGATTTTATGTCAAAACAGAAAACATTGAATGAATTTTGATTTTTTTTATTGTATTTCTTAAAAATTTCATAGATGGATTTAAATTGCAGAAATCAATACGAACTATGTTTATATGCATGGAAAAGATATATACACCTAATATCCAACAGAAATCGTTGTAGTTTGATAAAATGGAGGAATTAGATGAGGGAAAAAAAGATTTTTACTGGTCTTATTTTTGTTGTAGCTTTTGTTATTCTATTCTATGTTGTCTATTTGCCTCCAGAACCCCCTAAATCCTCCAACATCATGCTGCAGGAGAGTTTAACCTCTACGCCGCCTAGCATCTCCCATGTTTCCACACCTATCATGGAAAACCAGATGTATAAGAGTGATATAAAAGCCTATCCAAACATACAAGTGCCTGTGCAGAAGTACCTTACTTGTGCTCAAGGGATAGAAGAAATTATACTCAAATTCGATGCATATGTGAAAGAAACATTCCAGAAGAGCTGTGTTCCCGGAGCGGCAGTGGCAGTGGTATACCAGAATCAAACAGTATACCTTAAGTGTCTGGGGGTGAAAAGGATTGGATCTTCTGACCCGGTGGATCCAAACACCGTATTCCAGATAGGTTCATGTTCCAAAGCCTTCACATCAGCTACCATTGCCTCACTGGTGGATGAAGGTAAAATAGACTGGGATGATAAGGTGATCCAACACTACCCTAAATTCAAGATGTATGATCCCTGGGTAACCCAACACATTACCATCCGAGACCTTCTATGCCACAGAAGCGGGCTTCCAGAACATACAGGGGATGAACTGGTGCTTACATTCAAGTACAACACTGCAGAATCTATCTACAGAATGAGGTTCATGAAACCAGATACTGAGTTTCGTACCACCTTTGAATACAATAACATCTTATTTACCCTGGCAGGTGAAGCCGCCACCAGGGCTTCTGTAATGGAATGGTACGAGCTAATAGCAGAGAAGATATTCAAACCCTTGGAAATGAACGCCACCAGTGCCCGTTTTGTTGACTTTGTAAATTCCGGAAACAAGGTCTGTAACCATATGACCATAAACAGTACAGTTATGGTTCAAGAACCTCTCGATTTTGATGCTATGGCTCCTGCTGGAAGTATAAGCTCGTCTATAAACGATATGGTAAAATGGCTTCGCTTCCAGCTCGACGGGGGTAAGTTTAACGGAAAACAGGTGGTCTCTCCACAATCCATAGCTGAGACCCATAAACCCCACATTTTTTTAGCATCGACCGATAAGTCGATATCTGCATACGGGTTGGGATGGGGGGTTTCATCCAAGGAAGGAAGGGTCTTCTTGGAACACGCAGGGTCGGTCATAACCTCCAACAGCTACATGGGCATCATACTTCCAGACAAGTTAGGGGTGGTTTTTCTTTCCAATGAAGGACCGTATGGGGCTGCCTTTACTCAGGCGCTAGCTCTAACTTTTTATGACCTCTATCTTAAAGGTAAAAGCGAAATCGATTATTGGCCTATTTTAAAGCAAATGGTGGAGGAGCAAATGAAAAAGGATCCCTACGAGCACTTACCTGATAAGCCCACCAATGCCACCCCTCATCTGCCTCTTGAAGTCTATGTGGGAGAATATTACTCTGATTACTACGGCAAAATTACAATTGTCCAGAACGGCAGTGGGCTACAACTATATCCTGGTAATAACCCAGTTCCGCTCAATCTGACCCATTGGAGTGGAAATGTATTCAAAGAGGAGCTGACAAACACGGCAGCTAATTTCACTGTGAGCTTCGACGGTCTACCCCGTGAAGTAGTGGTTAAAATGTTTGACTATGGTGGAAGAAACGGTACTTTCACCCGATGAACGCTCAGATCTGGCTCTAAAACTTTATTTTTCCTTTTCTTCTTTTTTTCAAATAGAATCCACTAAAAGAAATTATAGTCAAGATCAAATTTTAATGAAATATGCTCAAAGTATAATCGTTTTTATAAACCTTGGATCCTGGCAAATACAGAAGTATCAATGAAATGGAATCCTTTTATTTTTGTCATTCATCTTTTAGAGTAGATATTTATATAATTATTAGCCATGATAATTGAATTTATCATCATAACAGTAATTGATACACAAAAATGCTGATATCATAGGAGATTGGATCAATTTGATTAGATCTTAAAAAGTGCCTCGGTAGCTCAGTCTGGTGGAGCGCGGGACTCGTAATCTCGTGGTCGCGGGTTCAATTCCCGCCCGAGGCTTTATGGACTATCCTGCAAGGATGAATA
>CAZLGO010000062.1:0-10696 GCA_964559295.1 uncultured Methanobacteriaceae archaeon
TGCAGTAGCCCCACCCCATGGAGCAGAGGTACTTTGTGAAGCAAGTGTTTTTCCCCCTTTAGTGATCGAAACGGTTAGAACCTCATTGCCTCCTTCTGTTTTGCGGGCAGCAGCAACTACAGATCCAGTTACACTACCTATATTCGTTGTTTGATCTCCAGTACCTGATAGTGAACGATATCCGAATTGACCACTTACATCAACAGCCCAACTACCGGGATAATTTACAACAATACTAACATCATTAGCCGAAGCGTTTGAACCGGATGTTTTAGTCGACGTATTTGAGGTACATCCAGATACAGCCACAACAAAACAAACAACAAAAACTAATAAACCTATTTGAAGCTTTTTCACATATACCACCTCTATTGAGACTGTTTTATTCTGACATATAAATTTTTCGCAATAAAAAATTCCCAACAAAAAAATTACCCCACTTGGTTAATTAAATAAACGGAACAGCATGGAAATTGGAATATTTAGAATTAGTTGCGAAAAATCTACGTGATCTTTAAAATAGACAGAATAGTATGGAGATATGACTGTGAAAGTCATAAACTATTCCTTGATAGAATACTTAATTTTAGAAAAAAGACCTGATATAGATCCATAAAAAACTAATCCATTGGATATTGGTATAAATCGAGAAATTATACCTTATCATAAGTTAACTCCCCGATTGCACCAGTTTGAACTAATTCGTTGAAAAAGCGGAAAATATCACCATTTCCACATTTCAATATTTCTTACCACATCGTCCACCATATATTTACCCTTACTTCAACCTAATTTCACCTTATCTTTGCATAATTTTTTCATCAATGATCAAATTCCGTTTCTTTTCTTGTTTGAAGATTTTTTAACTTACAATAGCCTCATTTTGTTTTTTATTCTTCTGAAGGAGTGTTGGTTCAAGCAGGTCGTTTGTTTGTCCAAGTAGAGTATAAGCACCAATTACAATAGATTTTAAACATTTCAACGGTTCAAATGCGACCGGGTCAACATTATTTCCGATTCCTTTGTTTATAAGATGTCCTATTCCACATTTTGGACATAAATTCATAATATCACGTCTAATAACTATATGGGTCATTTAAGAGAGGGGATAGGACATAAAAGAGATTCCGCCCTTAGGCACTTGTAATCATATATAAATAACTTACAGGTGATTCTTTGATAAAACTGTAGAAATAGCCGTGGTTAGAGGAGACATCGAAAAGCTAAAAATAAAAATAAAAAAAGAAAATAAGTTATTTTCCAGCTCTCTTTTTAAGAGCTTCTAAGACTGTTGGGAGTATTTCTGCTGTTGCTCCAAAATTCATTGAATCTGCTGTTCCAAGTAATGCACCAGGATCAAGTTTTTCTTCCATTTTGTCTATTCCTACGTTTTTCATTAAAGCAAGAATTTGTTCAAGTGATTCTGTTGCCATCATCTGTGCAAATCCTGCTGGAGCTCCTAAAACTTGCATTACTGAATCTCTGTATCCCAATAGTCCAGCGTAGGCTATGGCTGTTAGCGCAGAAGCCATGTCACACACAGGACTGATCAATTCGGCTGGTAACCTGAATGCACTTCCTCTTGCAGTATTACCCAGTTCAACGAGTTTGTTTAAGGCTTCATCTGAAGCATATCCTTCGGCTATGAACACTTGACCTTTCATTTCAGGAACAGCGCCTGGGTGGTAAGATGCCACTTGTAGATCAAACCTGTTTAAGCCATCGAAGATATCTTTGAATTTGGTTGTTGGAATTGTACATGCATGTGTTACGGTTGCCCCAGTTTGAACATCATTTATAAATCTTTTTATAATGTCTGGTTGCATTTCCCCTTTTGGGAACCACGTCATTATCCAGTCAGCATCTGCAACAGCTTCATTGTCATTTGTTGTTACTTCAAAGCCCAAATCTTCAGGGTGTACAAAATGAATTGCGCCCTTAGGTGGTTTTGGTACTTCTTTTGCCAATTCAAGAACTTTTTCTCTTACCTGTGGCATTATTTTTTCAGGATCATCTTTGTGTGTTTCTATTACTTGCTCGTAATCAAAGTCTTCAATCACTCTAAAATCGCCGTCAAATACAGGGTCTGCGACCACAACATCTTTGATCCCTGCTAATTCCATAAGCTCTGCACCCATTATTATGGTAGAATGGGCCATTGCTATCTCTGGTTTTCCAACTTTTTCTGCTACTTCACAAGCTCTTGCAAAGTTTGTTATTCCAGAGGCTGCGTGTGTCCTATAACAGCCAGCTCCTAATATTGCAAGTTTCATAATATCCCTCCTTTTGTTTGATCTATGTAGATTTAGATCCAAGCTTATTAATCTGTTGATATAATATAAATTTTTCGATTTTTTTTTCGGGTTTTGTATTTAAAAAATACTTTTTTGATTGTAATTAGACTCTAATAATACAATTTAAAACTTAAAAGCAGTTTTTGAAGCTATATGCTTTGATTACAATTGTACAAAACCAATATATCTTATGTTAACCATATTAAAAGACATGGAGCCACAAAAAACCTGCAAGCTTTTTGGAGCAATTAGGGCCGTTTTGGGAATTAGAGATGCTCTACCATTGATCCATGGTCCTGTTGGTTGTGCATACCATATTAGATATCTTTTAAGTGTCCGAAGTGGCATGCCACTTAAGATCTTAACAACCGAGATGAATCAAAATGACGTTATCTTTGGAGCAGAAGACAAATTGGAGAAAGAGATCATAAAAACAGACAAAACATATTCTCCAAACCTAATTGTGGTTTTGAGTTCATGTGCAAGTAGCATAATCGGGGAAGACATAGAAAGAGTAATCAGAAAAACAAAAGATAGAATAAAAGCTGAGATCATTGGTGTTAGCGCCGGTGGTTTTGAAGGAACACAAATAGATGGTTACGAGGAATGCTTGTCTTCTCTGATCAGATTGATGGATGAACAAAAATCCAAAAAAGATTCTATAAACCTTGTAAGCCAGTTTAGAGGTGGCCCTGATCTGGATAATCTTAAAAAGTGTTTTGATAGGCTAAAAATTGAAATAAATTGTGTTTTAACTTCAGGTTCAACCCTAAAGTCGGTAAAAAATGCAGGACGTGCATCCCTAAACGTACCAATGTGTGATGCTTCTGGAATCACACCCTGTGAAATAATGCAAGAGAAGTTCGATATTCCTTTTTTGTATGAGGTGGCACCAATAGGAGTCTCATCAACATCAAATTTTTTTCAGGGGATCTGTGATTTTTTCGATGTTGAGTATAGGTTAAAAAATGAAGAAGATATGGTAAAACGCAAAATAAAAAAAGATTCAAAATATTTGAGTGATGGGGAGGTTGCAATTGTTGCAGGGTCAACAAGGGCTATCGCTCTGACAGATTTTGTCTGTGAGCTTGATATGGAACCTATCTTAGTTTGTTTGGATTTTTCTGGAAAATATACGATGAAAAATCTGGCAAGGGTTGTCAAAAAAAATGGTGTAAATCCAGTTATTCTTAAGGAACCAGAATATCATGAAGTTTTAGAGCACATTGAAAAATTAAAACCAGATTTGATCTTAGGTGGACTTGGGGAGATAGGACCTGCTACAAAAGCAAATGTTCCGCTTCTTGATGTTATGCATGCTCAGAAAATTACAATGGGTTTTGAAGGAGCTATAAACTTAAGCAAGAACATTAAAGAAATATTAGTTGGTTAAATTAAAAATCAATCTTTTTGATCTTTAATCAAATAAAATCTCAATTTATCTACAAGGATTCACATCAAAAATAATCACCATGATTTAGTCTACCTATCAAAATCTTTAAAGTGCTGAGATATGGAAAATGATAGATTTGCCGAAATCTAATTGCAATTTTTCAGGAAGTGACTTACAAAAAAGGGGGATAAGATTAAAGACTCTCATTGAACTTTTATAGTCGTTTTTTCTCATAAAAGAATATACCTCATCAAACTACTTTATGACGTATTTATTATTAATATGGTTTTTTATATTAAGCTCCGATAAAATTAAATAATTAAGTTGATTTAGTTGGGAATGGCGATGTTTTCGACTGAAATCGAAAAAGAAGTAAGAGAAATAAAACTTATATTGGAGGAGATTGAAAGCATCATTGATTCCCGCTTATTGGAATAGAAGAATCTGAGGAAGATGAAATTAAAGAAATAGGAGATTTTGAGGTGGAAAAGGGCCAAGAATTGGAATTAAATGAGATATAAAGTTTTTTTAGATAACAAGGCAAGAAAAATCTAGCAGCCTATCAAAGCTATGTTGTATTTGATTGAGGAGAAAGGACGATGAGTCCAAAATTCTATCGCCAACAGATATTGGAATTGAACATAGATGATATGGAAATAAACGTGAGTTCTCCAGCTGAAGCTAGGTCTACATTAGTTAAATTGCAGAAATTGCAAAAAATATTACGGCAAATTAAATATAATATTCGTATGGACATTATGTCTATCAGAAAGCAATATCTGGAAAAAATTCAAAGAATACAAGAGCCTTCTAAAATTTTAGGTTTGTTTAGTAAACGAAGATTGACTAAAGACAAGGAGATAGATGCAAGAAAGTCTCTGATCACCGAACGCAATCGCAAAATTGCATCCTATGAGTCCATTGAGAGCATGATTGATAATTACCTCATCCAGATAGATGATTTGATAGTCCAAATTGAAGATTTTATCGAAAAATTTGAATAAAGGCATAATTTGGGATTATTTGGAGCTAAATCTATAAAGAAATGTCTGGTATAACACTTTAATAATTTTCGATTGAGAGATTGTTGGATTTTCAACTATTAATCGAGTTTTAAAGTTGTAATTACCTGATTATTTATTTTTATCCTTTACAAGAGATGCAAATATTCCCAGAAAACATAGAAAGGCAAAAATAATAAACGAAGTCCTTGTGCTTTCCAAGAAAAGCCCATAATTTCCAGGAACAATATCAGCACTCCTAAGAAATAGTGCTAATGTTATTATAGCAATACCCATTCCTGACATCTGCCCCGTAACTCGTATGGTGGTCAGTGTTGCAGAAGCAACACCGTAATACTTCTCTTTTACAGAACTCATTATAGCATTTGTATTTGGGGAAGAAAATAAAGCATATCCAATTCCCACTATAACAAGACCAGATATAATGAACACTAAACTGGTATTCCTATCTATAAGTGCAAAAATTACAAGTCCAATTGTTATAAAGGCCATTCCAGTTGATGCAACAATTCTTGGTTCAATTCTGTCAGAAAGCCTTCCTGCAAAAGGCGAAAAAACAGCCATTAAAATAGGTTGCACAGCGAGAATCAACCCTGCATTTTGGGAATTAAGCCCTTTTATGTACTGTAGATAAAGGCTGAGCAGAAAAACTATGGGAATACCTGCACTATAATTTATAAATGCGGAGATATTGTTAAAAGTAAAAGCTCTATTTTTAAATATATCTACATTAATAACTGGACTTTTGATTCTTTTTTCCACATTAAAGAATATTACCATGCCCACCAAACCGGCGAAGATCAGGAATAAACCAATCATCTCGGGGAGCTCTGAAAGACCATACATTACGACTATTAGAGAGAAACCGAGGATTACTGAACCAATTAAATCGAATTTTTCGCCTACAGCCTCTGCCCATTCACCCTTCAATTTCATAACCGCAAATGTTGCCAGTATTCCAATGGGTACATTAAAGATGAAAATACTTCTCCAGCCGAAGTGCTGCGTTAGAGAACCACCTAAAACAGGGCCGAGAAAAAGTCCAATAAAAACTCCAACAACAGTTATTCCCAGAGCCTCCCCTCGTTCACCTGCTGGAAAAACGGAAACTATGATGGCAAATAGGTTTCCAAAGATCATTGAACTTCCTATACCTTGAAAAATTCTGATTATTATGAGCATGACTCCGGAGGTTGAGAAGATAGCGATAAAGGAGGAGATTGTAAATATGATTATCCCGTAGGTGAAAACCCTTTTTCTACCATATATATCTGCTATTCTCCCAAAGGGGACTAAAAAAATAGCCAAAGCCAGAAGATATGCTGTTGGAATCCAGCTTAACACTATGGCGTTAATTACAAATTCATCGGCTATGGAAGGTAGTGCCACGTTAATAGAAGATCCCACAAAAGGGGTGAGAAAAGAAGCTATAACAGCTACAATTAAAGCGTAATTCTTTGTGGAAGTTTCAGTCATGTAATTCACTTTAATAATCGAATTTTTATTTATCAATTGAGATTTTTGTTTCAAAAGAAATCTCTAAAAATTTAAAAAGGACGTATGGAATCCAAATTCATATTCGCAAACTAAACATTTTCTAAATTCATCTTTAACTTTGAAATTTCTTATCCCTCTTGATATCTTCACTTCTTCACCTTTTAATTTCAAATCCAATAACTTCGTCTGCGGTTCTTTCAAAGGTTTTTTAATCTGCACTGACAATAGCCACTATTTTGTTCATCTATTGGATATCTAAAAAAGTATAAAAATTATAATATTTAAAAATTCTCTTTAATTTTTTCAATGATTTTCCTTTTGACTTCGTCTGAAACTTTTTTTGGTGATCTTGGTCTCATATAGCCAAAATATGGATCCTTAAAGATCAAACCTTCAAATTCAACTTCGTGGTTGTAGCGAGGTATAAAGTGCCAGTGGACATGGGGGTCTGGTTCGTCTTCAAGATAAAAAGTATTCATCAAACATCCCCAATTGAACATTGTTACATCAAAAGCCTTCTTTGAAGCGAACTGTAATCTATCAACAATTTCAGAAAAATCAATCCATTCGTCTTTTTTTAGTCTCGCTAAATCCCCAAGATGCCTTTTTAAAGCTACTACACATGTTCCCAGATTGCTTTGATTAGGAGCAAGGAAAATTACCCAGTATTTTGTCTCAGCGATGAAATCTCCGAACTTATAATCCTTTAATTTTTTACAGTACTTACATCCCATGATTATAGGTTGTTCGAAAGATTAATAAGAATGTTAGGTTACTCGATAGAAGATTTTTTCGAAATTAGGATTGATGAATCATCTCATCATCTTCATAAATCTTAGAGAGTCTTCATACATGCTATAGTTATTAAAAAGTACGTAGACATCTGAGAACTCCATGCATTTATTATGTAATCTCTTTAAATCCTCCTGTGTATAGGTATAGCGATACATTCTTTTTCCTGGTGGAGAGCCGTGGAGCCTGAAATAAGCAAAATCTGGAGTAACCGGATCCTTGGCAAAGGGATCCACGCCATGAATCAAATCCAGATCTTCACACAGTTCTCTTATTTTGTTTTCATCCCATCTTCCCCTTGGTTCCCACACCATTTTTATATTTTCTCTGTCCAGAGAGTTAAAAAAATCGCGCATGTTAGTTATATTCTCCTCTGTTTCCCTGAAGCTTGCAGGACATTGAAAAACAACTATTTTTGCATCCAAAACCTTTCTTATTTCGTTTGTAACTTCCCAGGCTTCAAAGACCTTATCAGTAGGTCTAAAGGATCCATACTCGTTTATCTCTTGAGCCTCTATTTTCAGCTTAGCCTTTCTGTAGGTGGGGCTGGTGGCATCATGGGTGATGAGCTGCCATGCTTTTAAGGTAAACTCAAAATCCCCTGGTGCACGCAGTCGCCATTTTTTTGCTGTTGATTTTCTTATTGGTTTGTAAAAAGTCGTTTGCACCTCTAATAAGCGCAGATTACTGAATATAATATCCTGAGATCTTGCGAAACCACAGACTCCAACTTTAACCTTGTTCATGTAAAAAAGATAGGAATAAAAAAATACTTATAATTATTCTAATATCTTCAAAAATGGATGGCGATGTTTAAAAGTAATTACAATCACGCTTTTGGTGATTAAGAAGTATATCGAACGAAAGTCATTGTTCCTGTCAACAAAAGGGCAATTCCTGCCAACGCATGTGATATCCAGGGTGCAACGATGTTATTTGTGCGTTGGAAGACGTATCCCCAGATCATCCCCAATCCAAGGGTAGATAAAATTCCACTAATCGAAGTTATAGGTAATGTAGATGTGGGGTTAGGCAGGTCGAAGGGAGGGAATAAATGCCAAATAGTAAAGCATATAGAAGTCAAAATCAATCCCAACCATTTTCCTAAAGCTTCCTGAAATCTGGGCTGTAACCATCCTCTGAAAAAGAATTCCTGGAATGGACTTACAATGAGAAACCACATAAAAACACCGATTGCCAGTTGTAGTCCAAGAATAGGTGTTAAAGATTGTTTTTCTCCAAAAATCATGTAGGAATATACCATTATGGCCGATCCTGTCCCCAATCCCCAGAGTAACGCCTGTCCTAAATTTTGACGTGTAAAACCAATTGAAGCCCAATTTTGAGTGATTTTAGCCCAAACTATGGGAAAAACAAGTCCAAAAATAACCACAAGAATGAACACCGGCAAAATAAAACGGCTTAAAAGACTAAGGCCACAGAAAGCTGCAAAGGCTACGAAACCCCCAATAAGATGTCTTCGGCTTTCTTTCTTTGGATCTACTTTATCTTCGCTTTTCATCATTTCCTCGGTAATTAATGAATTTCCAAGATATGGATTTTATCCGTTAAAAATAGCGTATTTCAAAGTCTTTGAACTCTCCTTCATAATCCTGCCAGTTTATCTCAATGCCGGTGACCTTTGCCCCTGAAGGTCCTCTTTTGCAGAATTCAATGACTTTATTCACATTTTCCTTCTCGCCTTCAAAAACAGCTTCAACTTTCCCATCAGGAATATTACGTACCCATCCATTTACATTATATTTTCTGGCTACATTCTGAGTTTCGAATCTGAAGAATACGCCTTGAACTCTTCCGCTTACAATGACATGAGCCTTAACTTTCATAAATCACATCAGTCCTCTGTCTTTTAAACAGATCCATATATCATATTGAATTTATATTTAATGTTATTTTAATCCTTCATGAATCTGGGATTACATGAAAATATATTTAGTAATCAAATTCAAAAATCGTTATAAAGCAAAAGGTGATTAAATATGGATAAAAAAATCATGATACCAACAGTCTTGTTGATTTTTGTTTTAGTCAGTATATCTGGATGTACAGTAACCAATACATTCGACCAAGGTAAGGTATCTTTTCAAATTCCAAACGAATGGACGAATGATCATGTAACAGGGGATTTTAGCACTGCACTGTTTTCTGAGACCGCCTTCACATCTAATCTTCAAGATGAAAGTGGTAGATCTCAAACCGCCTACATCATGGTGCAAATGCGAAAGATCGGGGAAACTGGCATTGACATTGAAAGTGTGCAGGTGGGAATTAGAAACACTACCAATGCAACCATACAAACGGTTAAAGTGGGAGACGGTATTAATGCCAGAGAGTTTGCTACTTCCAATCCCAATGTAGCAAATAAAATGACCATGTTTACAACAGATGGATATGAATATATAATAGAGTTAATATGCCCTCCGTCTGTTTTAAATCAGGCGGAAGAAGACTACAATACAATACTAAAGACTTTCAAAGTAAGTTAAATATAAGTCAGCCAACAACATACACAAGACTCTGGACAAGATTTTTCAGTGAAAATTCCTTTTTTCCTATGGATTTTAGCTTTTCCATCGATGATACGCATAATTGAGGAGTTTTATAAATTCGCCAGTAGCTTTCAGATTGCCCGCAACACTTGGATGATCATCACCAGAGCTGCTTGGATATTCCAGCACATTTGGATTACCATCGTTGTCCCCGTCGGTCTTATGCTGGATGTTATCGTTCCACCACCGATGATGATTGCCTGCTTCCTGATTAAGATCGTTTATATTAGGATTGCCACCGTTAGTCGTTAAAACGTTGTAGAAATCAAATACGAATACATTATCATAGGGGTAATCTCGAAGCCAATCGTTTACCAGCCATTGATTGAAAGCACGGGCGTTATCTGCGTAAGTTGGATCACTAAGCGGTGGAGCTGTAATAACGATGAATAACTTATCTTGTCTGCTTTTGAAATATTCCAGAAGATCTATGTAAATTCCTTTAGCATTTGCCACTGTATGATACTCTGATCCACAATCTTGACCCCGAAGAGGATTGCTTTCAATTGGAGGCACAGGATAATTTGAATTGCCTTGGAGGGCTGAGTTAGGGAAGCATGACTTGAACATTATGATTTCATTTTCGCCTCCAGGATTGGTGGACATTCTCGAATAGGAAGAATGTTGTCCATCTTCGGTGTAAAGCGCATTCAGGTAAGTGGAACTTTTAGAGCCACGGAACCATTCCCACCAATGTCCTATGTCGGTTCTATCACCAATGCTATCAGGTCCCCAGCCATAGTTGGTGTCACTGACATAGTAATTGTTATCACGAAGGGCAATTCCCAACCTTCCGTTATCATCTGCTAACCAGTTTTCACCTGTGGAGTGATGGATAAAGATCAAGCGGACTGGACTGGCAGGAGGATCTATACTATTGGTAGGGGGTTTTGAACCTGTAATCTGTGCCTCAACTTCATTGGAGATGGCTACTTCTCCTCCAAGTATCCAGCCATTATTGAATCTTTCTTTGTTTATGGCGAGATAATCATAAACAACAGATGGAACTTCATTTCTTTTTACAAGTAAAATCAAAGCATTTTTTTTGATTGCAAATGCTCCACCTGCTAAGGCATCTGGGAAGTTTTCTCCTGTTGCAATAATTAGGTTTGTAGCATTTATCTTTTC